>NZ_JBJIAI010000005.1:0-311289 GCF_045311035.1 Mycobacterium sp. SMC-13
ATCCCCGCATACAACCGCCGCACCATGCGCCTCGACACAGCCGCATAACACCTAAAGCATTGCGCACCTTGACAACTACACAGTGTTAGCCGGGGTCAAGGTGGCCGGCGTGTACGGACGTAGCGGCCGCTGCCGGACGAATGTCGGCCACCAGAACCAGGGGCCCAGCAGTCGCACCAGACACGGCACGATGAACGACCGCACCACCAGGGTGTCGAGCAGCAGGCCGATGCAGACCGTCGACCCCATCTGGCCGATGGTCCGCAGATCACTGGACAGCATGGCCAGCATGGTGAACGCGAACACCAGGCCCGCGGAGGTCACGACGCCGCCAGTGCTGCCGAGGGCGCGGATGAGGCCGGTGTTCAGGCCGGCGTGGATTTCCTCCTTGAGCCGGGCGACCAGCAGCAGGTTGTAGTCCGAGCCGACGGCCACCAGCACGATGAAGGTCAGCGGCAGGATCAGCCAGTGCAGGGGTAGCCCGATCAGGTGCTGCCAGATCAGCACCGACAGCCCGAACGCCCCGGCGTAGGAGAATGCCACGGTGCCGGGAATGACCAACGCGGCCACCAGGGATCGGGTGATGATCATCATGATCAGGAAGATCAGCACGAAGGCCGCGATGGCCGCGATCATGAGGTCGTTCTTGGCGTACAGCTGGATGTCCTTGTTGTTGGACCCCGATCCACCGATGTAGATCTTCGACCCGGCCAGCGACGTCTCCTTCAGCGCGATCTTGATCGCGTCGGGGAACTGTTCGACGTGCTCGATGCCCTCGGGCCCCATCGCGTTGCCCTCGTGGGTGACGATGAAGCGCGCGGCATGACCGTCGGGCGACATCATCAGTGCCATACCGGTTTTGATGTCGTCGTTGTCGAAGGCTTCGTGCGGGATGTAGAAGAAATCGTCACTGCGCGACATGTCGAAGTCGTTGCCGACATTGATCATGTCGTCGAAGGTCTGGTCGGTGTTTCTGTTCTGGATGTCGGTGGGGCCGTAGTTGTTGACGATCAGGGCCAGCAGCGCCTGGTTGTCGGACACCGTCTGGCGCAGCAGCGACACCATCTGTGGCATCAGGCTGTCGACCACCTGCAGGGAGCCGACCGCGTTCCCGATGTCGGCGGCGAGGTTGTCCACCTTGTCGATCACGTCGAAAAGGGACCGGAACGACCAGCACACCGGAATGTCGAAACAGTGTGGTTCCCAATAGAAGTAGGCGCGGATCGGGCGCATGAAGTCGTCGAGATTGGCGACGGCGTCACGCATGTCGTTGGTGACCCGCTCCATGTCCTCCATGGTCAGCACGGTGTTGTGGAGTTCGTCGGCGAGCGTCTGCGTCAGGTCCGCCGTCTTCTTCAGCACCTCGATGCTGTGCCGGGTGATCTCGGCCTGCTTGGCGGTGTTCTCGTTGTTGTGCTGGGTGAACGGCAGCTGCTGGCCGTTGCCGCTGCCTTGTGTGGTGAAAAGGTAAGGGATGGAGGCGTGTTCGAGCGCGCGGCCCATGGGGCGCGTGATGCTCTGCACCATCGCCACGCCGGGCAGCCGGATGAGCGCCTTGGCCACCCGGTCCAGCGAGATGAAGTCGGCCGAATTGCGCATGTCGTGGTCGGCCTCGACCATCAGCATCTCGCTGAACAGCTTGCTCTTGGGGAAGTGCCGGTCGGCGGCCTGAAATCCCTGGTTGGCCGGAGCATCTGACGGCTGGTATGTACGGTCGTCGTAGCTGACCCGGTATGTCGGCACGAACACTGCGCCTACCGACACGACCGCGACGCTGGCGACGAGGATCGGCTTGGGCCAGCGCACCACGGCGGTGCCGATGCGCCGGTACAGCTTCGCCCTGACCGCTTGCTTCGGGTCGAAGAGCCCGAAGAGGCTGCCGACGCTGAGCAGTGCGGGCCCGATGGTGAGGGCGCCGGCGATGGTGATCAGCATGCTCACCGCGACGGCCGGGCCCATCGTGTGGAAGTAGTTCAGCCGGGCGAACGTCAGGCACGCGCAGGCACCCGCGATGGTGAGACCCGAGCCGACGATGACGTGCGAAACACCCCGGTACGCGGTGTAATACGCGTCCTCGCGACTCTCACCGGCCAGGCGGGCTTCGTGATATCGGCCGATGAGGAAGATGCCGTAGTCGGTGCCCGCACCGAGGGTCAGCGATATCACCATGTTGGTGGCGAACGACGACAGCGGGATGAAACCGTAGTGCCCGAATGCGGAGATGAGGCCCTTGACCGACAGCATCAGCAGGATCACGCCGAAGAACGGCACCAGCATCGTGACGACCGAGCGGTAGACCAGTAACAGCATGAAGATGATCAGGAACATCGTCGCGATGGTGATGTTGTTCAGGCTGGAGTTGGCGATCTCGACGGTGTCGGCCGCCAGCGGTGCCGCGCCGCTGACGTAAACCTTCAGTCCGGCAGGCGGATTGGAGTTGTCGACGATCTTCCTGACGGCGTCGACGGAGTTGTTGGCCTCCATCTGCCCGATGTCGCCGGCGAGTCGGAGCAGCACGTAGGCCGACTTGCCGTCGAGGCTCTGGGCGCCGGCGGCGGTGATCGGCTTGCCCCACGTGTCCATGACGTACTGCACGTGCGTGCTGTCGGCCTTGAGCGTGCGGACCAGGCCCGCGTAGTAGTCGCGGTCCTGCTCGGTCAGCCCGCGGTCGGCTTCCAGTACCAGCATCGTCAGGCTGGTGGAGGTCGACTCGTGGAAGACCTTGCCGATCGTCAGCATCGCCACCTGCGATGGCGCGTAGGTCGGCACCATCGGGCCGGCGAGTTCCTCGGCGACATCTTCGATCTTCGGCACGAAGGTATTGGTGATCACCGCCAGCAGGGCCCAGAAGACGATGATCGGAATCGCCAGCAGGCGAACCATTCTGGGAACGAAGGGGCGCTTGGCCGCGCTGTGTGCGGGGCGGGCGATCGGGGCGGTGTCGGTGTCGGTCACGCGGACTTCACCCGGCAGGCGACGTCGGCGTTGCCGCGCTCGTCGGACTGTTCGTCGCGGACAACGTCATTCACCTTCATCCGGCAGCCGACGGTGCCGCCGTGCACCTGGACCGAGATGCTGCCGGAGACGACGGTGAGAGTGGTGGTCTCGGTATGGGACCACGGCAGTTCGGTGAGCTCAACCTTGTGCGGGTGCCCGCTGATGTCGACATACGACAGCAGCCCGCCGGACCCGAGGCTGCCGAACACCTCATACGTGAGGGTCTTGGGGGTGAACTCCGGCGGTGCCTGCGGCGGGTTGACGGCCAGAACCGGTCCGGGTTCGGAGAATTCGTGGACCTTGACCATGCACAGCACGCCGACGCCGATCGCGATGAGGGCGACCAGCGGCATCCAGGCTCGTGCGAGGAATCGTCGGGCGGTAGAGCGCTGGTTCACTCGATCACCTTTCGACATCGGCGAGTTGTATATCAATTAACTTGAGATGAATCGGCGTAAACACTATCAGCGATTGGACGCGTGTGGCTTTCCGCGTATTCCGCGGAAAAGAAAGGCGAGGTGAGAGCGTCCAGCTAATTCCCAGAATCCACCAGCGTGACGTTCTCGAGCCGCTTTTTCAGCTTGATGACGCGGAAGATCTGAGTGGTCACATTGATGGACGAGATCATGGCGATGACCCCGAGAAAGGTGCGCTCCGAAGGGGTTGCGCCGTGGAGCTGCTCGAGGCTGCCGAGCACGTAGAAACACCCCAGCGAGAAGATCGTGAGGGGGATCGCGAATGTCATCAACGTCCGCTGATTGTCGATCACCTGGGTGGCGTACTCCAGCTCTTCGGTGGTCATCGGCTGGCGCTTTCGAACTTTGGTGAGCACCGTCTGCTTGGCTCGGACGCCTTCGGCCATCGGCAACTGCGGCTGCTTCCGGAGGCGCTGGATGTAGAAGAACATCACCGTCGCGCCGAACAGCAGTGTCAGCAGGGCGACGTCGGCCAGCTTGCCGAACAGGTGCCAGTCGGTGCCGAGGAAGTTCCAATCCATGTGGGCACTCCTTTGCGGCCGGGATGAGTGGGACGTTACCTCAGCTAACTGGCAACCAGCAGTCTGTGTCAACTCGATTGACATGGGGTCTTGATGCCCGACCGCTCATGACACAGACTGACGGTGATGACGCACGTGCAGACCGTCAGGGGCCCGGTGCCCGTCGACCGCCTCGGGGCCACGCTCATGCATGAGCACGTGTTCATCCTGGGCGACGAGATTCGGCAGAACTTCCCGGACTACCCGTCGCCGTGGGATGAAGAGACCCGCGTCGCTGACGCGATAGACCAACTGCGCCAATGCAAGTCGCGCGGCATCGACACGATCGTCGACCCGACGGTGATCGGACTGGGTCGGTACCTGCCGCGCATCCAGCGGGTCAACGAGCAGGTCGACATCAACATCGTCGTCGCGACGGGCATCTACACCTACAACGACGTGCCGTTCCAGTTCCTGCACACCGGCCCGGGCCTGCTGTTCGACACCCCGGAGCCGATGGTCGAACTCTTCGTCAGGGATATCCGGGAGGGTATCGCCGGTACCGGGGTCAAGGCGGCGTTCCTCAAGTGCGCCATCGAGCATCAGGGCCTGACGCCGGGAGTTGAGCGGGTGATGCGCGCCGTCGGCCAGGCGCACGTGCAGACCGGCGCGTCGATCACCGTCCACACCGACGCGCACAGCCGCTCTGGGCTCGTCGCGCAGAAGGTGCTGGGGGAGGAGGGCGTCGACCTGACCAAGGTGGTGATCGGCCACTCCGGCGACAGCACTGATCTCGATTACCTGTGTGCGCTCGCCGACGCCGGTTCGTACCTGGGCATGGACCGCTTCGGGCTCGACATCCTGCTGCCGTTCGAGCAGCGCGTGGACACCGTGGCGGAGCTCGCCAGGCGTGGTTACGCCGAGAAGATGGTGTTGGCGCACGACACGTCGTGTTTCATCGACTGGTTCTCGCACGAGGGCAAGTTGGCGGCCGTGCCGAACTGGAAGCTGACCCACATCAGTGACGACGTGCTGCCCGCACTGCGTGAGCGCGGTGTCACCGACGAACAGCTCACCACTATGCTGGTGGACAACCCGCGCCGGTACTTCAGCGGCGAGATCACTTGAGCGGCAGCGGAATGCGTCTACTGCTGATCTCCGACACCCACGTGCCCAAGAGGGCCCGCGACATGCCGGCGCAGGTCTGGGACGAGGTCGCCCACGCCGACGTCGTGGTCCACGCCGGCGACTGGGTGGACGTCGCGCTGCTCGACGAACTCGAGCAGCGAGCGAGGCGCCTGGTCGCCTGCTGGGGCAACAACGACGGCCCGGACCTGCGCGCCCGCCTGCCCGAGCGGGCCGACGTCACACTCGACGGCGTCCGGTTCACCGTCACGCACGAGACCGGAGCGTCAGCCGGCCGCGACGCGCGCATGGCCCGGCTGTACCCCGACACCGACGTATTGGTGTTCGGGCACAGCCACATTCCGTGGGACAGCACCGCGGCCACCGGCCTGCGCCTGCTCAACCCCGGCTCGCCGACCGACCGCCGACGCCAGCCGCACTGCACCTACATGACGGCCTCGGTCGGCGATGGCACGTTGTCGGACGTAGTGCTGCATAAGCTCTGACCCGCGGGAAATTGACGCTAGGTTGGTCGGCATGGAGCAGAAGCCGCCCACCGATGCCATTGCCGCCGCCAACCGCGCACACACCGCGACGCTCCCGTTCGCGGACACCCGGGACTTCGAGGACGCCGACCGCGGCTTCATCGCCGCGATGGAACCGTGCGTCGTCACCGCGGCCGACGGAAGAGTGGTGTGGGACAACGACTCCTACAACTTCCTGAACGGCGACGCGCCCGACAGCGCGCACCCGAGCTTGTGGCGGCAGTCGCAACTGTGTGCCAAGCAGGGCCTGTACGAGGTGGTGCCCGGCATCTATCAAGTCCGCGGTCTGGACCTGTCGAACATCAGCTTCATCGAGGGCGACACGGGGGTCATCGTCATCGACCCGCTGATCTCCACGGAGACCGCGGCCGCGGCACTTGCGCTGTATCGCGCGCACCGCGGCGACCGCGAGGTGCGGGCCGTCATCTACACGCACAGTCACGTCGACCACTTCGGCGGGGTGCTGGGCGTGACGTCGCAGGCCGAGGTCGACGCCGGAAAGGTCGCGATCATCGCACCGGAAGGCTTCACCGAGCACGCCGTGCAGGAAAACGTCTATGCCGGAACGGCAATGGCGCGCCGCGCGGGCTACATGTACGGCGCGGCGCTCGACCGTGGTCCGCAGGGTCAGGTGGGCTGCGGGTTGGGCCAGGTCGGGTCGACGGGTGAGGTGGCATTGATCGTGCCGACCCTCGACATCAAGGTGACGGGCGAGACGCACACCATCGACGGCGTCGAGATCGAGTTCCAGATGGCGCCCGGCACCGAGGCGCCCGCCGAGATGCATTTCTATTTCCCGCAATTCCGCGCGCTGTGCATGGCCGAGAACGCCACCCACAACCTGCACAACCTGCTGACGCTGCGCGGCGCGCTGGTCCGCGACCCGCACGGCTGGGCCGGCTATCTGACCGAGGCGATCGACACCTTCTCCGGGCGCGCCGACGTGGTCTTCGCGTCGCACCACTGGCCGACGTGGGGGCAGGACAACATCGTCGAATACCTGTCGCTGCAACGCGATCTCTACGCCTATCTGCACGACCAGACGTTGCGCCAGCTCAACCAGGGCTACACCGGCATCGAGATCGCCGAGACCTTCCAGATGCCACCGGCGTTGGAGAAGGCCTGGCACACGCATGGTTACTACGGCTCGGTCAGCCACAACGTCAAGGCGGTCTACCAGCGCTACATGGGCTGGTTCGACGGCAATCCGGGTCGGCTCTGGCAGCACCCGCCGGCCGCGTTGGCGCCCCGCTATGTGGCGGCCATGGGCGGCATCGACCGCGTCGTCGAGTTGGCGCAGGCCGCGTTCGACGAGGGTGACTTCCGTTGGGCGGTAACCCTGTTGGACCACGCGATCTTCACCGACGAGCACCATGCCGCGGCCCGGACGCTGTATGCGGACACCCTGGAGCAGCTGGCCTACGGCGCCGAGAACGCCGTGTGGCGCAACTTCTTCCTGTCGGGCGCCACCGAGCTGCGCGTCGGCAACTTCGGTACCCCGACGCAGGCCAGCTCACCGACCTTGCTGGCGCAGCTCAGCCCGGAGCAGATGTTCGACACCTTCGCGATCAACATCAACGGCCCGCGGGCGTGGGACCTGAACCTGGCCATCGACGTGACGTTCCAGGATGTCGCGACCAACTACCGGTTGAGCCTGCGCAACGGCGTGCTGGTGTATCGCAAGGTCGCCGCTGACCCGGGCAGCGCGCAGGCCACCGTCACACTGGCGAACAAGTTGCGGCTCTTGGCTTTTGCCGCGGGCGACACCAGCTCGCCGGGCGTCGAGGTGACCGGTGACGCCACCGCGCTCCCGACACTGCTGAGCGTGGTCGACCGGCCCGACCCGGCGTTCAACATCATCACGCCGTAGCCGGACCGGTCGCCTGCTAGGCGGTCGGCACCCAGTTGCCGTGGAACCCGGCCGGCACGCGGTGCGGCAGCTTGATGCTCGCGACGTCCTGCAGGGTCTGGGCGTCGAGGATCGCCAGCTCGCTGCGGTCTGTCGGGGCGTCGTAGACGAAGCCCATCAGCACGCCGTCGTCTTCGGCGGCCGCCGCCGAAGACGGGTGAAAGACGAACTCGCCCAGCTCTTTCCCGGCCCCGAAGTGGCGGGTTGCGGTGTTGCCGCCGACGAAGTCGTGCTTGAGCAGCGTGTCACTGCCGCTGACGCCCTCGGCGATCATCGGTGCGTATCCGTAACGGTGGCGCTTGCCGACCAGACGCTCGTCGACGCGCGGGAATTCCTGCGGGTGGTCGTCCACGCGGTCCTCCAGTACCTTGCCGGCACTCAGGTCGATGGTCCACCGGTCCAGCGTGGGCGGCCCCTCGTTGGGGCCGATGCGGTCCGTGGCGAACATCTTCGGGTGCCGCACCACGTCCAGGACGATCGTGTTGTCGTCGGGGGAGTCGTAGGCGTTCATCGGGTGGAAGACGTAGCACGGCTCGACGTCGAACCACCGCACGTCGGCGTTCCCGCCGTCGCGGGGCATCACGCCGATGCGCGCCGGGTACTTGGGGTTCCACGAATACGGGAAGCGCCGATCACGTGGGTTGAGGTTCGGCTGCCGCGCGGTGACCGGATCGGGAATCTTGACCCGGCCGATCACCGAGGACAACAAGAGTCGCGCCGGCAGCCGCAGTGCCTTCGGTACTGCCATTTCCGCGATGGTTTTCGTATCGAAGCTCACGGGCAGGTCGTAGAAGATGACATGCCGCTCGGTGAGCGAGAAATCGTGCATCATCGGGCTGCCGTGCACTTCGATGTCGACGGTGCGTTTGGCCCGGCCATCGGCGCCGATCACCGAGTACTGCACGGTGTTGCCGCGCGTGAAGCTGTACGAAACCGCATGCAGTTCACCGGTTTCCGGATCGCGCTTGGGGTGCGCGGTGTAGCCGCCGCTGAGCGTGCCGTCGAAATCGCAGACGCCGACGGTGTCCAACTCGTCGGTCAGCTCGTAGCTCGCCCCGCCGCCCTCGACGAGCGCCAGCGTCTTGCCGGCGTGCCCGAGCACGTTGGTGTTGGCGCCGATGCCGAATGGACCGCCGTGGCCCGCGCCCTCACCGAGCGCGGCCACCGTGGACGGCCCACGCACCCAGCGATTGCGGTACCACTCCGCCTTGCCGTCGCGGAGGCGGATGCCGTGCACCATGCCGTCACCGAGGAACCAGTTGTAGAGCTCAGGATCGATTTCGCCGATCGGGTTGGGGCCGTTGCGTAGATAGCGGCCGTCCAGGTAGTCCGGGATCGTGCCGGTGACGGACAGGTCGGTCAGGGTGTACTCGTCGTGCAGTGGCGCGAACGCGCCTTCCAGGTAGCGGTTGGTCATCCCAGAACCTCCATAACAGTGTTATTGGCTGCGGTTACTGGTATAACACTGTTATGAGAGGTCTGCAAGGGTGAGCGAAGAAATTCGCCGGCAATTGATCGAAGCCGGCATCGTGATCCTCGAGCGCGATGGTCTCCAGGCGCTGACGGTGCGCAAGCTCGCCGCCGAGGTGGGCACGTCGACCATGGTTGTGTACACGCACTTCGGCTCGATGACGGGTGTTGTCGATGCGCTGTCGGATGAGATCTTCGCGCGGTTCGGCGCAGCGCTGGCTGCCATCCCGCACACCGAGGATCCGGTGGCGGACTTCTTCTCGATGGGTGCCGCCTATCGCCGGTTCGCGTTGAAGAATCCGCAGCACTACCAACTGATGTTCGGCACGTCCGTCCCGGCATCGTTGTCGAGTGTCCGTCGAGACTTGACGGTGACCGGACATGCGACGTCGCGCGACGCGTCGTTCCAGACGCTCTGTGCGTCGGTGCGCCGGATGGCCGAGGCCGGCCGCATCCGGGACGACGGCGAAGCCGCTGTCGCAGGCCGCATCTGGAGCATGTGCCATGGCGCGGTGATGCTCGAGATGGCGGGGTTCTTCGGCGCCGAAGGTCACGGCCTGCGGGATATCCTCAGCCCGCTCGCCGTCGACTTCCTCGTCGGCATGGGTGACGAGCGCGAGCGCACGAAGGCGTCACTCGCCGCCGCGGCCGCCGTCCTGGTGGCCGGCGGTCACCTGTGAGCTAGGCGAAACCGCCGTCGGCGCGCAGGATCGAACCGGTGGTGAAGCTGGATGCGTCGGACATCAAAAACAGTGCGGCGCCGACGATTTCGCGTGGCGCACCCGCGCGCTGCAGCGGCAGTGAGCGGAAGGCATTCGACGTATCCGCACCCCAGGCCTTGCTGATGTCGGTGAGGAACGGACCGGCCATCAGGGTGTTGACCCGGACCGTCGGGCCGAAGGCTTTCGCGAAACCCTCTGTGAGCGTGTTCAATCCGGCCTTGGCGGCAGCGTACGGCAGCATGTAGGCGTCCGGCCGCAGTGAGCCCGACGAGCTGATGTTGATGATGGAACCGCCGCCGTCGGCCACCATCCGCTCGCCGACAAGCGCCGATAACCTGAACGGCCCCTTGAAGTTCAGGTTCACCACCGCGTCGAACAGCTTCTCCGGCACCGAGCCCAGCGATTCGTACAGCGGTGACATCCCGGCGTTGTTCACCAGCACGTCGACCTTGCCGAATTCGTCGTAGGCGGCGTCGACCAGACCGTCCAACTCGTCCCAGCGTCCGACGTGCACCTGGTAGGCCAATGCGGCGCGGCCGGTCTCGGCGATGATCTCGGACGCTGTGGCCTGGCATGACTCCAGGTTGCGGCTCGCGATGATGACGTCGGCGCCGCAGCGTGCTGCCGCGAAAGCCATCTCCCGGCCGAGGCCGCGGCTGCCTCCGGTGATCAGAACCACCCGGTCGGTGAGGTCGAACAGGTCGTCGGCGTACCCCATGGCGGCTCCTTCGGTGCTGGGGTGGCGTGCTGGTGCCCATGTTGTCACGGCGACCGTCGCGCAAGGGGGCGGTGCGCCGTCGGCATCGTTTCCCGCACGTTCACGCACCGTTACACTTATATATAGGAGTAGCGAATTAGTCCATAACTTGTATTGACAACTATGGCGATGTGCCGCACTGTTATTGCCATGCCAAATCAACGGAGCTACGACGTCGTTGTCGTAGGAGCTGGAATCGTCGGCCTCGCGCACGCCTATCACGCCCACCGTCGCGGACTGGCGGTCGCGGTGATCGATCACGCCGCCGGTGTGGTCGGCGCGTCGGTGCAGAACTTCGGCCACGCGTGCATCACCGCGCAGAACGGTGTCGCGCTGGACTACGCCCGGGCCGGCCGACAGCACTGGCTGGACCTGTCCCGGCAAGCTGGGTTCTGGTCGAAGCAGGCGGGCACCTACTGTGTGGCCCGCCACGAGGACGAACTGGCCGTCATGCGTGAATTCGCCGACGTCCGGCCCAGTGGTGACGTGCACGTGCTCAACCGTCAGCAGATGGTCGACCGCGTACCGGTGCACGATCCACGCGTCGTCGGAGGCATGTACCTGCCGGGCGACCTTCAGGTCGACCCGCGCACCGCGGTGCCGTCCATCGCGCGGTGGCTGGAATCGCAGGGCGTCGACTTCCATTGGCGTACCGCGGCTTCCGGCTTCGGGCCGGGCGTCGTGCACACCTCGCGCGGGCAGATACGCACCGAGACCACCTTCGTCGCGGTCAACTACGACATCGACCGGCTCTTCCCTCAGCTGGCCGAGCGCGACGGATTGCTGCGCTGCCGGCTGCACATGATCCGGGCCAGGCTGCCGCTGGCGTTCACGCTTCCGGCGCCGCTGTTCACCGGGTGGTCGTTGCTGCGGTACTCGGGTTTCGAGGACCTGCCCAGCGTCAGGGCCGTCGCGCGGCGACTGCGGGACGAGCATCCCGACGCGGTGGACATCGACCTGCACCTGATGTTCACGCCGCAGCCCGACGGCTCGCTGTTGATCGGCGACACCCACATCCGCGAAGTCGCGGCCGCACCGTTCCAGTCCGAGCAGGGCTTCGAAATTCTGCTGGAACAAACCCGAAAACTATTCGGCGTCAACGACATCGAAGTCTCCGAACGCTGGCAGGGCGTCTACTGCTCGGCCCCGGGACAGGAGTTCCTCATCGAGGAGCCGGTGGAACGCACCCACGTCGTGACGGTCACCACCGGCATCGGCATGACCACGAGTATGGGCCTGGCAGCCGACAGCGTCGAGCGCGCACTGTCGGCCGCGGGTGTCCCGGCCACCGTCTAGAGCTATCCGAAAACCCAACCATCCCAAGGGAAAGGACCCAGAAGTGGGCAGCGAATCAACAACCGGAATCAGCCTGGTGGTGTTCGACATGGCCGGGACAACAGTCGAGGACACCGGCCTCGTGCAGCAATCGTTCCTGGCCGCAGACAGCCATGCCGGCTTGTCGAAGACCGAAGCCGACCGCGAAGCGATGCTGCGCTACGTGTCGGACACCATGGGGCAGTCGAAGATCGTCGTGTTCCGCCACCTCAGCCGCGGCAACGAAGAGCAGGCACAAGCGGCCAACAAGGAGTTCGAGCGCTGCTACGCCCAATTGGTCGCAGACGGCAACTGCAGCCCCATCCCGCCGGCCGAACATGTCATTACATCTTTGCGGTCCCGCGGCATCAAGGTCGCGCTGACCACGGGCTTCGCCAGGGATACCCAGCAGGCCATCATCGATGCGCTGGGTTGGCAGGACCTCGCCGACGCGGTGCTCTGCCCCGCTCCCGGCGTCCGCGGGCGGCCCTATCCCGACATGGCGCTCGCCGCCCTCATGCAGACCGAGACCGACTCGGTGCAATCGATGGTGGTCGTCGGCGACACCTCGTCGGACGTCATCACCGGCCTGCGCGCCGGAGCGCGTGCTTCGGTCGGCGTGCTGACCGGCGCGCACAACGCCGCGCAGCTGTCCGCTGCCGGCGCCACCCACATCCTGGACAGCGTGGCCGACCTGCCCGGTTTGGTGGCAACCCTGGGCTGATTCGACGACGCACTCCGCGGTGGTCGGGTGCCGCACCCTCGGCCCCGACCAACCCCGCGCCTCTCACTCTAACCTCTCGCGCTCTCGCGCCAAAAACCTTGCCTTGCCGACGATCTCGATGGCGTTGCTACGCATCTGGTCGGCCCATCTTCGCTCCGCGCTCCCTTACCCCGCACCCAGTGGAAGTGAACAGCCATGTCGCAGACCCTGCTGTCCAAGTCGCGCACCACCAATCCGAAGTACCAACGCTGGCGTATCCGCATCTTTGCCATCACCTGGATCGCTTATGCCGGTTTCTATTTCACCCGTCAGACGTTCTCCGTCGCCAAGCTTGGCATTCTCGAAGACCCCGTCCTGGACCTCCATCTGACCAAGAGCGTCATGGCCAATCTCGACGCCGCGTATCTCACCGCCTACGCCGTCGGCCAATTCGTCTGGGGCCAGGTCTCCGACCGGTTCGGCCCACGCGTCGTCGTGCTCGGCGGCCTGGCCATCTCCGCGGTCGCGACTCTGTTCATGGGTCTGCTGCCGGCCGTGGTCTTCCTGCTGCCCTTGATGATCGTGCAAGGCCTGGCTCAATCGACAGGCTGGTCGGGCACGTTGAGCAACATGTCCCAGTTCTTCTCCGTCGGGGAACGTGGCCACGTCCTGGGGCTGTGGAGCACCAACTACGCCTTCGGTGGACTCGTCGCCGCGCCGGTCGTCGGGTGGTTCGCCTACGACCTGTTCGGCAGCTGGCGCGCCGCGTTCTTCAGCGGTGCGGCCATCGTCGCCGTGGTATTCGTGCTGTTCTTCATCTTCCAGCGCAACAGCCCTGCGGATGTCGGCCTACCGCCGATCGAGGAGTACCGGGCCGCGGAGGACACCGTGGAAGGGGTCGAGCTCGACGCTGCCGCGGAGGACGAGGCCATCGCCGAGCCCAGCTCGTCGTGGCGCGAGTCCCTTGCCGTGGTACTGAAGGATCAGATGGTGAGAACCCTTGGGGCGTCGTACTTTCTGCTCAAGCCCGCGCGCTACGCCATCCTGCTGTGGGGCCCGGTGATCGTTGCCGAACAGCTGCACGACGGTGACAAGTTCACCGCGGTGACCGTCCCGGTGGCGTTCGGCATCGCCGGCGTCATCGCCCCGATCCTGCTGGGCCGCGTCTCGGACAAGGTGTTCAAGGCGCGCCGGGTGCCGGCGAGCGTTATCAGCCTGGCCGTGCTGGTTGTGGTGCTCATGCTGTTCGGGCCGCTGACCGCGACGGGCAATGTGTGGATCATGGTCGGCGTCCTGGGCCTGATCGGCCTGACCGTCTACGGCGCCGATGCCATGATCTCGTGTATCGCGGCCGTCGACTTCGGTACGTCCAAGCACGCCGGCACGGCCACGGGAATCATCAACGGCTGCGGCTCGGTAGGCGCCATCCTCGGTGGCCTGCTGCCGGGTTACCTGGGCACCTCGGCACTGTTCTACGGCTTCGCCGGGGCCGCGTTCATCGCCATGCTGCTGTTGATTCCCTACTGGAATCGGATGCCGGTGGCCGACTAGCCACCGTCAGGCGCGGACCTCGATGGTGCGGGCGTTGACGATGCTGAAGGCCACCACGTCGGGCCGGTATCGGTCGTCGGAATACTCGAAGGCCACCCCGAACTGGTCGCGTGAGGTACGACGCTCACGCAGCAGGGGGCTGCCCCGCTCGATGTGCATGTTCTCGGCGTCGACCTCGTCCGCGGCGACGGCGTCGAGCACGTGCTCCATGGCGTCCCACTGGACTCCGCGGTCGGTCAGGTAGTCGGTGATGGAGCCGGAGTCGGTGTCGAATTCGAACAGCAGCGAACCCACCGCGTCGGTGAAACTGCTCCGTTCGATCATCGCCGGCTCGCCGTCGAGCAGACGCACACGCAGCACCTCGACGACGAAGTCGTCGGTGGTCAGGCTCAGCGCGGCGGCCGCGGTCTCGCTGGCGCGTCTACGCGAGATCTCCAGGGTCCGGCTCCCTGCGGTGCGGCCGTTGCGCTCGGCCCACTGGGTGAACGGCGTGAACGTGTCCAGCGTCTGGCGGACGTCGTGGCTCCGGACGGTGGCGGGCTTGCCCCGCGAAATACGGATCAGGCCTTCGTTTTTCAAGGTCGCGAGGGCCTGGCGGACGGGCCCTCGCGACACGTCGAACTCCGCGCACAGCGCGCTCTCGGCGGGCAGTGACTCACCGATCTGGTACTCGTGCCGCGTGATCCGCTGCCGCAACACCGCCGCGACATGCTCATGGCGCGACTGGGAGCCGACCATCGGTGTACCGCCTCTCGGTGTCTTGTCATGACAACTTAGCTGCATAGTATTGCCCGTCAGCGCACTACCGCTGTGGAGGAAACCGCTATGCAACTGCTTCTGATCCGTCATGCCCTGCCGCTGCGCAACGAGCCTGGTGAGGGCGCCGACCCCGACCTCTCCGAGGAGGGCATCGCGCAGGCCAACCGGCTGCCCGACGCGCTCAAGCGGTTCCCGATCACGCGGCTCATCAGCAGCCCGCAGAAGCGCGCCATCCAGACCGGCCAGCCGGTGGCGGCCGCGCTCGGGCTGAACATCGAGATCGACGACCGGCTCGCCGAATACGACCGCGACATGGCGCAGTACATCCCGATCGAGCAGATTGCCGCCGAGCACCCCGAGGAGATGGCCCGGCTCATGACCGGCCACCTGCCCAGCAGCGTCGACGAAGAGGCGTTTCTCGCCCGTATCACCGAGGCCGTCACCGACATCGCGAGCGAGGCCGAGGCCGAGGACACCGTCGTGATCTTCAGCCACGGCGGCGTGATCAACGGACTGCTGCACGACATCGTGCCGACCGAGCGCATCCTGTCGTTCCAGGTCGACTACACCGGCATCACCCGCCTGCTGGCCTCACGCAGCGGCCGGCTGGCGGTCGCCGGCGTCAACAGTGTCGAACACGTGTGGGATCTGCTGCCGCGAAATCAGCGGTGGTAGACAGATCGGGTGGGATCTCTCGACGGCCTTGATCTGACTGCCCTCGACGCGCATCTGCGCGAGATCGGGGTGCCCCGCAGCGGTGAGCTGCGCGCCGAACTGATCGCCGGGGGCCGGTCGAATCTGACGTTCCTGGTCTTCGACGACGCCGCCAAATGGGTGCTGCGCCGGCCGCCGCTGCACGGCCTGACGCCGTCGGCGCACGACATGGCCCGCGAGTACAAAGTCGTTGCGGCACTTGAGGGTACGACGGTGCCGGTGGCGCATCCGGTGACCATGCGCAATGACGACTCGGTACTCGGTGCGCCGTTCCAGATGGTCGAATTCGTGCCCGGCCGGGTCGTGCGCTACTCGGCGGAGCTCGACGCGCTGGGCGATCAGCAGACCATCGACGCTTGTGTCGACGCCTTGATCAAGGTGCTGGCCGACCTGCACGCCCTGGACCCGGAAGCCGTCGGACTCGGGGACTTCGGGAAGGCCAACGGGTACCTGGAACGGCAGGTGCGGCGGTGGGGTTCGCAGTGGGACCTGGTGCGGCTGCCGGATGATCCGCGCGACGCGGACGTGCGCCGGCTGCACGGCCTGCTGGCCGAGAAGCTGCCGCCGCAGAGTCGCAGCGCCATCGTCCACGGCGACTACCGCATCGACAACACCATGCTCGACGCCGTCGACCCGACCAAGGTGCGGGCGGTGCTGGACTGGGAGATGTCGACCCTGGGTGATCCGCTGTCGGACGCCGCGCTGATGTGCGTCTACCGGCACCCGATGTTCTCGATGGTGCACTCCGACGCGGCCTGGTCCTCGGACAAGATTCCGCCGATGGACCAGCTGGCCCAGAAGTACTCCGTGGCGGCCGGGCAGCCACTCGATCATTGGGATTTTTATCTGGCGCTGGCGTACTTCAAGCTGGCGATCATCGCCGCCGGCATCGATTTCCGCGCCCGCATGGCCGCCGGCGAAGCCGGCCACGACGACCCCGTCGGCGAGGCCGTCGCGCCGCTCATCGCCGCCGGATTGGCAGCCCTCACCTAGCGCGAGCGCGCCTGCCTTTCTTTCCCGCGAGCGTCCGTGTCTGCACGCAACACGCCGGGATATTCGTGCAAAAACGTCGCGCTCGCGGCTGACGAGCGCGACGTCCTTGCACATGGCGGGCGGCGTGTCGGGTGCAGACACGCACGCTCGCGGGGGAACGAAACTAGAGCCCGGCCTTCAAGTTCTTCCGTGCGGCGAGCCGCAGCTGCAGAATCCGGATGCTCGCGACCGCGAAGGTCAGCAGACCACCCGCGACGGCCGAGAGCAGGATCGCGACACCCTTTTGCATGGTCAGCTGCCAGCCGAAAAGCCGCAGCGTGACGTCGTCGCCGTTCTGCAGGATGAACACCAGCAGCAGGATCAGGATGAGGAAACCGAGGACCAGCGCCGTCCAGAGTGCCGCGGTGCGGGTGAACTTCACCGCCGATTCGGGCGTCTTGGACTTCTTGTCCGGAGTGCCCGGCTTGGGGGACTTGGGCGCGGGCGGTTCGGCGGGCACAGCCGCGGGCTCGGACTCCGACCCGGTCGGCTCGGGGGTAGACGCGTGATCGCTACTCATACCGTCCATCTTGACGGTTCTGCGGGCCGGATGCCGGGAACTCCGACACCAATTTTCGAATAACGCTAGGGTCGGCCTGAGTGCACGACGCCGGAAGGATGTTCGGGTGGCGCGAATTCTGACCGCTCTGGGACTGCTGCTCGCTGTCCTGTTGGCGGGCTGCGGCAGTGCGAATCCCCTCGGTGGGGGCAGCATCTCGGGTGATCTCAAGTCGATCGTGGTGGGGTCCGCCGACTTCCCCGAGTCGAAGATCATCGCCGAGATCTATGCGCAGGCATTGGCGGCCAACGGCTTTACCGTCGGCCGTCAGTTCGGCATCGGCAGCCGAGAGACGTACGTCCCTGCGGTGAAGGACCATTCGATCGACCTGATCCCCGAATACACCGGCAATCTCCTGCAGTACTTCGACCCGAAGACCAAGGCCACCGCCGCCGGTGACGTCGAATTGGCGCTCGCGCGAGCGCTTCCGGGCGACCTGTCGATCCTGACTCCCTCGCCGGCCGAGGACACCGACACGGTCGCGGTGTCCGCGGAGACCGCGAAGAAATGGAATCTCAAGACCATCGGTGACCTGGCTCAGCACTCGGCCCAGGTGAAATTCGGTGCCCCATCGGAGTTTCTGCAGCGGACCGAGGGCCTGCCGGGATTGAAAGCCAAGTACGGCCTCGACATCGCACCGTCCAACTTCATCGCCATCAGCGACGGCGGGGGACCGGCCACCGTGCGGGCGCTCGTCGACGGGACCGTCACCGCGGCAGATATTTTCAGCACCTCGCCGGCCATCGTGCAGAACAACCTGGTGGTGCTCGAGGATCCGAAGCACAACTTCCTGGCCGCCAACGTGGTGCCGCTGGTGGCGTCGCAGAAGAAGTCCGATCTGCTCAAGACGGTGCTCGACGGCGTCAGTGCGAAACTCACCACGAAGGCACTGATTGACATGAACACCGCGGTCTCCGGAAACAGCGGCGTCGACGCCGACCAGGCCGCCAGAAAATGGGTCCAGGACAATGGATTCGACAAGCCGGTGAGCCGATGATCACCTTCGACAAGGTCACCAAGAGCTACGGCAGCGCGGTCGCCGTCGACGAACTGAGCCTCGAGATCGCCGAGGGGACACTGTCGGTGTTCGTCGGGCCGTCCGGGTGCGGCAAGACCACCTCCATGCGAATGATCAACCGGATGATCGACCCCACCTCCGGAACCCTGACCGTCGACGGTGCCAACGTCGCCACCGTCGACCCGGTGCGGCTGCGCCTCGGTATCGGCTACGTGCTGCAGAGCGCCGGCCTCATGCCGCACCTCAAAGTGGTGGACAACGTCGCCACCGTGCCGGTCCTCAAAGGCGAATCACGCCGCAGTGCAAGGAAAAAGGCGCTGGGCGTGCTGGAGCGCGTCGGGCTCGACGTCAAGCTCGCCGACCGCTACCCGGCTCAGTTGTCGGGCGGGCAGCAGCAGCGGGTCGGAGTGGCAAGGGCGCTGGCTGCCGACCCGCCGATCCTGCTGATGGACGAACCGTTCAGCGCCGTGGACCCCGTCGTCCGCGAAGATCTGCAGACCGAAATCCTGCGGCTGCAAAGCGATCTGCGCAAGACCATCGTCTTCGTCACGCACGACATCGATGAGGCCGTCAAACTGGGCGACCGCGTCGCGGTGTTCGGACCCGGCGGCACCCTGCAGCAGTACGACGCACCGCAACGCCTGCTGTCCAACCCCGCCAACGAGTTCGTCGCGGGCTTCGTCGGCGCCGACCGCGGCTACCGCGGCCTCCAATTCCGTGACACCGACGGACTGCGGCTCCGCGACATCCGCACCGTCGCCGAACCGGCGGTCGACGCGCTGGATCTGACCGACGGCCAATGGGCCCTGGTCGTCAACGCCGACGGCACCCCCTACGCCTGGATCAATGCCGACGGCGTCGGTCTGCACCGGCACGGAAAGTCCTTGTACGACAGCACCATCGCCGGCGGTTCACTGTTCCGGCCCGACGGCACCCTACGGCTGGCCCTGGATTCGGCGTTGTCGTCCCCGTCCGGGCTGGGCGTGGCGGTCGATGAGCGGGGTCACGTGATCGGCGGTGTGGGCCTCGACGATGTGCTGGCAATCATCAAGAGCCGCAAGGGCGAGCAGTGAAATACCTGCTGACCCACCTGGAAGGGGCGTGGCTGCTCACGCAGATCCACCTGCGGCTGGCTCTGTTGCCGTTGCTCATCGGCGTGCTGATCGCCGTGCCGCTGGGCGCCTATGTGCGCCCGCGGCCGCGGCTGCGCCGATTCAGCACCATCACCGCGAGCATCGTCTTCACCATCCCGTCGCTGGCGCTGTTCGTGGTACTGCCGCTGATCATCCCGACCCGGATTCTCGACGAGGCCAATGTCCTGGTCGCGCTGACGCTCTACACCGTCGCACTGCTGATGCGGACGGTGCCCGAGGCACTCGATGCCGTGCCCGCCGACACCCGGGAAGCGGCCACCGCCATGGGCTACCGGCCGCGTACCCGGTTCTTGAGAGTCGAACTCCCGCTGGCGATTCCGGTCCTCACCGCTGGGATGCGCGTGGTCGCCGTCACGAACATCTCGATGGTGTCGGTCGGTTCGGTGATCGGCATCGGCGGGCTGGGCACCTGGTTCACCGAGGGGTATCAGGCCGACAAGAGCGACCAGATCATCGCCGGCATCATCGCCATCTTCGTGCTGGCGGTGGTCGTCGACCTCGTCATCCTGAGCGCGGGCCGCCTGGCCACCCCGTGGACCCGGGCGAAGGCGCCGGCATGAACTTCCTGCACCAGGCCCTCGCCTACATCTTCACCGCCGCCAACTGGACCGGCCCGGCGGGCCTCGGCATGCGGCTGCTGGAGCACCTGGAGTACACCGGCATCGCGGTGCTGTGCAGTGCGCTCGTCGCCGTCCCCGTGGGCATGTACGTCGGCCACACCGGTCGCGGCACGGCCCTGGTGGTCGGCGGCGTCAACGCCCTGCGCGCCCTGCCCACCCTCGGCGTCCTGCTGCTCGGCGTCCTGCTGTGGGGACTGGGACTGGTGCCGCCGACCGTCGCGCTGATGCTGCTGGGCATTCCGCCGCTGCTGGCCGGGACATATGCCGGCATCGCCAACGTCGATCCGGTGGTCGTCGACGCAGCCCGTGCCATGGGCATGACCGAGCGCCAGGTGCTGCTGCGCGCCGAGGTACCCAACGCCATGCCGCTGATCGTCGGCGGCCTGCGGACCGCGACCCTTCAGGTGGTCGCCACCGCGACCGTCGCCGCGTACGCCAGCCTGGGCGGGCTGGGCCGGTTCCTGATCGACGGCATCAAAGTGCGCCAGTTCTACCTCGCGCTCGTCGGCGCCCTGCTCGTGGCGGCGCTCGCGCTGGCTCTGGACGCCGCCTTGGCGCTGGCTGTGCGGGCGTCGCGGCCCGGTCCGTCCGGAGTTTCGATCGTGACTACGAAGGCGGGCTTCCGTCGCCTACGGTAGACGGGTGAGCGCAGACCAGTCCGATGTCACCGAACCCGCCTGGCCCGCGATTCTGACCTGGCGCGCGCAGGATGTGTCGCGCATGGAGTCGGTCCGGGTCCAGTTGTCCGGCAACAGGATCAAGGCCTACGGCCGGATCGTGGCCGCTGCCACCGAGATTCATCCCGCATTCAGCGCGTCGTATGACCTGGTCACCGACGAGAGCGGCGCAACCAAACGGCTGTCTCTCACCGTCACCCTCGCGCAGCGTGAACGGCAGCTGTCCATCGCGCGTGACGAAGAGAACATGTGGCTGGTGCAGGACCACCAGAACCAGGCCCGGCGCGCCGCCTACAACGGTGCCCTGGACGTCGACGTCGTCTTCAGCCCGTTCTTCAACGCGCTGCCCATCCGGCGTACCGGCCTGCACAACCGCACCGCGTCGGTGTCGCTGCCCGTCGTCTACGTCCGGGTGCCGGATCTGACGGTGGAAGCCGTCACCATCGGCTACACCAGTGCCGGCCCGGGCAAGCCGATCAAGCTGGACTCGCCCGTCGCGGACACCTCGATCACCGTCGACGACGACGGCTTCATCCTCGGCTACCCCGGACTGGCAGAGCGGATCTGATCACGCCGCCGGCGCGGCCCAACGCGGCCAGTTCTTCGCGCCAGCCCTCTTCTCCGATGGTCGTCGCGAGGATCTGCGGGCGCCGGAAGCTGTCGTAACGGACCCGCGCGGCGTGGCCGCTCTCCACGAGCTCGGCCACCGACTGTGCCTCGACCAGTGACGAACGGGCCTGGCTGAGCAGCTCCATCGCCCGGTCGAGCATTGTCGTCAGCTCCGTGGCGTTGGCCTCGCACATGGCCCGGACCAGGTCGGGTGCGGTGGCGGCAACCCGGGTGCCGTCCCGGAACGAACCCGCGGCGAGGGCGAATGCCAGCGGAACCTCACCCGCAGTCGCGGCGAGGGCCTCGGCCAGCAGGTGCGGCAGATGCGAGATCGCGGCGGCCGCGGCGTCGTGTTCGTCGGAGCGCGCGGGCACGATCACCGCGCGGCAGTCCAGCGCCAGATGCATCACCTGGGCCCACACCTGCGGGTCGACGTGGTCGTCCACGCTCACCACCCATGGTGCCCCGGCGAACAGATCGCGGGTGCCCGCCGCCCAGCCGGAATGCGCGGTGCCGGCCATCGGGTGTCCGCCGACGAAGCGGTCGAGCAGGCCGTACTCCTGAACCTGTTGCAGCACATTGCCTTTGACGCTCACCACGTCGGTGAGCGGGCAATCCGGGGCAGTGTCGCGAATGCGCTCGAGCATGATCGGCAGCGCGGGGACCGGCACCGCCAGGACGATGAGCGCATCGCTCGCCGCAGCGCGCTTCAGCGCCGCGCCGAGGTCCTCGGTCGCGTCGAAGCCGTCGGCCGTCGCCGCCCGGACCGCGTCGATCGAGCGGTTGTATCCGAACACCTCGCGGCCCGCGGCCTGCCCGGCCCTCATCAGCGAACCGCCGATGAGTCCC
Source organism: Mycobacterium sp. SMC-13 (assembly GCF_045311035.1). NCBI lineage: Bacteria > Bacillati > Actinomycetota > Actinomycetes > Mycobacteriales > Mycobacteriaceae > Mycobacterium > Mycobacterium sp. SMC-13. Next base: position 22,061 of record NZ_JBJIAI010000005.1, read on the forward strand.
ATACCGAGCACACACACCGGAGTTGTCACCTTCCAAGGTTTGCACACGGCCACGGTGGGGTACATACGGGACCGCTGGTCAAGTGGCAGAGTGCGGACTAGCGTTATCCGCATGGGAGTACAGCGCGCGCAGGCACAGCAGCAGGTTGCCGATCTCCCCGACGGTTTCGGGGTCGCGGTCGTCCGGGAGGACGGCGCATGGCGTTGCGTCCCGCTGAAGCGTGCGGCGCTGGTGGACCTGGCCGCCGCCGAGACCGAACTTCGTGAACTGCGTTCCGCCGGGGCGGTTTTCGGCCTCCTGAACGTCGACGACGAGTTCTTCGTCATCGTCCGTCCTGCGCCCTCTGGGGCCCGGCTGTTGCTGTCGGATGCCACCGCGGCGCTGGACTATGACATCGCGGCCGACGTGCTGGAGAAGCTCGACGCCGACCTGAGCCTGGAAGAACTCGAGGAAGACGACCCCTTCGAGGAAGGTGATCTCGGGCTGCTGTCCGACCTGGGCCTGCCCGAGGCGGTGCTCGGCGTGATCCTCGCCGACGACGAGTACGCCGACGAACAACTCAGCCGCATCGCCCAGGAAATGGGCTTCAACGATGAACTCGTGGCGGTATTGGACAAGCTGGGGCGGTGAGCTCCACTAACTGTGGCCCGATTGTCGGCTCCGCCGACGAACGGCTGATCCGGCTGGCGCTGGAGGCCGCCGAACTCGCCGGTGCCGACGACGTGCCGATCGGAGCGGTGGTCTTTTCGGCCGACGGGGTGGAGCTGGCTCGGGCCGCCAATGCCCGCGAATCCCTGGGTGACCCGACCGCGCACGCGGAAATCCTGGCGCTGCGCGCGGCTGCCGCGGTGCACGGCGACGGCTGGCGGCTGGAAGGTGCGACGCTGGCCGTCACCGTCGAGCCGTGCACCATGTGCGCCGGCGCGCTGGTGATGTCCCGGGTGGCCCGCGTGGTGTTCGGGGCGTGGGAACCCAAGACCGGCGCCGTCGGCTCGCTGTGGGACGTGGTCCGCGACCGCCGGCTGACGCACCGGCCCGAGGTACGCGGCGGGGTCCTGGAGGCCGAGTGCGCGGCGCTCATGGAGGGGTTCTTCGCCCGGCAGCGCTGATTTCCTTGCTGTCGCATTAGCGAGTTCCGGCTGAAAGTGCGTGAGTTCAGTCGAAGGGGCGATCGACCTGTTGTGATTGAACTGAGGGACCTCTCGCGGCGGGAAACGGTACCTGGTTTCAGTCAAAGCGGCTTCGAGCGTCCAGTGAATGAAGCTACGGACTTTCTGGCCCGAGGCCCGTGCGGGTAGTCCCAAAGGCACCCCAACTAGAGCTCAGGTCACGGACGCAAGCCTCGTTTCGGCGTCACGCGACCAGCGATTAGGGACTGGGGCCCGGGTTCGGTAAGCTGCCACACGGTGGCGTGTCCGAGCGGCCTAAGGAGCACGCCTCGAAAGCGTGTGTGGGGTAACCCCCCACCGAGGGTTCAAATCCCTCCGCCACCGCCATAGAGCCCCTCACCTGTCACCGCAGGTGAGGGGCTTTTTTGCGACCAGCAGGAGCCCGCCCGCTGAGATCCCGGAAACACAAAGGCCAGGCACCCATCTCGGGTGCCTGGCCTATGTGATCAGGAACTAGCGGCCGAAGGTGAAGGCCGAGCCGCCGTTGACGTTGGAGCCGCCGACCGGGGTCGCGACGCCCGCGCCGGAGTTGGTGCCGGCCTGGACGCCGTCGGGGCCGATCTCACCGGAGGTGCCGGTGTTGAAGCCGCTGCCGCCGACCGGGGTGTTGACGGCCGCGCCGCCGCCGGTACCGCCACCGAACGTCGGGATGAAGTCGGCCGGGGCAGGCGCGGCGAACTCGTTGGCGGCGCCGGCGTTGAAGCCGCTGCCACCGAACGGCGTGTTCACACCCGCGCCGCCGCCGGCGTTGGCGCCGCCGCCGAAGTTCGGGATGAAGTCAGCCGGGTTGGGCACGTTGAAGTCGGTGGACGCACCGGTGTTGAAGTTGCTGCCGCCGAGCGGGGTGTTGATCGCCGCGCCGGTGTTGGTGTCGAAGCCCGCACCACCGAAGCCGGCGTCGGTGCCCGTGGCGGTGTTGAACTCACCGCCGCCGAGCGGCGTGTTCACACCGGCGCCGCCGCCCGCGTTGCTGGAGGCATCGAAGGGGTGCCAGAAGGGGTTCTCCACGCCGAAGCCGGCGCCGCCACCGGCGTTGCCGTTGCCGATCGGGGTAGCGACCGCGGCGCCGGTTTCACCGGAAACCTCGTCGTCGGCCCAAGCCGGGGCCGCGACGGCGAGCGGGACCAGCGCCAGGGCCGATGCCGCAGCAAATCCGATCAAACGTCCTGAGTTGCGCATTAGTGATACTCCAATCATGGTTCTCTCGCGTGTGGCCAGGTGAACCTACTGGGTCGTACTCGGTTCCTCCGACCACTACCCTGGTATCGCCGGCCACGGCGCATCCGTTACAGCAGTGAACCAGCTGGTTAACACGCCATGATTTGCTGTCAGTCTCGATTTGATCACTCGTGCTGTGAATATGCTGGCAGTTGACGCTGGCGCCGGTCTTGCTGGCGGGCGGCCCGCTAGTCGTCGAGCAAAACCGCGGCCTCGTACCAGTGGCACAGCAGCAACGCCATCTCGACGTCCAGCCGGTCGTCGCCGAGCGGCCGTCCCCGCCGTTCCAGCGCCCGCCCGACGCGGTACTTGACGGTGTTGAAATGCACCACCAACTCGTCGGCCGCGGCTGTGTAGCTACCGCCGTGTCGCAGGAACACCTGCAAGGTCTCCCGCAGCCGGGCGTCATTGGCACCGGTCCCGGCCAGTGGCCCGAGGACCGTGTGGACGAACTCCCGTGCGTCATCCTGGTTCTCGCCCAGCAGCGCGGCCGCGGCAAAGCCCGGGTCATCGGCCGCGGTGACACCCGTCAGGTCCGCCGTCACCGCGACACTGTGCGCGCGCAGGGCCTGCCGGTGCGACCGGCGGAAGCCGTCGACGCCCGGCAGCGGGGTGCCGACGGCGACGGCAGGGGCGCTCGGCTGGGAGTCCGTGAACTGTCGCAGCTGTGCGGACGCGCCGTCCGCGGTGGCGCCCGACAACGGCAGCCAGCCCCAGCCGGTCCGCTGATCGGCGGCCAGGAACAGCGGACTTCCCTGGGTGCCGACATGATCGGCGGCCGCGCGCAGGAACTGTTCGAGTCTGGCCAGCGCGTCGTCGTGCCCGGTGACCTGGCCACTACCCGCGGGCCACCACAGCACCACGGCCAGATGATGGCGGCGCATCGGATAGCGGATCGCGGCCGTGACGGCTTCGGGGTCGGAGTCGTTGCCGGACAACACTTCCCGCACCCGCAGCGCCTGTGTGCTGTTGCGGTTGGCGAGCCAGCGGTCGCGCTCGTCCTCGTAGACCGTGACGACCTGCTGTGAAATCCAGTCGATGTAGCGGAACGTCACCGACGTCATGCGCTCGTAGATGGCCAGGCAGGTCTGGGGCGCGAACCCGGCGCGGTTGATCTCCTCGGCCGCGACGTCGAGCACGAGCGCGTGGCCGATGCGGTAGGCACGCGTGAGGGCGTTCATCGGTACCCCGCGCTGCGCGAGCCGGCGCGCGTACTCGAGGGCAGCGGTGGGCGCTTCGATGTTTTCCAGAGATATGTCGTAGCGCAGCGCGTGGAAGATGGTCTCGACATTGCCGCCGACACTGGCGCGGAGCAGTTCGATGATCTCGGGGTCGCCGCGCAGTTCGGTGATATCGCTGGCCAGACGGTGCCCGACGGAGCGCGCGACCTCGGCCTGGCGCGCGATGAGGCGGGTCATGATCGTGGTGTTGGCCTCGCTGACCGCCGGATCCATGTGCCGACTGTAGAGCCAGAGTTTGTGTCGAGCGTACAAATCGGCCGACAAAGTTGATCGGCGCACGACGGAGTGGTGCACACCACAAACTCCTACTTTTATGACATGAACCTCGCCACCCTGCCCGACCGTCGCGCTGCCGCGGCGCCCCACGCGCCGGCCGTCGCGGACGACCAGACCGACCTCGACAACGCCGCATTTCTCGATGCCGTTCAGCGCGCCGCCGGGGCGCTGCATCAGCGCGGTGTGCGCACCGGCGACGTCGTCGGCATCATGCTCCCGAACCGCGCGGCCTTCGTCGTCGCGCTGTTCGCCACCTGGCGGCTCGGCGCCGTCGCGACGCCCATCAGCCCGACCCTGGTACCCGCCGAAGTCGCCTACCAGGTGACCGACGCCGGCGCGGCCGTGCTCGTCGTCGACCGTGACGTCGACTCCGACGTCACCGTGCTGCACGTCGACGACATGGATGGCGAGCCCCGCACCGCCGATCCCGTGGCCGGCAACGACGATGACCTGGCCCTGCTGATCTACACCAGCGGCACGACCGGACGGCCCAAGGGCGTCATGCTCGACAACGCCAACCTGAATGCCATGTGCGCCATGGTGATCGAGGGCTTCGAGCTGACCGACGCCGACCACAGCCTGCTCATCCTGCCGCTGTTCCACGTGAACGGCATCGTCGTCAGCGTGCTGTCGCCGCTGCTCGCGGGTGGTCGCACCACCATCGCCGGCCGGTTCAACCCGGCGACCTTCTTCGCCCGACTGGAATCCAGCCGCGCCACCTACTTCTCCGCGGTGCCAACCATTTACACCATGCTGCTGGGCCTGCCGCCCGAGGTGCAGCCCGACACCTCCGCGGTGCGGTTCGCCGTGTGTGGCGCCGCGCCGGCCAGCATCGAACTGCTGGAGGGTTTCGAAAAGCGTTACGGCATCCCACTGATCGAGGGCTACGGACTGTCCGAGGGATCGTGCGCCAGCACCGGCAACCCGCTGAACGGGCCCCGCAAGGTCGGCACCGTCGGAATTCCGTTGCCGGGTCAGGAGATTCGCATCGTCGACCTCGCCGGCGCCGAAGTGCCCCAGGGGGAACTCGGCGAGGTGGTGATCAAGGGACCCAACGTGATGCGCGGCTACCTGAACCGTCCCGAGGAGACCGAGAAGACCCTCAAGGATGGCTGGCTGCACACCGGCGACGTCGGCCGGTTCGACGAGGACGGGTACTTGGTCCTGGTCGACAGGGCCAAGGACATGATCATCCGCGGCGGCGAGAACATCTACCCCAAAGAGATCGAGACCGTCGTACACCAGGTCGCCGGCGTCGCCGAGGCCGCGGTGGTCGGACGCGCAAGCGGGCTCTACGGCGAAGAGCCCGTACTGTTCGTCTCCGCGCATCCGGGGGCCGAACTCGACGTCGACAACATCACCGCGCACCTGCAGGCGTCACTGTCGAAATACAAACTGCCCGTGGATATCACGGTCCTGGAGACGCTGCCGAAGAACCCCGTCGGCAAGATCGACAAGCCGTCCCTGCGCAAAACCCTCACCGCCGCCGATCCGCGAATCTAGCCTGATACCAGCAAAGGAGCTCACCTCATGGGATTCATCGAACCGACCTTGCCCAAGGTCGACCTGGAAGAGTTTCTCCGCATGCCGCTGCAGGAGCGGCTCCGCATCATGTGCCTCAAGTGGGTGGACGAAGGGTACGGCGCACCGCGCATGATCCACGTCCTCTACATCCTCAAACTCACGGTCTTCTACGCCATCGGTGGTGTCACGATCGCGACCGCGACATCACACCTGCCGGCGTTCTGGCACGTCTCGCAGTGGTGGGACCAGCCGATCGTGTACCAGAAGGTGATCCTGTGGACGGTCCTGCTGGAACTCGTCGGATTCGCCGGCTCCTGGGGACCGCTGGCCGGCAAGACCAAGCCGATGACGGGCGGGTTCCGATTCTGGGCCAAGCCCAACACCATTCGGCTGCGGCCGTGGAAGGCGGTGCCGTTCACGAACGGCGACCGGCGAACCTGGTTCGACATCGTCGTGTACGTCGCCCTGATGGCCACCGTGCTCATCGCCTTGGTGCTGCCCGGCGTGCCCAGTGAATCGCTGTCGAAAGCGTTGCCCGACAACACCTCCGGACTGGTCAACCCAGCGCTGTTCATTGCACCGATCATCCTGTTCGTGCTGATCGGCCTGCGGGACAAGACGATCTTCCTCGCCGGCCGTGGCGAGCAGTACCTGCCGGCGCTGATCTTCTTCGCCACGCTGCCGTTCGTCAACATGATCATCGCCGGCAAGCTGCTGATCGGCACCGTCTGGATCTGGGCCGGGGTCTCGAAATTCGGCCTGCACTTCACCAACGTCATTCCGCCGATGGTGAGCAACAGCCCCGCCATCCCGTTCAAGTGGCTCAAGCGGGCCCACTACCGCAACTTCCCCGAGGACCTGCGGCCGTCGCACCTGGCCACCTTCATGGCGCACGGGCCGGGCAGCATCGTGGAAATCGCTGCGCCGCTGGCACTTCTGTTCTCGCCGTGGCCGTGGCTGTCCATCGCGGCCGCCGCCATCATGGTCAGCTTCCACCTGTTCATCATCTCGACGTTCCCGCTGGCGGTACCGGTGGAATGGAACGTGCTGTTCGCGTACGCCACCATCTTCCTGTTCCTGGGCTTCCCCAACGGGGACGGCTACGCGGTGTGGGACATGAACCCGGGCTGGCTGGCCATCGTGCTCGCCGCGGCGCTGTCGTTCTTCCCGATCCTGGGTAACCTGCGCCCCGACCTCGTGTCGTTCCTGCCGGCCATGCGCCAGTACGCCGGCAACTGGGCGTCGGCGGTGTGGACCTTCACACCCGGTGCCGAGCAGAAGCTCAACCGCGTCACCCGGTCGTCGCCCAACTCGGCCGACCAGTACGTCGCCTTCGGATGGGACCCGCTGACCGCCGAAGTGTTCACCCAGCAGGTGACGGCGTGGCGGGCCATGCACAGCCAGGGCCGCGGTTTGTACTCTGTGCTGCTGAAATGCCTGCCCGACATCGACACCCGCACCGTGCGCGAAGGCGAGATGTCCTGCAACACCATCATCGGCTTCAACTTCGGTGACGGGCACCTGCACAATGAAGACCTGATCCGGGCTATCCAGTCAGAGGCGCAGTTCGAGCCGGGCGAGTTCGTCATTGCCTGGGTGGAGTCGCAGCCTATCCACAAGATGACGCAGGAGTACAAGGTGATCGACGCGGCACTGGGCGTCATCGAGCGCGGCACGTGGAATGTGAAGGACCTGGTCGACGAGCAGCCGTGGCTGCCCAACGGCCCGATCCCGCTCAACGTCACGTGGCAGCGGGCGGGAGTCCTGCAGTGATGAGGGGCCAGCGGGTAGCGAAGGCGGATCGCGCATGAGTAATGCGGTTGTGGTCGGCGCCGGGCCCAACGGACTCGCCGCCGCCATCACCTTGGCCGCCAACGGAATCAACGTCACGGTGCTGGAGGCCACCGACCGCATCGGCGGCGGCATCCGCTCCAGCGAGTACGTCCTACCGGGCCTGGTGTTCGACGACTGCGCCGCCATCCATGTGATGCCGGCGGGCTCCAGGTTCATCAAGGACCTCGGCCTGGATCGCCATGGCCTGCAGTGGAAGTGGACCGACATCGACTGCGTCCACCCGCTCGACGACGGCTCCGCCGGCGCCCTCTACCGCTCGGTCGAGACCACAGCCGCCGGGCTCGGGACCGACGGACCACGGTGGAAAATGCTGTTCGGTGGACCGTCGCGCCGGTTCGACGCCCTGTCCGAGGACATCATGGGCCCGCTGCTGCGGGTGCCGCGACATCCGTTGGGGCTCGCCAGGTTCGGGGCGCCGACGGTGCTGCCCGCGGCAGCGCTGGCCCGCGTCTTCCGGACACCGCAGGCGCGTGCGCTGTTCGGAGGTGTTGCCGCACATACCTTTCAGCCGCTGCACCACCCGTTGACCTCGGCGATCGGGCTGGGCATCATCACTGCCGGGCACGCCAACGGCTGGCCGGTGGCCGCCGGGGGATCACAGGCGATCACCAACGCCCTCGAGGCGGTGCTGACCGAGTTGGGCGGCAAGATCGAGACGGGCGTGCGGATCACCGCTGCATCCCAGTTGCCGCCCGCCGACATCACCGTCTTCGACCTGTCGCCGACTGCCATTGCCGGGATCCTCGGAGACCGGCTGCCGGCGCGCGTGCGGCGCGCCTTCGATCGGTTCCGTTACGGCCCAGGCGCTTTCAAGGTCGACTTCGCGGTGGAGGGCGATGTGCCGTGGACCAACGTGGCGGCCCGCCGGGCCGGTACCGTGCATTTGGGCGGTGACTTCGCCGAGATCGCCACGACCGAACGGGACATCCACGCGGGCCGGATGCCGCAGCGTCCCTTCGTCTTGGCGTTCCAGCAGTACCTGGCCGACCCGGAGCGCTCGGTCGGCACTGTCAATCCGGTGTCGGCGTATGCGCATGTGCCCAATGGCTACAGCGGCGACGCCACCGAGGCGATCATCGCGCAGATCGAGCGGTTCGCCCCCGGATTCCGCGATCGCATCGTCGGACAGGCCGTGCGGTCCACCACCGAGATGTCGGTCTACAACACCAATTACGTGGGTGGCGACATCAACACCGGCGCCAAGGACATCCGGCAGCTGGCCTTCGGGCCGCGAACCACGCTCTCGCCGTACACCATCGGTGTCCCGGGCATGTACATCTGCTCGGCGGCCACGCCACCGGGACCGGGTGGGCACGGCATGTGCGGGGCCAATGCCGCGACCGTCGCCTTGGCGCGGTGGGGACGCTAGCTATACGTTCACCGCGACGGTGTGCATCTCCCAGACCAGAATTTCGGCGCCCTCGTCGGCCGCGGTGATGCGTTGTCCGCCGCTCGCGGTGAGTCGCACGGCGTCACCGCGATACAGCGGACCGGAGCCTTCGAATTCGGCCTGCCCGCGGGTGACGAAGACGTGGCCGTACGGTGCGTCCGGCACCTGCACCGCGTGACCGGCATCCAACCGTGCGACGTGCAGCGCGGCATAGCTGTTGCCGAAGGTGATCGCGGCGTCGTCCCGGTACTTGCGCATGCCAGAAGCCATGGGAATCAACGCATTTCCGGCGAGTGCTGTGGAGATGTCGGCTTCCTGATAGCTGGGTGCACCGCCGAGTTCCTCGGGCGGAATCCACATCTGGACGACCCGCAGCGGCCGGCGTTCCTGCCGCCCGGCGCCGTTGCGCTCCGAATGCCGCAGGCCGGTGCCCGCGCTCATCCGCTGGGCCAGGCCCGGATAGATGGTGCTCTCGTTGCCCAACGAATCCTTGTGTACCAGTGAGCCTTCGAGCACCCAGGTGATGATCTCCATATCCCGGTGGTCGTGCGCGTCGAAGCCCTCACCGGGGTCGACAGTGTCGTCGTTGTTGATCATCAGCAGGCCGTGCGCGTTGGCCGCCAGATCGAAGTTACCGGTCGCCGGGAACGACTGCCACGATTCCAGCCACTCGTTGCGCCAGTGCCAGCGTTCGTCAGCGCGGATGACGCGAATTGCTGAAGTCACCGCTCAATTCTGGCAGGCGTGGGTCGGATGCGGGGTGCACCATGGACGCATGAGCCGCCGGCTGCTGTGGGCACTGAGTGCCGTCATGCTCGTCTTCGCGCTGCCGGCGCTCGCCGGCTGCGGCACGCACCCGGCCTCCGGTGCCCCGACAAACGCGTCGAGTCAGTCGGTGCAGTCCGGTGGCCTGACCCGCACCTTCCACCTCTACCGGCCCGACGGGCTCAGCGGCCCGGCGCCGCTGGTCGTCATGCTGCACGGCGGGTACGGCGACGGGGCGCAGGCCGAGCGCGCCTACAACTGGGACGCCGAGGCCGACGCCGGCCGGTTCGTCGTCGCCTATCCCGACGGCATGGATCGCGCCTGGAACGCCGGGACCTGTTGCGGGATACCGAAGAACCGCGACATCGACGACGTCGGGTTCATCACCGCCATGGTCGGTGCGATCGAAGCGCAGCTGCCCATCGATCCGGCCCGGGTCTACGTCGCCGGGATGTCCAACGGCGCGATGATGGCGCTGCGCCTCGCGTGCCAGACGGACCTGTTCGCCGCGGTCGCCCCCGTCGCCGGGACGCTGTTGACCGACTGTTCGCACGCCGCACCGACCTCGGTGCTGCAGATCCACGGGACCGCCGACGACCGCGTCCCGTTCGACGGCGGGCCGGGCAAGGCCCGGACGCTCACCGGTGCGCCCAACGTCGACGGGCCGTCGGTGCCCGCGGTAAACGCGACGTGGCGGGGCATCGACGCGTGCGGTGCTCCGGTGACATCGACTGCCGGCGCCGTGACGACACAGGCCGCCGACTGTCCCGGCGGCCGCACCGTCGAACTCATCAGCATCGCCGGCGCCGGCCATCAGTGGCCCGGCGGCGTCCCGAGCCCGTTGGCGCAACGACTTGGCGACCTGCCGCCGCCGTCGACGGCGCTGAACGCGACCGACGTCATCTGGCGGTTCTTCGACGCGCATCATCGCTGAAACCACGCCGGTGTACGGAATGTCGAATGGGCACACGCAAAATCCCCAGATTGTCCGAGCGTTGAACTGTGTCCCGGCGCACACTAGGGCCGTGACCGCCGACGGTGAGGTGAGATGAGCAGACATTGGCGGGTTGCCCTCGTCCAGGCCAGCCCACTGCAGGGCGACGACCCGGTGGCCGAACTGACTGCGGAGCTCGCGGCGATCCGCGCTGAGCACCCGGACACCCAGATGGTGGTCTTCCCCGAGATTCACCTGCTCGGCGCGAGCGACGGCGCCGACGACCCTGCGGCCTATTTCGACGCGGTTGCCGAGCCGCTCACCGGACCGCTCGCGCAGCGGCTCGGCGCCGTGGCCGCCGACGCCGGCGTCTGGCTGGTGCCCGGTTCGATCGCCGAGCGCGGCGACGACGGCCGGGTCTACAACACCGCTCTCGTCTTCGACCCCGACGGTCGTCTGGTCTCGTCGTACCGCAAGGTGTTCCCGTGGCGCCCGCACGAACCGTGGGCGTCCGGCGCCGGTTTCACGACCTTCGATGTACCCGGTGTCGGCCGAATGGGCGTCAACATCTGTTACGACAGCTGGTTCCCCGAGGCGACCCGGCAGATCGCGTGGCTCGGCGCGGAGGTCGTGTTCAACATCGTCAAGACGACGTCCGACGACCGCGCGCAGGAACTCGTCCTGGCCCGCGCCAACGCGATCACGAACCAGATCTACTACCTCAGCGTCAACGCCGCCGGGCCACTCGGGCGCGGGCAGAGCATCTACGTCGGACCCGAGGGTGAGGTACTTGCTGAGGCAGCCCACGCCGAGCCGGAGGTCACGTATCTGACGATCGACCTCGACCGGGTGACGGCGGTGCGGACCCATGGCACCGCCGGGGTCAACCGGGTGTGGGAACAGCTGCACGCCGATGACGACCCCATCGAACTGCCCGTCTACGGCGGCCAGCTCGTGCAACAGCGGTGGCAGCCGCAGACCGTCAACCCCGAAGGACGCTCATGACCGAAACCGCGCAGCAGACCGACGAGGCCGGCCACCTCAACGCCACCCTCGGCCTGGGTGGCGTGACGCTGTTCGGCCTCGCCTACATGGCGCCGATCATCGTCCTGGGCATCTTCGGCGTGATCGCCGAGGCGTCCGCGGGCGCCAGCGCGGGTTCCTATCTGCTGGCCACCGTGGCCATGCTGTTCACCGCCGCGAGCTACGCGAAGATGTCGGTGCACTATCCGGTCGCGGGCTCGTCGTACACCTACGTCCGCAAGGCGCTGGATTCGCGGCTCGGGTTCCTGGTCGGCTGGACGATCCTGCTCGACTACCTGTTCCTGCCGCTGGTCATCTGGTTGATCGGCGCCGCGTACCTGACCGGTGAATTCCCGTCGGTACCGGCGTGGGTGTGGATCGTGCTCTTCATCGTTCTGACGACCGCGCTGAACATCCTCGGACTCAAGGTGGCCGACAAGGCCAATCTGGTCCTGATGGCCCTGCAGTTCCTGGTGATCGCCCTGTTCGTCGGTTTCGCGGTGGCCCACATGGTCTCTCACCACGGCGCCGGCTCGCTGCTGTCCGGCACACCGTTCAGCGGCACCGGCGGTTTCTCCGCGATCGCCGCGGGCGCGGCCATCGCGGCGTACTCGTTCCTCGGGTTCGACGCCGTCAGCACGCTCACCGAGGACACCAAGAATCCGCAGCGCAACATCCCGCGCGCCATCATGCTCGTCGCGCTCATCGGCGGCGTGGTCTTCGTCGCGGTCGCCTACGTCCTGACGCTCGTCCAGCCTGGCGGCACGTTCACGAATGCCGATTCGCTCGCCGCCGACACCGCCCGGACCATCGGCGGGGCGCTGTTCGCCGCGTTCTTCGTGACCGGTCTGATCATCGGCCAGTTCACCTCGGGCCTGGCCGCGCAGGCCAGCGTGTCCCGGCTGCTGTACGCGATGGGCCGAGACTCGGTGTTGCCCAAGAAGTTCTTCGGCAAGCTGTCGCCCCGGTTCTTCACGCCCGTCTTCAACATCGTGCTGTGCGGGCTGATCGGCCTGGGGGCGGTGTTCCTCAGCGTCGCGACGTCGACGTCGTTCATCAACTTCGGCGCCTTCACCGCCTTCACGCTCGTGAACCTGTCGGTGATCGGCTACTTTGTCCGGCATCGCCACGAGAAGCGACTGAATCCCTTGACGTACGTGGCGATTCCGTTGATCGGCGCGATCGTCGACGTCTACCTGCTCACCCAACTCGGCAGTGCGGCACTGACTCTCGGGGTGATCTGGATGGCGATCGGCGTGGTGTACCTACTGGTCCTCACCCGCGGTCTGCGGGTCCCGCCGCCGGAGCTGTCACTGGCTGAGTAGGCGTGCGCTGTTCCTCTCGAGCGGGGCGCAGTGGACGTCGAACCGCCGCGCGACGGTATCCAGGGTGCGCTGCAGGTGCGGACGCCGACGGCGGTGGGTTGCCAGGAACTGGGCCGTCCCGACGAGCTGACGTGGCATCGGATACCACTTCGCGAAGTCCAGCCCGCAGTCCTGAAAAACCTTGGCGGGCAAAGCATCCGTCAAGAGGCTGAGATTGTGCAGCGCCAGCGTCATCAAGGTGTGGGGGAACACCGCGTTGCACTTGCGCCGCAGGTCGATCATGTCGAGCTCGTAGAGCGGCACCTCGGTGAGTTGGCCGGTGAACATCAGATGGGGCAGGAAGTAGCCCATGAACGTCGTCAGATGCAGTGTCGCCGCCCTGCTGTTCAATGACAGCACCCGGCCGCTGGGCGACGCGTAGGGCTCGTACGGCCCCGAACGCTTCAGCAGGTACCCGGTGCAGTTGACGATCCAGCTGTCCGGATCGATCTCCCGGACGGCGCCGCTGCGCAACTGCAGTTCGGTCCGCCCGTCGCGATCGACGGCATCCACGAAATGGTCCATGACAATGTCGGCCAGACCGGCGGCGATGGCGTCGCGCTCCGCCGTCGACAACAACCCGAGCAGGAAATTGCCGGTCTCGGGCGTCACCCACACCCCGCAGCGTTCCCGCCAGCGGCGGGCCACTTCTTCTTCGTTGGTGCCGTCGAACAGCCGCGTCAGGTCGTCGACCAAGGCATTGAACGTCAGTCCACCCCACCATCGCTTGCCGCCGGTCGGGAACAGGCGGTCGCGGTGCGCGAAGTAGGTTCCCGAACCGGCCAGCAGATTCACCTCGCGTCCGGGGTGACGGGTGATCAGTGCGTACGCGGTGTCCATCGCGGTCTTGCCGCTGCCGATCACCCACACCGGCGCGCCGCTGGCGTCGATGTCACCGCCGCGCATGTCGCAGTAGTTCGGTGACACCGAGTGGACGCTGGTGCTGGACACCGGCAGCGGGTCGTTCGGTTCGACGTCGGCTGCGGTGGCCTTGATCAGATGCTTGGCTTCGATGACCATGCTCCGGCCGTCGTCGGAAGCACATTGGATGCGGACCACGCCGTCGGCCTCGGCATCGGATTGCATTGTCCAGCCGTAATATTCGTCCACCGCGATGCGCCGGCGCAGCACGTCGAGGCAATGGTCGAAGTGCGCCAGCACTTCGTGTTTGGTGGCCAGGTGCGACGGTTCGGCGCCCAGTGTCCACCCGATGTTCCCGACGGTGAAGAACGGGTGTGGCTGGTGCAGGCGCACGTAGTCGTAGGTGTCGACCCACATGCCGCCCGGTCGGTGCCGACGGTCCAGCAGGATCACCCGCTGACCCGGCGACAGGTACTGGGAGGTGGTGAAAAGGGCGTTCAGACCGGCGATTCCGGCCCCGACGATGCAGACGTCGCAGCGCTGGATTCCAGGTCCGGTGGTGTCGTTGCCCATGAGGCCTCCTTGTTCCTTGGAAAAAGGCTCCGGCATCGGGCCCGCCGGTGCAATCAGTCGATTGGCGTATTTCCTTGGCGCACTACAGGGATATGGCGAGCAGCGTGCGCACGAGCTCGGCCTGGCGGTGGGTGCCCGTCTTGTCGAAGATGTGTTGCACGTGGGTTCGGACAGTGCCGGCAGACAGGCACATGCTCTCGGCGATGGGCTTGATGCCGTCGCCCTGTATCAGCCTGATGGCCACTGCCGCTTCGGCCGTCGTCAACCCGTACAGGCGGCGCAGCATCTCGGTGTCCGGTTCCGGGTGTCGCTCGGGATCGAGGATGAGCACCAGCGCCCGCGATTCGGCGAGCGGAGCCGTCACGTGCTGGAACGGCAGCACGTGAATCACGTACGGGCGCAGGCCCGATGGGCGCGGGCACAACAGCGAGGTGCCGCCCCGCACCACCGATCCGGTCTGCCCGAGTGCGGCGTTGATGCCGTGGCGCAGCGCTGCGTCGGCGGGCGGGTGCGCGAACTCGAACGAGCCTTCCCGGATGGTCAATCCGTCGTGCCGGCGGACGATGTTCTCGGCCGCGGTGTTCAGGTATCGCACCGACAACGTGCAGTCCACGACGGCCATCCCGATGCGCGTGACGTTGTCCATCGCCGACGAGATGTTCCGGATTTGATGGGTGGCCGCGCTGAGGTCGTGCTGGATGCGCAATGCGCGCTGGAAGTGGGGGACCAGTGCCTCTGTGAGGTGGACGCGGTCCGGGGTGTCGAACGGGTCGGAACGTTTCTCGGTGGCGACGAGCCAGGTGGCAGGCTGCGGTCCATCGGTCAGGCGGACGAACAGCCCGTCGTCGAGTCGGTGCGGCCGCATCCAGTCCATGAGGAACTCTGCCTGCGGCTGCAGCTCGGCGAGTTCCTGGCAGCTGTGCACATACCCGACGGGCCCGTTCTCGACGGCCTCGAGGAGGTAGTCGATGTGACGGTAGTACTCGGCGTACTCGGCCAGGGCGTCGGTCGGGATGGTGACGCTCTGGGGTGCGCGGCTCACGCCATCGGCCAATACCAGGGCAGCCCCACCGGTTGCCTCGAACATGGTGTGGAGTTGGGCCATTGTCGCGGTCCATCGCTCTGGCTGGACCGCGGAATCGTAGATCGAGGAGACTACGCGTGAGAAGTCCTCGACCGTGACCACGGCCGACGCTCCCTGAGATGTGTTGCGGTCACGTCTGGCGCCTTTCGCGACGTGATCCCCCCATGAATGGACAGGTGCTGCGGAAATCGTAATTCAAGACCAATGGTATGTAAAGTGTTGGCTGGGTGATCGCTGAGAGTGGCTCGGCGGCGCCGAGCGTGCGGACAGATCGCGATTAGCGGGGGATCGCGATCTGTGCGCACTCTCGAACCCCGATGAAGTGCTAGCGGCAGGGTTAGGGAGAACCCTTATTTCGCTCGCGCGGTCCATGTCATACGTTGCGTTCATGCTTCCGGTGGAGCCGTGCTATCTCGTCGAGTGGTACCACCCGAGTTTCATCGGGCCGATGCTTGCTGAAGCGGCCGCGACGCTTGCTGCGGCAGCCCTGTCACTGTCCACCACCGAGGCATCGGTACGCGTCGCAACCGTGATTTCGGTGCCCAACGACGAGGTGGCTTTCGGGATTTTCGTGGCCGACTCCGCGGACATCGTCACCCGGACATGTGACCGGGCCGGGTTTCCCGCGCAGCGTCTCAGTGTGGCGAAAGACATCGAGTTTCCGGGCTGACGCATAGTTTCCGTAGGGGTATCCCCAAGGAATTTCACAGCGCATAATCGCGGTGTGCTGGGAAATCGCCTGGACGAGCCGCGAGTGATCGGCGAGTTCCTGGCCCCGTCACGGTGGCCCGCCGCCTTGCTCCTGGAGGGTGAGGCCGGCATCGGGAAGACGACGCTGTGGTTGTCGGTGATCGATCAGGCACGCACCTCGGGTGTCCGGGTGTTGTCGGCGCGTACGGCTGCGGCGGAGTCGGTGTTGGCCTACGCCGCACTTGCCGATCTGTTGGGCGCCGTCGATGCCGCCGTGTTGACGGATTTGCCTGCCCCGCAGCGGATCGCGATGGACCGGGTGTTGTTGCGCGGGGCGGGTGACGATGACGAGGCGACGGATCCGCGGGCGGTGGCGGCCGGCTTCCTGTCGGTGATCGAGCGGCTGGCTGATGAGTCGCCGGTGATCATCGCGATCGACGATCTGCAATGGCTGGACACCTCGAGCCGGCAGGTGGTGGCTTTCGCCGCGCGGCGACTGGTGGGCCGGGTCGCCGTGGTCGGTACGGTCCGCACCGAATCTCTACACGGTGCCGCGGTGTCGTGGCTGCAGCTGCCGAGAGCGGACGCGATCACCCGGATCCAGTTGTCGCCCCTGAGCCTTGGGAAATTGCACGGTCTGCTCGCCGAGCGGCTGGGGCTGAGTCTGCCCCGGCCCACCATGGTCCGGATTCACGAGATTTCCGGTGGCAACCCGTTCTATGCGCTCGAACTGGCCCGCACGATCGGTACTCCGGCGTCGACAGGCGAGATGTCATGGCCGGGCTCGCTCGCCGAGTTGGTCCAGGACAGGATCGGCAGCGTCGGCGCTGACGCGCGCGAGGCGTTGTTGGTGGTGGCGTGTGCTGCCACCCCGTCGGTGGAACTTGTTGCCCGCGTGAGGGATTTGCCGGCGGACGGCGTCGTGGCGCTGTTGGAGGACGCCGAGGCCAATGGGATCGTCGGGATCGAGGGGCAGCGAATTCGCTTCACGCACCCGCTGTTGGCGGCCGGGGTCTATGCTGCCGCGACCCCGGCGCAACGGCGTGCGACGCATCGCCGGCTGGCTGCGGCCATCGACGATCCGGAGCTGCACGCCCGTCATCTCGCGCTCTCGGTCACGCGGGGCGATCCGCACACGCTGGAAGCCCTGGACATCGCCGCGGAGAGAGCGCTCATCCGGGGTGCCCCGGCCGCCGCGGCCGAATTGCTCGATCTGGCAGCCGGACTCGGCGGCGACACCCCCGAGCGCCGGATCCGCCAGGCGAGCCACCACTACAACGCCGGCGACGCCGACCGCGCCCGATCGCTGCTCAATCGGACGGTGGGAGAAGCTGTCCCGGGACCGGTTCGGGCGCAAGCGTTCAGCTTGCTCGGCGCCATCGAGATCGTCGATCGAAGTCACAGCGGGGCAGCTCGACTGCTCGAGCGTGCTCTCGATGAGGCCGCAGCCGATCTGGCGGCGCGGGTGCAGATCTTGGTGCCGATGTCGTTTGCGCTCTACAACATCGACCAGCACGCGCTCGCGGCACGCCGAATCGACGAAGCCACCGATTGTGCAACCCGGCTCGGGCAGCCCGGGTTGCTGAGTCAGGCGCTGAGCATGCGGACCTTGGTGCGATTCTGGCTGGGCGAGGGCGTCGACGAGGAAAGTCTGCAGCGGGCAATCGATTTGGACGACGGAGACGCGGCCACGTCGGCATTCTTCCTGCCCCGCATGCACAGGGCCACCTTGTGGTCGTGCACCGGGAAACTCGATGCGGCACGCGCCGAGTTCCGCGCCATCAGGCAGCAGTGCATCGACGGCGGAGTGGAGACCGACCAGAACTTTGTCGCGATCAACGCCGTCCACAACGAGATCTGGCGCGGGGACCTTGCCGCCGCCACGCTGCTGGCAGACGACGCCATGGAACGCGCCGTGCATCTCGGCGGCTTCCACCACACCGCGGCCCTGGTCATGCGCGCGCGGTGCGCCGCGTATGCGGGGAGGGAGGACACCGCGCGTGACGCGGTCCGCGACGTCCTTGCCACCGTGCCCCTGTCCGAGTGCTTCATCTTGACCGGATGGGCGATCATGGCCCTCGGCTTCCTGGACCTCTCGCTGGGCAACTACGACGCCGCGCTGGCCGCGCTCGAGCCGTTGTTGTCGACCTTCGCGCAGCGGCCCGAGGCGACGGAGATTTACGTCGCCGAGTGGGTGCCTGATGCGGTGGAGGCGTTGGTGGGGTTGGGTCGATTGGCTGAGGCCGAGTCGTTGGTGGTGGCTTTGGAGGCCAATGGTCGGCGGTTGGGTCGTGGGTGGATGTTGGCGGTCGGTGGGCGGTGCCGGGCTCTGGTGTTGGGTGCGCTGGGCCGTGTGGATGAGGCGGTGGCGGTCGCTGAGTGTGCGTTGGTCGAGCATGACGGGTTGTGGATGCCTTTTGAGCGGGCGCGCACGGTGTTGGTGTTGGGGCAGTTGCAGCGTCGTCAGCGTCGGCGGGCGGTGGCGGTGGTGACGTTGCAGGAGGCGTTGGGGGCGTTCGAGGGGCTGGGTACGCCGTTGTGGGCGGAGCAGGCGCGGCGTGCGTTGGGTCGGATCGATGAGCGGTCTGATCGGGGTGCGGTGCTGACGGCGTCGGAGCGTCGGATTGCCGAGTTGGTGGCGTCGGGGATGAGTAATCGTGAGGTGGCGGCGAAGTTGTTCGTCAGTGCCAAGACGGTGGAGGTGCACTTGTCCCGGATTTATCGGAAGTTGGGGATCCGGTCGCGGGGCCGAACTCGGTTGGCGCATCACGCGGCCCGAACCGACGTCCTGACGGCGACTCAGGCCGCGGCTGGGCTGGGCTCGGTCTTGGGGTTGTCCTTCGCTCCGGCCGTGGCACCCGTCTTCGGCCCGGTCTTCGAGGCATCTTTGGGGGTGTCGGCGTCCGTGGTGGGCGCGTTCTTCTTTTTCTTCGGCTTGGTGACCTTCACCGGCGGCGCGTCGGGATCGGTCTTCGGCTTGGTCGACTTGACCGGTGGCGTGTCCGGATCTGACTGCGGCTTGGTCGATTTCGGTTCAGGGTCGGTGGCGTCGGCCGGCTTCTGATCGGTGTCGGTGGCCGGCGTCGCGGCGGGCGATTGCGCCGGCTCGCTCTTGACGTCGGCCTTCGGGTCCGTCTTGACGTCGGTCTTCGGGTCGGTCTTCACGTCGGTCTTGGTGTCGGTGTCGTCGACCTTCGTGCCCGCCGCGGGCTTGTCCTCGACCGTCGCCGCCACGGGCGCCAGAGTCGCGGTCTTCTTGGCGGAGACATCCAGAGTGGTCACCGGGGGAGTGACCGCTGGTGTCGCCGCCAGGGGCGGCAGGTGCAGTTCGGCCCGGATGTCGTCGACGAAGTTGTTGGCGCCTTCCTGCAGGGCACCGGGTATCGCGTTCAGCGTCTCGACGATCTTCGACAGCGGCGTGAACAACGAGAACGGTGTCTTCTTGGCCGGATTCAGGTTGTCGCGGTCGGTGTAGCCCATGTCGACCAGCACCCGCAGCAGCGGCTCGACAGCGTCCAGCAGCGGTTTGACCAACGGTGTCAATCCGATGGCTCCGGCGCCGATGCGCAGCGGCACCAGCAGCGGCAGATCGGGAGTCCTGATGAACACGTAGGTGTCCGTGCCGCCGGCGCCGTTGTCGGGCACGACGGTGATGATGGCGGGCGTGGTGCCGGGGATGTACGAGTCGTAGTACGCATCGGGGTGTGCGTACATCACGCCGAGCAGGCTGTTGGCCAACGAGAGTGGATTGAAATAGGCCGGGAAGTCGGCGTACGGGTCGTACTCACGCGTATAGAACGTGGTGTCGTAGGGCGACGGTGCGGACGGGCCCTGATTGTTGACGATGAAGGGCACATTCATGCCGGGGAACCGCTCGAAGATGCCGCCGTTGCCGGCGAACGGCGAGCCGATCATCACGAACGACAATTGCGATGGCGCGGGGCCGGTGCCATTGGCCAGCAGCCGACGTTTGGCCCACTCGGCGCCCAGACTGCCTTCCGAATAGCCGGCGACGATCAGCTGCTCGCCAGGCCGGGACGTGATGGCGTCGTACACCTTCGGCCCGGAGACCGTCGTGCTCGCCGACAGCTGGATCGACGCCGGGTAGTTGATGGGCAGGTAGGCGTAGCCGGGCGGCACGACGGTGTGGTTGAGCTTGGCCGGGATGTTGGCCGACGTCGGATCGCCCCGGCCACCGATGCCGATCACGGTGTTCATCAGGCCGACGACGAAGCTCGACGTGATGTTGGTGGCCGGACTCACGAGCAGTGCACAGCACAGCGCCAGCAACAGGAATACGCGCGGCACACCGCGGACGGCGGGACTTCTGGTTGGCCACTTCTGCACTGACATCGGCGTTCCCCCGGCTAGGCGTGAACCGGACGGTACTCCCGCGACCAGGCCTTTAGGCGGGAATTTGCAACTTCTCCTGCAACGCAGAACGGGTGGTGTTCCGGCAATCCGGAACACCACCCGTGTCTGTCGTGAGTACCTGCTAGGGGCAGGTCACCTCGATCTCGAAGGGCTTCTTGGTGGGCTCCATCGGGTTGGCCATGTCGACGCCGGTGGCGGTGCCGCTGACCTTGTAGGTCTTGCCGTCCTTGGTGGCCTTGGCCTCGCCGCCGGGGACACCGTCGGTGTAGCCCAGCGTCACGCCGTTGACCGCGCCCAGGCCGACGGTCTTGACGACGGGCGGGTCGGCGTCGGTCAGGGTGACGCCCAGGCCGCCCGAGGCGTTGCCGATGGCGATGACCACGTTGCCGGCCGCCGTGGTGCAGCCGATCTGGCCCTGAACGTCCTGGGCCTTGCCGTCGATGCTGACCTTTGCGGTGCCGGAGCCTGCGGTGGAGTTACCCGCAGCCGACGACGCCGAGGCCGACGCGGTGGCCGACGAGCCGGACGACTTCTTGTCGTCCTTGGAACAGCCGGTCAGGCCGGCGGCCAGAACCGCGGCACCAGCGACCGCGACAACCAAACCACGCTTCATAACTTGTGCTCCTAATTAGTGCGAACCGTCCGGACGGCGGGTCATCCAGTGCATTATGGGGTTCGCCAACGGGCCTTTCACCAAATTCACAGAAAATCCCTGTAACCGTCCTGACCTGTTTGTTTCCGCGTAGTTAGCCGGCATTCGGGTGTCGGGTCGGGGAATTGATTGAATACACCGGTGAGTCAGCAGTTCTTCGAAGTCACCGCGCAGCTGCCGGAACGGCGTGGCCGGGCCGGGGTGATCCACACGCCGCACGGTGACATCCAGACCCCGGCGTTCATCGCCGTCGGTACCGCGGCGACGGTCAAGGGCGTTCTGCCGGAGACCATGAAATCACTTGGGGCGCAGGCGCTTCTGTCCAATGCCTACCACCTGTACCTGCAGCCGGGGCCTGATGTGGTGGACGAGGCGGGCGGGCTCGGTGCTTTCATGAACTGGCCCGGGCCGACGTTCACCGACAGCGGCGGCTTTCAGGTGATGTCGCTCGGGGTGGGCTTCAAGAAGGTACTGGCCATGGACACGGCCCGGTTGCAGGCCGACGACATCATCGCCGAGGGAAAAGAGCGGCTGGCCCACGTCGACGAGGACGGGGTGACGTTCCGCTCGCACCTCAACGGTGACAAGCATCGGTTCACGCCCGAGGTGTCGATCGGCATTCAGCATCAGCTGGGCGCCGACATCATCTTCGCCTTCGACGAGTTGACGACCCTGGTGAACACCCGTGCCTATCAAGAACGTTCGGTGGAACGGACCCACCGGTGGGCGGTGCGGTGCCTGGCCGAACACCGCCGCCTCAGCATCGAACGCGCGGGCAAGCCGGCGCAGGCGCTGTTCGGGGTGGTGCAGGGCGCGCAGTACGAGGACCTGCGCCGGCAGGCCACCAAGGGGCTCGTCGGCATCGTCGACGAGGACGGGCACGGCTTCGACGGCTACGGCATCGGTGGCGCCCTCGAGAAACAGAACCTGGCGACCATCGTCGGCTGGGTCACCGACGAACTGCCCGCCGACAAACCACGGCATCTGCTCGGCATCAGTGAGCCCGATGATCTGTTCGCCGCCATCGAAGCCGGCGCCGACACCTTCGACTGTGTGTCGCCGTCGCGGGTCGCCCGCAACGCCGCGATGTACTCGGCGACCGGTCGCTTCAACATCACCAACGCCCGGTTCAAGCGCGACTTCAATCCCATTGACGCCGAATGCGATTGCTACACGTGCGCCAACTACACCCGGGCGTATCTGCATCATCTGTTCAAGGCCAAGGAGATTCTGGCGTCCACGCTGGGCACCATCCACAACGAGCGCTTCATCATCCGGCTCGTCGACCAGATCCGCGCTGCGATCATCGCCGGTGAGTTCGACGAGCTGCGGGACCACGTGCTGGGGCGCTATTACGGGTCCCGATAGCTGGCCACCTGCGACGATCCCGGGCTGTGCACAATTGGCGGTATGACTGGTGCACCTGGAGTGATCGACCCGCAAACGCTGCTTCTCGGGTTGATGGATCCGGGCAACCGGGCTGACCCGTACCCGCTGTACGAACGATTCCTCGAGGCCGGGCCGCTGGCGCTGCCCGACGCGAACCTGGTCGTGTTTCCCGGTTTCGCCGAGTGTGACGAGGTGCTGCGGCACCCGGCATCGGCCAACGACCGGTTGAAGTCGACGGTGACGCAGAAGCAGATCGCCGCAGGGCAGCGGCCGGCCCGCCCGTTCGGTGAGCCGGGCTTCCTGTTCCTCGATCCGCCGGATCACACCCGGCTGCGCGGGTTGGCGCAGAAGGCGTTCGCGCCCAAGGTGATCAAGGCCCTCGAGGCCGACATCGTGACCATGGTCGACGGGCTGCTCGACGGCGTGACGGGCACGATGGATGTGGTGGCCGACCTGGCCTATCCGCTGCCGGTGGCGGTGATCTGCCGGCTGCTCGGTGTGCCGATGGCGGACGAGCCGCTGTTCAGCCGGGCGTCGGCGCTGCTGGCAGGTGGGCTGGACCCCTTCGTGGCAGCGGGTGACGAGCCGGCGGAGGACAACACGGACCTCATGGAGGCCGGTCTGTGGCTGCGCGGGTATCTGCGGGAGCTCATCGAGGAGCGGCGCAGCTCGCCGGGGGAGGACCTGATCTCCGCGCTGATCGCCGCTGAGGAGGACGGCGACCAACTCACTTCCGAAGAGATCGTGGCGACCTGCAATCTGCTGCTGATCGCGGGGCACGAGACGACAGTGAACCTGATCGCCAACGCCGCGCTGGCGATGCTGCGCAACCCGCGGCACTGGGCGGCGCTGGCAGCCGATCCGTCGCGAGCGTCCACGATCGTCGAGGAGACGTTGAGGTTCGATCCGCCGGTGCAACTGACCAGCCGCGTCGCCGTCGAGGACATCGAGATCGGTGGCGTGGCGGTGCCCAAGGGCGACATCATGATGCTGCTTCTGGCTGCCGCACAACGGGATCCGCGCATGTACGACCGGCCCGGCGAATTCGACCCGGACCGCGGCGTGATCAAGCACCTGGCCTTCGGCAAGGGCCCGCACTTCTGTCTCGGCGCGCCGCTGGCCCGGTTGGAGGCGTCTGTGGCGCTGTCGGCGCTGGCGGCACGATTCCCCGACGCGCAGTTGGCGGGTGAATCGGTTTACAAGCCCAACCTGACGCTGCGGGGCCTGGCGACCCTGCCGGTCACCGTCTGATCCCGGCCATTACCCTCGCGAACATGCCTTCAGTTCTCGTCACCGGTGCCGGCCGCGGTATCGGGCTGGCCATCACCCAGCACCTCGCCGCCACCGGGTGGGATGTCATCGCCGGAGTCCGCACCAAGGCCGACGCCGCCGCGGTCGTGGCGCTGGCACCGCAACGGATTTCGGCGGTGATCCTCGATGTCACCTCCGACGAGGATGTCGCGGCGCTGTCGGCGGCGTTGCCGGACCGGCTGGACGCCGTGGTGAACAACGCCGGCATCGTGGTCGCCGGTCCCGTCGAGACGCTGACCCCCGCGGACTGGCGGAAGCAGTTGGACGTCAACGTGGTCGGTCAGTTCGCCGTGACGGCGGCGGTGCTGCCCAAGTTGCGGGAGTCCCGAGGCCGCGTGGTGTTCATCTCCAGCGTCAACGGCCAGCTGTCGACACCGATGGTGGGTGCCTACGCGGCGTCCAAGTTCGCACTGGAGGCCGGTGCCGAAGCGCTGCGCATCGAGATGCGGCCGTGGGGTGTTCCGGTCGTGGTCGTGGAGCCCGCTCAGACCGATACGGACATGTGGCGCAAGGCCGACGACATGGTCGCCGAACTGGAGTCGGGAGTCTCGCCCGCGCATCACGCGCTGTACAGCCGGCATATCGCCGGCTTCAAGAAGACGGTGCCGCTGTCGCAGAAGATGGCCGTCGACCCGGCGAAAGTCGTTGCGGTGGTGGAGGAAGCGCTCACCGCCCGGCGGCCCAGGCCGCGGTACATCGTCGGGCTGGGACCCAAGTTGCAGGCCGCGCTCATGACGAACATCCCGGCATCGGTACGCGGGTTCTTGCTGGCCCAGGTCTTCGGAGTGCCGCGGCGGGTGTAGGCCCGGGCCGAAACTGAGCTCATGTGTCACATCCGCTTCGATATTGGCACACAAGCTCATTCTCGGCGGGTAGCCGTGAAGATCCACGGCTCGCGTGGCAGCCTGGCCGGGTCGAACTGCGCCAGCATGCCGTCGAGCGTCGTTGCGGTGTAGCCCAGCGACGTCGCGATCTGTGCCAACGCCGCCTCCGTGCCGATCTCCGAAACCGTCACCGCGCCATCGCGTTTGGCCAGCCGCTTGCCCTCGGCGTTGAGAACCAACGGAACGTGCGCGTAGACGGGCTGCGAATAGCCCAGCAGTGCAGCCAGATACGCCTGTCGCGGCGATGACGGCAGCAGGTCGTCGCCGCGGACCACCTGGTCGATGCCCTGGGCGGCGTCGTCCACCACGACGGCCAGGTTGTAGGCCGGGACGTTGTCGCCGCGGCGCAGCACGAAGTCGTCGACGACGCCGGTGTAGGTGCCGTGCAGCAGGTCGGTGACGGTGTATTCGTGTGTGTCCGAACGTAATCGGATGGCCGGCGGTCGTCCGGCCGCGCGGCGCTGGGCACGCTCGTCGTCGCTGAGGTTGCGGCAGTTGCCCGGGTACGCGCCTTCGGGCGCATGCGGAGCGCGCGGCGCCTGCAGGATGTCCTTTCTGCTGCAGAAACATTCGAACGTCAGGCCGCGCGCGGTGAGGTCATCGACGACGGCGACATACCGGCCCTCATGGGTGGCCTGGTATTCGGGCGGCTCGTCCCACGTCAGTCCGACGGCCGCCAGGTCGTCCAATTGCCGCTGCGCCACATCGGGGAAGGTGCGGTCGTCCAGATCCTCGACTCGGACGAGGAACCGCCGGCCCGTCGACCGCGCGAACAACCACGCCAGCACCGCGGTCCGCACGTTGCCGATGTGCAGATCGGCAGACGGGCTCGGCGCGAACCGGCCGGCGGGGGATTGGGACACGACCGCAATCTAACGCGCCGCGCGATGAGATTGCCCACCCGCGCCGGTCTACGTGAGTATGGAGAGTGTGGACTTACCCGTGCAGCCACCGATAGACCCGATGCTGGCCAAGGCCGCCGTGAAGGTGCCGGACGAAGCCGGGCTGTGGTCCTACGAGCCGAAATGGGACGGGTTCCGCGCCCTGGTGTTCCGCGACGGCGACGAAGTGGTGCTCCAGTCGCGCAACGGAAAAGAGCTGGGCAGGTACTTCCCGGAGTTGCTTGCGGCGCTGCGGGACGAGATCGCGCCGCGCTGTGTGCTCGACGGCGAGGTGGTGGTGCCGCGGGAGATCAACGGCCGCATCCGGCTCGACTGGGAATCACTCAGCCAGCGCATCCATCCCGCGGCCAGCCGGGTGCAGATGCTCGCGGAACAGACGCCGGCGCACTTCATCGGCTTCGACGCGCTGGCCGACGGCGACCGCATCCTGCTGGCCGAACCGTTCCGCGTGCGCCGCGCCGCCTTGCAGGACCTGGTGAGCGAGAAGCAGTGGTGCCACGTCACGCGGACCACCGAGGACCCCGAACTCGGCGCACACTGGCTGACCACATTCGAGGGCGCGGGACTCGACGGCGTGGTCGCCAAACGCCTCGACGGCGCCTACCTGCCGGGCAAGCGGGAGATGGTGAAGGTCAAGCACGCCCGGGACGCGGACTGTGTGGCGATCGGTTACCGCATCCACAAGAGTGGTGAGGGCATCGGGTCCATCCTCCTGGGGCTCTACACCGACGAAGGCAATCTCCACATGGTCGGTGGCGCAGCGTCTTTCACCGTCAAGGACCGCATCGCGCTGCTGGCGGAACTGGAACCGCTGCGCACCGGCGACGCGCAGGACGGTGAACCAAGCCGCTGGAACTCGGCCGCCGACAAGACCTGGATTCCGATCCGTCCTGAGCGGGTATGCGAGGTGGCATACGACCAGATGGAGGGCAACAGCGTGCAGGGTCGACGCTTCCGGCACACCGTGAAGTTCCGGCGCTGGCGTCCGGACCGGGACCCGCAGAGCTGTACCTTCGATCAGCTCGACGTGCCGCTGAACTACGACCTGTACGACGTCCTGGAGAACTCGTGATGGCAAGTGCCGCAGAAGAACTCGACGTCGACGGGGTCGCCGTCCGGCTCACCAACCCCGACAAGGTGTACTTCCCGCAGCTCGGGAGCAAGGGCACCAAGCGCACGATGGTCGACTACTACCTGGCCGTCGCCGAGCGGATGGTGACGCTGCTGCGGGACCGGCCGACGCACCTGCAACGGTTCCCCGACGGCATCGAGGGTGAGGAGATTTACCAAAAGCGCGTTCCGGTAAAGCATCCGGATTATCTGAAGACCTGCACCGTGACCTTCCCGTCGGGCCGCACCGCTGATGCGCTCAAGGTGACCCACCCGTCGGCCATCATCTGGGCCGCGCAGATGGGCACCATCACGCTGCACCCGTGGCAGGTGCGCTGTCCGGACGTCGAGCACCCCGACGAACTGCGCATCGACCTCGATCCGCAGCCGGGCACCGGGTTCAAAGAGGCCCGGGAGATCGCGACCGGTGTGCTCAAACCGATCCTCGATGAACTCGGCCTGACCGGGTATCCGAAGACGTCGGGCGGCCGCGGCGTCCACGTCTTCGTCCGGATCAAGCCGGAGTGGGACTTCATCGCCGTGCGCCGGGCCGGTATCGCCTTGGCCCGTGAGGTGGAGCGGCGCGCGCCCGATGCGGTGACGACGTCGTGGTGGAAGGAAGAGCGCGGCGATCGGCTGTTCATCGACTACAACCAGAACGCGCGGGACCGGACCTTCGCCTCGGCGTACTCGGTGCGTAAGACGCCCATCGCCACGGTGTCGACGCCGCTGTCCTGGGCCGAGCTCGCCGACGCCGATCCCGACGACTACACCATGGCCACCGTGCCGAAACTGCTTGCGGAGCGCGACGATCCGTGGGCCGGCATCGATGACGTGGCGCATTCCCTGGAACCGTTGCTCGAGATGGTGCAGGCCGACGAGGACCGCGGGCTGGGGGATCTGCCGTATCCGCCGAACTATCCCAAGATGCCGGGTGAGCCGAAGCGGGTGCAGCCGAGCAAGGACCGGGACCTCAAGGGGTCCTAGGGCGCGGTGGTCACGGGGAACACGTGTGGGCCGCGCCTTGCGGGCTCGGCAGCGCCTGGAGATCGTCGGTGCCGCAGCCGAGCGCCGTCCCCGAGATCAGCAGCGCCAGCAGAGCGAGGTACCGCACCGGCTTTCCGCGCCACAAACCGGTATTCACCTGGTGTCCCGATGAGTCGCTGACGCCAACTAAAATATTTTGCTGTCGTCGCACGATGCCACCTCCTCAGTGTGAATATCGCCTAGTAACTGGCAACCTACCGGTGCGTGCCGTTTAGTTGCCAGAAATCGCCGAACAAGTTCGCTGAAATCGTACGTCGACGCATATTGACGATCGTGGCGGCCCCGGGCGATTCCACTGGGTAGATTGCTGCCCATGACTGGAAGCTGGGGCACCGTGTTGACCGGGCTGGTTCCGCTCGGACTGGTGGTGGCACTGTCGCCCATCACCGTCATCCCGGCGGTGTTGGTCCTGCAGGCGCCGCGTCCCCGGCCGACAGGGCTGGCGTTCCTCGCCGGCTGGGCCGTCGGCCTGGCGGTGGTGACGGCCGTGTGCGTGCAGGCCTCGCATCTGCTCAGCGGCGCGCACCACGGCCACAAGTCGCCGCCCGAGTGGGCTTCGTGGCTGCGGGTGGTGCTGGGTGCCGCGCTCATCATCTTCGGCGTTTATCGCTGGTTCACCCGGCACAACAGCACGGATTCACCGGGCTGGATGAAGAAGATCGCGACCGTCACCCCGGCCCGCGCGGCGGCGATGGGTGTGGCGCTGGTCGTGGTGCGCCCCGACGTCGTATTGATCTGTGTCCCAGCCGGATTGGCGATCGGCACCGCCGGGCTCGGTATCGAGGGTGACTGGCTGGCCGCGGCCTTCTTCGTGATCGTCGCCGCGTCGACGGTGGCGATCCCGACACTGGCCTACGCCATCGCCGGTGCCCGACTCGATGACACGATGCGGCGGCTCAAAGACTGGATGGAGAAGAACAACGCCGCGCTGATGGCGGCGATCATGCTCGTCATCGGGGCCATGGTGCTCCACAACGGCGCGCGTGCGCTCGGGTGGCTCTAGGAAGCGCGCGGGTCGACCGGCAATGGGCCGAAGAAACCCGTGCGTGCTGTCGAGCGGATGCTCAGGTCAGGACGCGGAGCATCCGTCGACAGTGTCAAGAAAGAGTTGTGGGCTGGTGCGAAATGCTCCACACCAGCCCACTGAGCTTTACGGGCTTAGTTAGACCGCGGTGACTCCGGTTGCGGCCGGGCCCTTGCTGCCCTGACCGACCTCGAACTCGACCCGCTGGCCCTCGTCGAGGGTACGGAAACCGTTGCTACGGATCTCCGAGTAGTGGACGAACAGATCCTTGGAGCCGTCGTCGGGAGTGATGAAGCCGAAGCCCTTCTCACTGTTGAACCATTTCACAGTTCCCTGTGGCATATACCAACTTCTCTCATGTAGAGCAGGACGTTAGGAAGAAAACGTCCGCGGGCATCGTAGCTCAGTTCGATATCCCTCCGCACCCTGAACTGCACATATCGCTGTTCCAGGTGTGAACCGGTGCGCCGCCGGGTATAGGGGCCGCAGGAGTGCGCCGGCCTCCGCTTCATGCCGGCCCCGGTACGGAAGTGACGGACATGCGACTGGTTGCAGCCGTGCTCGTCGTCGTTTCCGTCGTCATGGCGGGGGCCTGCGCGCCCGCACAACGCGTTGACCTGGGCCAGGACGCGGGATACCTGATCGCGGCGATCTCCGGCGAGCCCGACCAACTCGACCCGCAGAAGACCAGCGCGTACTTCTCGTTCGAGGTCCTCGAGAACGTCTTCGACACCCTCGTGGAGCCGGACGCCAACCTGACCATGCGGCCCGCCCTCGCGCAGTCGTGGGACGTCTCGCCTGATCAACGCGCCTGGACGTTCCACCTGCGGCCCGGGGTGACGTTCCACGACGGCAGCCCGCTCACCGCCGCCGACGTCGTCTACTCCTACCGCCGGATCATCGACGGCAAGCTCGCCAACGCCGACAAGCTCAGCGCCGTCACCGACGTCACCGCGGCCGACGACCACACGGTCCGGATCACGGTGTCGCACCCGACCCCCAATCTGCTGACCAACCTCGGCGGGTTCAAGGGTGTGGCGATCGTCCAGCGCCGCAACGTCGAGGACGGGCAGATCGCCGGCCACCCGATCGGCACCGGGCCGTTCGCCTTCGTCAGTCAGCGCGGCGGTGATGCAATCACGCTGCGCGCAAATCCGCATTACTGGGCCGGCGCCCCGCGCATTCCGGGCGTGACGTTCCGCTTCATCAGCGAGCCGTCGACGGCACTGTCGGCGCTGCAGGCCGGTGAGATCGACTGGACCGACGCGGTGCCACCGCAGCGGGTCGCCCAGTTGCGCGGCGATGATTCGATCCACCTCGCGGTGACGCCGAGCAACGATTACTGGTACCTGGCCCTCAACGAAGCCCGGCCGGCGTGGCAGGACGTCCGGGTGCGGCAGGCCATCGCCTACGCGATCGACCGGGCGTCGATCGTGCAGGCCACCAGTTACGGTGCGGCGCAGGCCAATCAGCTCGCGATCCCGCAGGGCAATCCGTGGTACACGCCCTACGGCAAGTACCGCTACGACATCGACCACGCCAAATCGCTGCTGCGGCAGGCCGGCTCGGCGCCGTCCGCCATGGACCTGTTGGTCACCAGCGAGTACTCGCAGACGGTGACCGCCGCCCAGGTGATCGCCGACAACCTCGCGCCGCTGGGCATCCGGGTCACCATCCGCACCGTCGACTTCGGGACGTGGCTCGACGAGCAGCACAGCGGTCATTTCGACATGCTGATGATGGGCTGGCTCGGCAATATCGACCCCGACGATTTCTACTACGCGCAGCATCACACCGGCGGTGCGAGCAATGCCCAGAAATTCTCGGACCCGCGCGTCGACGCGCTGCTGGACGCCGGCCGTACCGAGACCAATCCGCAAGCGCGGCACCAGGATTACGCGCAGGCGGCGACGCTCATCGCGGACCAGGTGAGCTACCTCTACCTGTACAACCCCGCGGTGGTCCAGGCCTGGTCACCGCGGCTCACCGGCTATGAGGCCAGGCGCGACAAGGCAATTCGGTTCCGGGACGCGGTACTCGGCGGTGACCGGCCATGACCATCCTGCGGTTCCTGGCCCGTCGGCTCGCCTACTCACTGGTGGTCCTGGTGGGCGTCCTCATCGTGGTGTTCGCCCTGGCTCATCTGGTTCCCGGTGACCCGGTGCGCATCGCCCTGGGGACGCGGTACACACCCGAGGCGTACGACGCCCTCCGTCACGCGAGCGGTCTGGATCGGCCACTGCCCGCCCAGTTCCTCAGCTACCTCGGCCATGCCGCGACGGGCAATCTCGGCGTCAGCTTCCGCAGCGGCGACCCGGTGGCCCAGGTACTGGCCGAGCGGTTGCCCGCCACCGTCTCGCTGGCCGTGGTCGGCATCGTCCTGGCTCTGGCGATCGCGCTGCCCGCCGGCATCTACGCGGCCTCGCACGAGGGCCGGCTCAGCGACGTGATCGTCCGGGTCACAAGCCAATTCGGGGTGTCCGTGCCGGATTTCTGGCTGGGCATCCTGCTCATCTCGCTGTTCTCCACGACACTGGGCTGGTTGCCGACATCGGGCTACCGGCCGCTGTTCGACGATCCGACGGGCTGGTTGCGCCACGTGATCCTGCCGGGCCTGACCGTGGGTCTGGTGGCCGCGGCGATCATGACGCGTTACGTCCGCTCCGCGGTGCTGGAGGTGTCCGCGATGGGCTACGTCCGCACCGCGCGCTCGAAAGGCCTGCCGCCGCGGGTGGTCACGTTGCGGCACGTCGTGCGCAACGCCCTGGTTCCCATCCTCACCATCACCGGTATCCAGCTGGCGACGATCCTCGGTGGTGTCATCGTGGTCGAGGTGGTGTTCGCGTGGCCGGGCCTGGGCCGGCTGGTCTACCTGTCGGTGGCCGCGCGCGACTATCCCGTGATCCAGGGCGCGGTGTTGCTCATCGCGGTCCTGTTCCTGGCCGTCAACCTGGTGGTCGATGTGCTGTACGCAGTTGTCGATCCGCGGATTCGGCTGTCATGAGGCTGCCCACGAATCCCGTCACGGTGGTCAGCGCCGCCGTCGTGGCCGCGGCCGTGGTCGTCGCCGTGGGTGCCGGCCGGCTGGCGCCGTACGGCATCAACGATGTCGACGTGCCGCAGGCGCTGCGGCCGCCGAGCGGCGCGCACTGGTTCGGCACCGACGAACTGGGCCGCGATGTGGTGTCCCGCGTGCTGACGGGCCTGCAGGCGTCGATGACGGTGGCGGTGGTCAGCGTGGCGTGTGCGGCGGTGGTCGGCACAGCGCTGGGCGTCATGGCCGGGTACCGCGGCGGCTGGCTGGACACCGTGGTGATGCGGGTCGTCGACGTGATGTTCGCGTTCCCGGTGCTGTTGTTGGCCATGGCGATCGTCGCGGTGCTGGGGCCGGGCTTGGGCACGACGATCGCCGCGATCGGCATCGTCTATGTGCCGATCTTCGCGCGGGTGGCACGGGCCAGCACCCTGGCGGTGCGGGAGGAGCCGTACGTGGCGGTGTCGCGCACGATGGGGACCGGGACGGCCTACATCCTGCGCCGGCACGTCCTGCCCAACATCACCGGTCCGCTCATCGTCCAGACCTCGCTGTCGCTGGCGTTCGCCATCCTGTCCGAGGCCGCGCTGTCCTTCCTCGGCCTGGGCATCCAGCCGCCGCAGCCGTCACTGGGCCGGATGATCTTCGATTCGCAGGGCTTCGTCACCCTGGCCTGGTGGATGGCGGTGTTCCCCGGCGCGGCGATCGTCGTCATCGTGCTGGCGTGCAACCTGCTCGGTGACGGCCTGCGTGACGTCCTGGATCCCAAGCAGCGCACCATGATCGAGGCGCGGCGGCGTTCATGAGCGTGCTGTCGGTCGACAATCTGGCCGTCCGGATCGGGCGTCGCGAGATCGTGCGCGGCGTCTCACTGGCGGTCGAGCCCGAGCAGACGCTCGGCATCGTCGGCGAGTCCGGTTCGGGCAAGTCGACGACGGTGCTGGCCGCGACCGGGCTGCTCGACGCGCCCGGCGCGCTCGTGACCGGCTCGAGTGTCCTTGCCGGACAACAGGAACTCGTCGGCGCCCCGGCGCGGACGTTGCGGCGCGTGCACGGCGGCCGGATCGGGTTCGTCTTCCAGGATCCCGGAACCTCGCTGAACCCGCTGCTGACCATCGAACGGCAGATCACCGAATCTCTTGAAACACACAAGCAGGTGACCCGCCGGCACGCCGCGGTGCGCGCCCTGGAACTGCTGGAGGCCGTGGGCCTGCCCGACCCGCAACGGCGGCTGCGCAGCTATCCGCATCAGCTCTCGGGCGGCCAGCGTCAGCGGGTGATGATCGCGATCGCCCTGGCCTGCGACCCTGAACTGCTGATCGCCGACGAGCCGACGACGGCCCTCGACGTCACGACACAGGCCCAGATCATCGAGCTGGTGAGGGAGCTGCAGCGCGGGTTCGGTACCGCCGTGGTGTGGATCAGTCACGACCTCGGGGTGATCGGCGAGGTCGCCGACACCATCACCGTGCTGCGCGGCGGTGCGGCCGTCGAACAGGCACCGGTCGACGCGATATTCGATGCGCCGCAGCAGGCCTACACCCGCGAATTGCTCGATGCCAGGCCGGTTTTGGGACACCCCGCCCGCGAAGTTCCGGACACCCCGACACTGCTGGACGTCTCCCATCTGGACGTCAGGTTTCCCGTGAGCACGCCGACGGGCCGGATGGTGGTCCACGCGGTCAAGGACGTGTCGTTCCGCATCCGCCGGGGGACGACGCTCGGGCTGGTGGGCGAGTCGGGTTCGGGAAAGTCGACCGTGGCGGCCGCGCTGACCGGTCTCGTCGCGCCCGACGGCGGTCGCGCACTCCTCGACGGCACCGACGTGCTGACGGTCAAGCGCCGTGACCGCAAGGCGGTACGCCGCCGGATCGCTCTGGTCTTCCAGGATTCGTTCTCGTCGCTCAATCCGCGTATCCCGGTGGGTCTTTCGATCGCCGAGCCCTTGGCGGGTGCGGCCAGGGACCGGCGGGCGCAGGTGCGTGAGCTGTTGGACTCCGTCGAGCTCCCGGCGGACTACGCGGCACGGTATCCGCACGAACTGTCGGGCGGCGAGCGGCAGCGCGTCAACATCGCCCGGGCGCTGGCCGTGTCGCCCGAGCTGTTGATCCTCGACGAAGCGACCGCGTCACTCGATGTCTCGGTGCAGGCCAAGGTGCTCGACCTGCTGACCCGGCTGCAGCAGGACCGTGGCCTGACCTACCTGTTCATCGGCCACGACCTGGCCGTGATCGAGCGGATGAGCCACGACGTCCTGGTACTGCGCGGCGGCGAATCGGTGGAATACCGCTCTGCCGCCGAGTTGTTCGCGCATCCGGAACACGAGTACACGCGCGCGTTGCTCGCAGCGGTGCCTCCGGCGCGTCCTGGGCGTGCAACGATGACCTGATGCGCGCGGTGATCTTCGAGCAGTTCGGTGGGCCGGTGGACGTCAGGTCGGTGGCCGACCCGACGCCGTCGCCCGGCGGCGTCGTGGTGCAGGTGCACGCAACCGGGTTGTGCCGCAGCGACTGGCACGCCTGGGCCGGGCACGACGACGGCGTCGCCCTCCCGCATGTGCCCGGACATGAACTGGTCGGAGAAGTGGTCGCGGTCGGCACCGACGTCCGGCGCTGGCGGGTCGGTGACCGCGTCACCACACCGTTCGTGTGCGGGTGCGGCACCTGCGAATGGTGTGCCGGCGGCCAGGCGCAGGTGTGCCCGGACCAGACCCAGCCGGGTTTCACCCACTGGGGCTCGTTCGGTGAGTACGTGGCGCTGCATGCGGCGGACACGAATCTCGTTGCGGTGGCGGAAGATATCGACGATGCCGCGGCGGCCGCGCTGGGTTGCCGCTTCGCCACCGCCTACCGCGCGCTGCGGGCCCGTGCCGACGTCAAGCCCGGCGAGTGGGTCACGGTGATCGGTGTCGGGGGTGTGGGCCTCAGCGCCGTCCAGGTGGCGGCCGCGGCAGGTGCCAACGTCATCGCCGTCGACCGCACCCCGGCGGCACTGGAACTCGCGCGCAGCCTCGGTGCCGCCGAGACCGTCCTCGCCAACAGCGCCGAGGTGGCGCCAGCGGTGCACGAGATCACCGGCGGCGGTAGCCATGTCGCGGTCGACGCGGTGGGCACCGCGGGGACGTGCGCCGATGCGATCCACAGCCTGCGCCGGCAGGGACGCCACGTGCAGGTGGGCCTGCTACCCAACGTCGATGGGCATCCGCAGGTGCCCATGGATCGTGTAATCGCCTGGGAATTGGATGTTTTGGGCTCGCACGGCATGGCAAGCGCGGACTACCCCGAGATGCTCGACCAGGTCGCGGCGGGCAAGCTGCGCCCGCAGGCGTTGGTCGAGCGGGTGGTGGGGCTCGCCGAAGGCGCGCGCCTGCTGCCGGAGTTCGGCGCCGCCAGCCCCGTGGGAGTCACGCTGATCGACCCCCGGCTGGCGTGACGGTCAGGGGACCGGCACACCTTCGCGCAGGAAGTACACGCCCGCGATGGTGCCATCGGGGTGGATCTTCACCCGGAACTGGCCGGGCATGCGGTCCATCTGCAGCGGGACGTTCACCACGGTGAGGTCGCCGCGTGCTGTGTCCTCGGGGCCGCCATGTGACTGGTACGCGCCGAACGTGCGCTGGTAGCCGTCCCACACCTGCTGTAATGCCTTGGGGGACAACCGTTTCTGCAGCTCCGGATCGAACCGCGCGGTGACGGCGGCGTAGTTGCCCGCGGCGATGTCGTCGATGGCCGTCATCGCCACCTGGTCGGGCGCGTCGGCCGCTGCCGCGACCGGTGCCCCGCCGAGGGCGACGCCGATCCCGAGCGCCGCGATCGCGGCTGCCACTGTGTTCCGACGCTGATGCTTGGACTGTTCTCCCCGCCACATGAGGGCCAGCCTATGCGCTCGTGCCCCATTTGCCATTGACGAGACCCCGGGTACCGCCTAGTTTTGACTACATACGTTGTCAACGGTGACAAGGAGTACGCGCGATGTCCCTGCCGATCCCGGCACGTCATCCCGACCGGCCGCAACCGGTACCTGCGGCGATCGGTTCGTTCGCCACCATGCTGGCCATCGGGAAGCCCGACGCCACGCAGTGGCAGCGGCTGGGCGAGCGCCTCAATGTCGGCGACGAACCCATGGATGCCCTGGTCGCCTGGATGTCGGAGCAGGGCACGAAGCAGCTGCGGCCGCTGTTCGACCGCGCGCTCACCGACGGCATCGCCACCGTTCCGGAGGCGCCGGAGCCGCTGCGCCGGTTCTTCGAAGAGGTCGAGGCGACCCCGGACTGGGTCGACCCTGAAGCGCTGCGGATCGGACAGCGCACGTTGCGCCGGGGCGGTGCCGACGGCATGTACATCGCCCGGGACGTCGCGCTGCTGGGCGGCTACCAGTTCTCCGGTTTCAACCAGACCCTGCTGCGCACCGGCGCCCTGGAAAAGGGCTCCAACCAGCGGTTCGCCGAAACCATGCAGTGGGCGCTCGACGTGATCGACGCCGGCGGGCTGGAGAAGTTCGGTTCCGGATACCGGTCCACCGTCCGCGTCCGCTTCGTACACGCCATGGTGCGACGGCATGTGCAGGCGATGCCGGACTGGCGTGCCGAGCAGTGGGGCCTGCCGGTCAATCAGACCGACATGGCGGCCACGCTGGTGGGCGCCCTGATCGCGCCGGTTCTCGGTGGCCTGGCCATGGGCATCGTGGCCACACCCGCCGAGTTGAGCGCCATCGCGCACCTCACGCGCTACGTCGGCTGGTTGATGGGCGTGCAGGACGAGTGGCTGCCACGGTCCTTCCGGGACAGCGTCCGCATCCTCTATCACACGTCCACCGCACTGGCGGTCTCCGACGAGACCACCAAACAGCTGTCGGTACCGATGGCGCGTGACCCGCTGAGCTGGCATTACCGCGGTGCGACGGGCCTCCGCCGGCGGCTGGCGTGGGCGCAGCACCTGTCGGTGACGACGGCCTTCCTGGGCCCGCGGGTGATGCGCACGCTGGGGCTGCCGTCCTACATGCCGCCGTGGTACCCGGTGCTCCGTATCCCCGTCAACGGCGTGCGCAGCATCGCGGCGCTGGTGCTGCCGGGCGGTTCGGACCGCGCGGCAGACCGCGGGCTACGCGAGCAGAAAGCCCTGCTGCGCACCATGATCGGCGGGGATGAGGCGACCATCGGGGCGTCGGCGTCCCACCTGCGCGGGGTGGCGTGAGTACGGCGGCCTGAGTACTACGGCAGTGGCGCGACGGGAGCGACGCAGGCCGGCTCCACGGGCGCCGGGTCGCGCCACGCGTGGCTGCCGGACATCAATGCGACGGTGAACGCCTCCAGGAGTCCGACCACGACGACGGGCCACATGGCTCCGGCCAGCACGCTCGTGAGGAGCTGGTGGTCGGGTCGCTCGTCGTTGCTGAATCGGCGGCCGAGGAGATACGTCGCCAGGGTCACCACAGCCCATATCGCTGTGTACGCCTCCACGTAGAGGTGGACCACTGGGCTACTCCCTTTGACCGGGTAACCGCCGCGTGAACAGCTGTGACCGAAGGCTCATTTGCAGGTGAATGTGTCGCCAATCTAACTCGCGATGGTGTCCCCGCCAAGGGCCTCGTCAGTCGGCAAAACCGCATTTCGGCACGTCAGGGGGCCGTGGCAAATAGCCTTCACGCGCGGTACCCGCTTAGTGCCGGTATCCAGCTACTTTGACGGACTAGTAGATTTTTTTGCCAGAAAGTTACGTGTCAGGACGTCAGCACGGCCTTGGCGGTGTGCTGCTGGCCCGCGCGGTCGATCCAGAACAGCTCGACGACGTCGCCGGGGTAGTGCCGGTCCAGCACGCTGGTGAGCGCACTCGCCGAGCTCACCGTGACGGCGTCGATGCTCACCAGCACGTCACCCGGGACCATCCCGGCGATTTGCGCGGGGCCGCCGCTGATCACGTCGCGGATGAGCACACCGGGCAGCTGCGAGTGCTCGTCGGTGCCGCCGACGCCGACGCCGAGCAGCGTGGGCTGCCCGATGTGGATGTTGTTCGACGCCGCGCCGGCCCGGATCTGCGCGGCCGTCGCCAGCGCCTCGTTGATCGGGATCGCGAAGCCCTCGCCGCCCGGGCCCATGTGGAAGTTCAGCGTCGCCGCGACCGTCATCCCGACCACCCGGCCGTCGGCCGAGACCAGCGGGCCACCTGAATCGCCGGCGCGGACCGGGGCCGCGAACTGGATCAGGCCCGTCACCTGCTCGGAACTGCCCGTCAACTCGTCCTTGGCGGTGATGGTGCGGTTCAGCCCGATGACGTGACCGGCCTCGTGGGTCAGTGAGTTGCCGCTGCCGTCGGCGTTGCCCAGTGCGACGACCTCGTCGCCGACGGCCACCGCCGACGAGTCGCCCAGCGGGGCGACCGGCAGGTCGGCCGCGCCGCGCAGCTGCAGCACCGCGATGTCGCGGTGCCGGTCGTAGCCGACCAGGTCGGCGCGGTATGGCCGCCCACCGATGGTTGCGGTCACCTTGTCGGCGCCCTGTACGACGTGGAAGTTGGTCAGCAGCGCGCCGCCCGAGTCCAGGACGAAGCCGGTACCGGCACCGATGGCGTGCTGGTAGTTGATGACGGTGTCGACGCGCGCGGTCGCGGGTTCGACGGCGGCTGCGGCCGGGGACGGGTCAGCGTGGGTGACGGGTGCGAGGCTGATGGTGGCCACGGCAACGGCTGCCGCGGCGGCCGCGGTGCCGAGCCGACGGCAGAAGCGGAACCCGCCCATGTGCTGTCCTCCGGACTGCGAGGTGATGGCCCTGTGACTGGGCCCTTAGGCTCCGCGCCCGAACAACCCGGAACCTTTGCCGGAGCGGCGGTTGCGCAGCTTACCGGCGGGGGCGTCATCAGTGGCCGTTTCTTCAGCCTCGTCCTCGTTGGTGTCGGCGGTCTCTTCGCCTGACGTCTTGGCCGCTTCATCGGTTTCGGCGGCCTCGGTGTTACCGGCATCGCCGGTTTCGGTGGTCTCGGCCGCGTCGTCGTCGGCCTTGTCCGTGGCCTCTTCTTCGGCCTCGGCTTCGGTGTCAGTCTCGCTCTCATCGCCGGCTTCCGCGACTTCAGCGGCGACGGCCGGGGCCTCATCGGCGCCCTTGTCGGCCTTGCGGCGGCCGCGGCGCTTGCCGTCGTTGACCTTCAGCGGCGCCGGCGGCGGAGGCGGCAACTCGGCGACGAAGGCCAGGTAGAACGCCAGGGCGGCGAGCAGAGCCAGGCCGGCCGCGCCGCCGTAGATGCCGAACAACCAGGTGCCGGCCTGATCCAGGGTCAACCAGATCTCACTGATCGCGGCGCCGATGATCAGGACGCCCGCGACGATGTGCAGGACGATCGACCAGGTCCGCAAGGTCAGCGCCAGCTGCGGGGTGCCGTACTCCGGCAGGGCGGTGCGCTGGCGGGTGAACAGGACCGGCAGCGCCGACAACGCGACGATCAGACCGCAGACGATGCGCATCGCGGTGCCGAGGGTGTGCGACCAGTCGCCGGTCAGCTCGTTCCACCGGGGCAGCGCGAAGAAGAAGTACAGCAGCCCGGCGAGGATGAGGAACGACGCGTGCCAAATGATCGCTACCGGCCGCCGCATACTGCTCCTCGAGGGTTTTTCGCTCTGATAGTGGGCCGGGGTGCGACCGGCTGATCAGCTGGTCGCACCCCGGACCGAGTGCGGAGGATAGGGGATTTGAACCCCTGAGGGCTGTTAACCCAACCCGCGTTCCAGGCGAGCGCCATAGGCCACTAGGCGAATCCTCCGTCGACAAGGGTACCCGACCCGGATCCGACGCCCTACTCGTGTGCCACTGGGTGGGTACTACACTCGTGGCCGGACCCCGCGCGGCGTCCATCCTGTGAACTCCCCCAGGGCCGGAAGGCAGCAAGGGTCAACGGGCTCTGGCGGGTGCGCGGGGTCCCCTATGTTTTCGCGATCTGATGCGAGAGGCGCGCCGTGTCGTTTCTGTCCCTCGGCCGTGACGAATTGCAGGCCCAGCACGATCTGCAACAGCGCAATTACGCCGAACTGCAGGCCCGCAACCTGGCCCTCGACCTGACTCGCGGCAAGCCGTCGGCAGAACAGCTCGACCTGTCGAACGCCATGCTGAGCCTGCCGGGAGACACCCCCGGCTCGTACCTGGACGGCAACGGCACCGATACCCGCAACTACGGCGGTCTGCACGGCCTGCCCGAGCTGCGGGCCATCTTCGGTGAACTGCTCGGGCTGCCCGTGCAGAACCTGATCGCCGGCAACAACGCCAGCCTCGAGTTGATGCACGACGTCATCGTGTTCTCGCTGCTGCACGGCGGTGTCGATTCGCCGCGCCCCTGGGTGCAAGAACCCGCCCTGAAGTTCCTCTGTCCGTCGCCCGGCTACGACCGGCACTTCGCGATCACCGAGAGCTTCGGCATCGAGATGATCCCGGTCCCGATGCTCGAGGACGGCCCCGACGTCGACCTCATCGAGGAGCTGGTCGCCGCCGACCCGGCGATCAAGGGCATGTGGTGCGTGCCGGTCTTCGGTAACCCGACCGGCGTCACCTACTCGTGGGAGGCCACCCGCCGGCTGGTGCAGATGCAGACGGCGGCACCGGACTTCCGGCTGTTCTGGGACAACGCCTACGCCGTGCACACGCTGACGCACGAGTCGGTCCAGAACGTCGACGTCGTCGGCCTGGCCGCCACCGCGGGCAACCCGAACCGGCCGTACGTCTTCGCCTCGACGTCCAAGATCACCTTCGCCGGCGCCGGCGTCAGCTTCTTCGGTGGCTCGCTGGGCAACATCGCCTGGTACCTGCAGCACGCCGAGAAGAAGACCATCGGCCCGGACAAGGTCAACCAGCTGCGGCACCTCCGGTTCTTC
The DNA here is from genome assembly GCF_045311035.1 of Mycobacterium sp. SMC-13. Classification (NCBI taxonomy): domain Bacteria; kingdom Bacillati; phylum Actinomycetota; class Actinomycetes; order Mycobacteriales; family Mycobacteriaceae; genus Mycobacterium; species Mycobacterium sp. SMC-13. Next base: position 62,604 of record NZ_JBJIAI010000005.1, read on the forward strand.
GGTGACGCCGACGGCGTGCGGCTGCACATGCAGCGGCACCAGGCGCTGATGGCGCCCAAGTTCGCGGCGGTCGCGGAGATTCTCGACGACCGGCTCAGCGCGTCGAAGATCGCATCGTGGACCGACCCCAAGGGCGGCTACTTCGTCAGCCTCGACGTGTGGCCGGGCACCGCGAAGCGGACCGTGGCGCTGGCCAAGGACGCCGGCATCGCGGTGACGGCGGCAGGCGCGTCGTTCCCGTACAAGAAGGACCCGGAGGACAAAAACATCCGGATCGCGCCTTCGTTCCCGCCGCTGCCGGACCTGCGCCTCGCCATCGACGGCTTGGCGACGTGCGCGCTGCTGGCCGCGACCGAGGCGCTGCTGAAGGGCTGAGGTCCTGCCGCGCGCTGTATGCGTTGACCCTGTACCCAGGGCGCATTCGTGCGAGAGCGGTGCGCCGTGGCGTCAGGATCAACGGGTGTCACTGCCGTCCCCACGCTGACTCTGTACTGAGGGCGCAGTTGTGCGAGTAGCGGGGTGCGTAGATGCAGGGTCAATCGAGTCGTGGTGGTCGCGTTCGCCGAGCCTGACTGCACGGCGATTTGCGGCCTGATTTTCCGCCACCACGTCAGCTTCGTGGAATGGCGAATCCACCAGAGCACGAGTCGGACCCGCTCGGTAGCCTTCTCCCGTGGCTCTTTACCGCAAGTACCGACCGGCAAGTTTCGCTGAGGTAGTCGGGCAGGAGCATGTCACCGAGCCGCTGTGCAACGCGCTGGAATCGGGCCGCATCAACCACGCCTACCTGTTCTCCGGGCCACGCGGCTGCGGCAAGACGTCGTCGGCACGCATCCTGGCCCGCTCGCTGAACTGCGAGCAGGGGCCGACGGCCAATCCGTGCGGCGAATGCCATTCGTGCGTGGCGCTGGCGCCCAACGGGCCGGGCAACATCGACGTCGTCGAACTCGACGCCGCCAGCCACGGTGGTGTCGACGACACCCGTGAACTCCGCGACCGGGCGTTCTACGCGCCGGCGCAGTCGCGGTACCGCATCTTCATCATCGACGAAGCCCACATGGTGACCAATGCCGGTTTCAACGCGCTGCTGAAGATCGTCGAGGAGCCGCCGGAGCACCTGATCTTCGTGTTCGCCACCACGGAGCCGGAGAAGGTGCTGCCGACCATCCGGTCGCGCACCCATCACTACCCGTTCCGGCTGCTGCCGCCGAAGACCATGCGCGGCCTGCTCGAGAAGATCTGCGCGCAAGAAGACGTGCAGGTCGACGATGCGGTGTACCCGCTGGTCATCCGGGCCGGTGGCGGCTCGCCGCGTGACACGTTGTCGGTGCTCGACCAGCTGCTGGCCGGGGCCGAGCAGAACCGCGTCGTGTACCAGCGGGCGCTGTCGCTGCTCGGCGCCACCGACCTCGCGCTGATCGACCGCGCCGTCGACGCGCTGGCCGCCGGCGACGGCGCCGCGCTCTTCGGAGCCGTGGAGTCGGTGATCGACGCCGGGCACGACCCACGCCGGTTCGGCACCGACCTGCTGGAGCGCTTCCGGGATCTGATTGTCCTGCAGGTGGTTCCGGACGCCGCGGCCCGCGGTGTGGTCGACGCGCCGGACGACGTCATGGAGCGCATGCGGGACCAGGCCGCGCAGATCGGCACCGCGACGCTGACCCGGTACGCCGAGGTGATGCACGCCGGGCTCGGGGAGATGCGCGGCGCGACGGCACCGCGGCTGCTGCTCGAAGTGGTGTGCGCCCGGCTGCTGCTGCCGTCGGCCAGTGACACCGAAGCCGCTCTGCTGCAACGCATCGAGCGCATCGAGACCCGGATGAACGTGTCGATCCCGGCTTCGGAGGGCGGGGCCGTTGCTGCCCCGCGTCCCGCTCCGGTGGCGGCCCCGGTCCCGGCACCGGCCGCCGAGTCGTTCGCGGAGGCCCCGAGCACTCCGCCGGCTCCGTCGGGTTCGGCAGGAAATCGGCAGTTCACGCGGAGAAGCCAAGCCCCGCAATCGGTTTCGGCACCCGAACCGGAGCCGGCGCCGCCGCCCGCACCTCCGGCGCCGCGGCCCGAGCCGCGTCCGGCGCCCGAACCGGCGCCGGTTCAACGTGAAACATCACCTGAACCCGTCGCCCCGCCGGCTGCCGCACCGGCAGCAGCGGCGCCCGTGCAGCCGGCCGCCGCGACACCAGGTGAGCCGGATGCCGCTGCGGTGCGCGCCATGTGGACGACGGTGCGTGAGAAGGTCCGCATGCGCAGCCGCTCGCTGGAAGCCATGCTCATGGAGGCGACGGTCCGCGGTATCGAGGCCGACACCCTGGTGTTGGCGCACCCGGCCCCGCCGCTGGCGAGGCGCCTCAGCGAGCAGCACAACGCCGACGTCATCCGCGAGGCGCTCAAGGATGCCCTCGGGGTGAACTGGCGGGTGCGGTGCGACGCCGGTGCGGCACCTGCGGGTGCGGCCGGGGGCCCGTCGGCCGGTTCCGCGCCCGCGGCGGCAGCCCCGCGTCCGGCGGCCCCGACGCCCGAGCAGCAGGCCGCCGTGGAGCGGGCCGAAGAAGAGGACATGCTGGCCGACGCCGCCAACGACCGCGGCACGGACGTGCCCCGCCGCGACCCCGAAGAGGTGGCGCTGGAACTGCTCAAGAGCGAGCTGGGCGCCCGCCCCATCGGGGAGTGATCAGGGCGTCCACCAGGGCCGCAGCGGCAGCCCGCCGTTGGCCCCGTGCTCGTCGAGTTTGACGGCCAGAACCTGGTGCAGCTGAACGACATTGGTCTCGAATCCCACGCGGGAACCGGCCATGTACATGCCCCAGACCTTGGCCGTGGCCAGGCCGACCTCGGCGACCGCTTCGTCCCAGTTCCGCACCAGGTTGGCGCACCAGTCGCGCAGCGTCAGGGCGTAGTGCGGGCGCAGGTTCTCCTCGTGCAGCACCTCCAGCCCGACATCCTGCGCGGTGGCGATGATGCGCCCCGAGCCGGTCAGCTCTCCGTCGGGAAAGACGTAGCGGTCGATGAACCCGCCGATGTTCCCGGCGCGGTTGTGCGGCCGGGTGATGCAGTGGTTGAGCAGCAGTCCGCCGGGGCGCAGCCGGTCGTGTAGGAACCGGAAGTAGGCCGGGTAGTTGGCGACACCGATGTGCTCGGTCAGACCGATCGAGGACACCGCGTCGAAATTTCCTTCCCGCACATCGCGGTAGTCGCCGTGCACGACGCGGGCGAGGTCGGCCAGGCCTTCGTCGGCGATGGCGCGCTGCGCCCAGCCGGCCTGCTCCGCCGACAGCGTGACACCGGTGGCCTGCACACCGTGCCGGGCGGCGTACCGGACCATGCCACCCCAGCCGCAGCCGACGTCGAGCAGCCGGTCGCCGGGCTGCAGGCGCAGCTTGTCGAACACCAGCCGGTACTTGTTCTCCTGGGCTTCCTCGAGCGTGGCGTCGGGCCGCGGGTAGCAGGCGCAGGTGTACGTCATCGACGGCCCGAGCACCCGTTCGTAGAACGCGTTGGAGACGTCGTAGTGGTGATGGATGGCCTCGGCATCCCGGATTCGGCTGTGCCGCAGTCCTTCTGCCATCCGGCGCCATCTCGGCAGCGCCTCCTGCGGGGGCGGGGCGATCGGCAGCAGGTGTTCGAATCCGATGGACCGCACGATGTTCGCCAGCACCCGGATCGGCGGACGCTTGAATTCCACCTTGTCGGCCAGCGCCTTGAGCAGTTCGTAGGGGTCGCCCGGATGCACGCCGAGCGCAGCGAGATCGCCTGCGACGTAGGCCCGGGCCAGGCCCAGATCGCCGGGTGCGGTCGCCAGATAGGTGGTGCCGCGTGGGGTGAGCAGACTCAGCCCCAGTTCGGCGTCCTCGGGGCCGGCCGAACTGCCGTCGTACGCCTCGAATTTGAGAGGCAGCCGACCACTCGAGAAGCTCTCCAGGACCTCGGCCAGCGTGAGCTTGCCGTCGGTCGTCCCTCGATCGTCAGTTGTCGTCATTGCCGTTGAACCGCCTTCGCATAGAGACCTAGTAGCCGCGATTCGGGGTCGTAAACGTCTTTGACCTTCTGGTACTCCGCGCCGCCGTAGCGCCGGTCGAATTCCTCACGCGAATAGAACGACTCGGAGTACAGGGACTTGTGGCCGCCGCATTCGTCGACCTTGTCCTCGATCAGGCGGTTCGTCTCACCGGCCACCTGTCCGGCCGGGACCGATGACCAGAACCCGACGTTGACGTAGTTGCGGTGGGGCTGGATGGGATACAGCGGCCAGCGGGTGTCATCGCGTAACCGCAAGGGACACAACCAGATCGGGGTGATGGGCACACGTGCCAGGAACCACTCGAGAAAGTCGACGACGCGCTCGACCGGCACCTCGACGTCCTGCACCACCCGCTCGCGCAACGGCTTTTCCGGGGCCAGGAGGCTGCGGCGCTCGATCCGGTCGGCGATCCGGAAGCGCTGGTCGAGGCCGACGAGCTTCCAGTAGACGCTGCTGCGCCGGTACCGGCGGGGCCACAACCGCCGGATGAGTGGGCGTTGCGCGCCGAAGGCCGCCGAACACCAGAACCAGTCGGTGTCCCAGCGCCAGAGATAGTCCTGCGTGGTGAGCCGGTCGTGCCGCTCGCCGGAGTCGTGCTGGATGGAGCGGTAGAAGATGCGCTGACCGGTGTAGTCGCTGACCGGGCCGTCGGTCCCAGTTTTCATGCCGAGGCACAGGTAGCTCTCGTCGGGCCCGAACACGACGCCGTCGAGGTAGTCCACCGGCACACCGTCGTGGCCGCCGGTGTCGAGGATGCGCTGCAGCTCGTCCACCAGATCGGCCACCCGGTGGAAACGCAGGTGCCGCAGCTTCACGAACGGGCGCACGGGCTCGAGCTCGATGCGCAACCGTACCGAATAGCCCAGCGTCCCATAGGAATTCGGGAAGGCGTAGAACAGGTCGGAGTGGGTGTGCGGTGATGCCCGGATCAGTTCCCCGGCCCCGGTGAGAATGTCGAGTTCCTGCACGGACTCGTGCGGCAGGCCGTTGCGGAACGACGTCGACTCGATGCCCAGCCCGGTGACCGCGCCCCCGAGGGTGATGGTCTTGAGCTGCGGCACGACGAGCGGCGCCAGGCCGAACGGCAGCGTCGCGGCGACCAGCGTCTCGTAGGTGCACATGCCCTGCACGTCCGCGGTGCGATTCTCGGTGTCGACGGCCAGCACGCCGTTCAGCCCCGAGACGTCGAGCCCCTTGGTCTTGGTGCGCGCACGCGCCCGGAACAGGTTCGACGTCGGTTTCGCCAGCCGCACCGTCGCCCCCCGCGGGATGGCGCGATAGCTGTCCAGCAGTCGCTGAACGGCCGCCTCGTGGGCGGCCGTCGCATCGCTCGTGACAGCAGTCACACATATACGCTAGACCGAGATCGCGGTCCTCGCGACCGCAAGGGAAGCCGTATGAACAGGAGTTTTACCTGATGGGACAGGTCAGTGCGTCCAGCACCGTGTTGATTCTCGCCGAACCGGAGAAGGTGCTGGCAGCAGTCGCCGACTACCAGACGGTGCGCCCGAAGATCCTCTCGTCGAACTACAGCGGCTACCAGGTGCTCGAAGGCGGACAGGGCGCCGGCACCGTCGCCACCTGGAAGCTGCAGGCCACCAAGAAGCGCTCGCGTGAGGTCAAGGCCACCGTCGACGTCGCAGGCAAGAGCGTCATCGAGAAGGACGCCAACTCGTCGATGGTGACCACGTGGACCGTCGCCCCGGCGGGCACCGGCTCGACCGTCACCGTCAAGACGGCGTGGCAGGGTGCCGGCGGTATCGGCGGCTTCTTCGAGAAGACCTTCGCCCCGCTGGGCCTGCGCAAGATCCAGGACGAGGTGCTCGGCAACCTGAAGAAGGTTGTCGAAGGCTAGCTCTTCGGCGCACGGAGATTCTTTTCGCGGCCAGTCGGTCGCCCGGTGATCCGTCGGGCGACTAGGCTGGCGCGCACACCCGATCATCGAAACTCGAGGGGACCGTCATGCAACCCGGTGGCCAGCCCGATATGTCCGCGCTGCTCGCTCAGGCGCAGCAGATGCAGCAGCAGCTCATGGCGGCGCAGGAGTCCCTGGCCACCTCGTCGGTGACCGGTCAGGCCGGTGGCGGTCTGGTCAAGGTCACCATGATGGGCAGCGGTGAGATCACCGCGCTCACCATCGACCCGAAGGTCGTCGATCCCGACGACATCGAGACGCTGCAGGACCTCATCGTGGGTGCCCTGGGCGACGCCTCCGAGCAGGTGACGCTGATGGCGCAGCAGCGCCTCGGCCCGCTGGCCGGCGGCATGCAGGGCATGGGCCTGCCCGGGTTCTGATGTGTTTGAAGGACCCGTACAGGATTTGATCGACGAACTCGGCAAGCTGCCGGGGATCGGGCCGAAGAGTGCCCAGCGCATCGCGTTCCACCTGCTGTCGGTGGAGCCGCCGGACATCGACCGGCTGACCGCGGTGCTGAACCGGGTGCGTGACGGCGTCAAGTTCTGTGCGGTGTGCGGCAACGTGTCCGACGACGACCGGTGCCGCATCTGCAGCGATCCGCGCCGCGATGGCTCCCTGGTGTGTGTCGTCGAGGAGCCCAAGGACGTCCAGGCGGTGGAGCGCACCCGCGAATTCCGCGGGCGCTACCACGTCCTGGGCGGCGCACTGGATCCGCTGTCCGGCGTCGGGCCGGAACAGCTGCGAATTCGCGAGCTGCTCAACAGGATTGGGCAGCGGGTCGACGGCGTGGACATCGTCGAGGTGATCATCGCGACCGACCCCAACACCGAGGGCGAGGCCACGGCGACGTACCTGGTCCGCATGCTGCGCGACATTCCGGGGCTGACGGTGACGCGCATCGCGTCGGGTCTGCCGATGGGTGGCGACCTCGAGTTCGCCGACGAGCTGACGCTGGGCCGGGCCCTGGCCGGCCGCCGCGCGATGGTCTGACGCCCGGCTCGCGGTGGTCTGACGCCCGGCTCGGCCGCGGTGGTCTGACGCCCGGCTCGCGGTGGTCTGACGCGCGGCCCGGCAAGCTCACCCGCCCCGGTTCAACTCACTCCCCGCCGAAACCGCATTCGGTCTGGCCCCGTCACCCATTTTCCCTGCCAAATTACCGTTTCCGCAGATTTGGCTAACGAGCTGACGCGGCGCGTGCGGGGCGTGTACTGGGAAGTCCGTACCGGTATCGGCATCCGGCAAAGAATTGCGCCAAAGTTGTTGTTTCCTTGGGGATTTCGCGTCGATCGCGCCGCGGCGGCCCGTTGGCAAACACGTGTGTGGGAACACAGTGTGGGCATGTAGCATTCGCGCACGGGCCAACCGGAGGATCGGAAGCCCCAATTATCTTGAGCGTCAATTCTTTTGGGGAGCACCATGAGCACCAACCCGTTCGATGACGACAATGGCACCTTTTTTGTGTTGGTCAACGACGAGGAGCAGCACAGCCTGTGGCCCACGTTCGCGGACGTTCCCGAGGGCTGGCGAGTGGTGCACGGCGAAGCCGACCGTGCCTCGTGCCTGGAGTACATCGAGCGGGAATGGACCGACATCCGGCCCAAGAGCTTGCGTGACCGACTGTCGGTTGGGCAGCCGCGCTGAGCCTTCGTTAGTTCAGGGGTAGTTCGTCATTTCAGTGTTCGGGATGGATCTCGGCGATTCGTCGTTGCCTGTCACGCGTGGGCAGTTGGACATCTGGCTCGCGCAGGAAACGGGTCAATCGGCTGCGGAGTGGCAGCTCGGCATCTTCGTGAAGATTGACGGGCCGGTCGACTTCGATGTCTTCGAGCGCTCGATCCGCCACGTCGTCGGCGAGGCCGAGCCGGTGCGGGCGACGTTCGCCGAGTCCGACGGCCAGGTGCGGCAGCGGTTGCTCGACGTCGCCGATATCGAGGTCGCCCTTCACGATCTGACGAATGCCGACCAGCCGATGGCCGCGGCGCGCGCGACCGCCTCGGCGCTGCAGCGCACCCCCATGCCGCTCGACGGCCCACTGCTGCGCTTCGCCTACTTCCGGGCCGGCGCCGACGAGTCCTACTTCTTCGCGTGCTGCCACCACATCGTCGCCGACGGCATCGGCCTGGCCCTGGTCCTGCAGCGCATCGCCGCGGTCTACTCGGAATCCGTTGCGGGCAAAGCGATTCAGCCGTCCTACTTCAGTTCGCTGCGGGATCTGCTGGAATCCGAAGAGGCGTACGAAGCCTCCGCGGACTACGCCGAGGACGAGGCGTACTGGCTGGCGAACCTGCCGGCAGAGCCGACGCGCGAGCTGTCGCCCGATGACGCCGCGGCCGCCGAGGACGGCTCGTCGGACCCGATCCAGCTCGCCCCCGCGCTGCTGGCGCAGGTCGAACGACTGTGTGAGGCCTGGGATGTGCGCCGGTCCACGGTGCTCATCGCCGCGTGTGCCCTGGTGCTGCGGGGCCGGGCCGCCGAGGGGCACGAGGTGGTACTCGACCTGCCGGTGACCCGGCGCGTGCTGCAGGTCTCGAAGACGCTGCCCGGCATGGTCGCCGGGGTGGTGCCACTGGTGCTGCAGGTTTCCCCTGACGCCACGGTCGCCGAATTCTGCGCGCATGTGCACAGCCGTACCCGAGAAGCGGTGCACCATCAGCGATTCCCGGTCCAGGCACTGGAACGCAAGAGGTACGGGTCGGGCGCCGACCGGATCGTGGTGGACTTTCTGCCGTCGGGGTTCACCGTGCCGCTGGGCGAGGCCACCGCGGCCGCGCAACTGATCTCCGGTCTCGGTCGGGGCTCCGGGCTGGCGTTCTCGGGTACCGGCGAGGAGCTGTCCGTCACGACGTTCGGTACCCGTCAGCTCGACGTCGCGGAACTGGCGGACCAGCTGGACCGTGTGCTGACCGCGATGACGGCCGATCCGGCACAACGCCTGTCGGCGTTGCCGGTGCTCGGCGCGCCGGCTGAGAACCGGCTGGCGGAACTCGGCAACTGGGCGACGCTGGCCGCCGAAACGGCCTCGCCGCTGTCCATCCCGGCGTTGTTCGCCGAACAGGTGGCCCGCGTGCCGGAGGCGGTGGCGCTCAGTGGTGACGGTCGGCCGCTCACCTACCGCGAGCTGGACCGCGCGTCGAACCGGGTGGCGCAACTGCTCGCCGACCGCGGTGCGGGCCCGGGGCGCCGCGTCGCGGTGATGCTGCCGCGTTCGTCCGAGGCCATCGTGACGATCCTGGGCGTGCTCAAGTCCGGCGCGGCCTACCTGCCGATCGACCCGGCACTGCCGGACTCGCGAATCGCCTTCATGCTGGGCGACTCCGCACCGTTCGCGGCCGTCACCACGGCGGCCCTGGCCGACCGCTTCGACGGTTTCGACGGCGTCGTCATCGATGTGCGGGAGCCGTTCGACGGGCCCGACGACTGGCCCGCCGCGGCCGGACCCGAGCCCGACGACATCGCCTACGTCATCTACACCTCGGGCACGACCGGGACACCGAAAGGTGTTGCGATTGCCCATCAGAACCTGACGCAGCTGATCGCCGCGCAGGATGCCGGCCTGCCGTCCGAGCAGGCGTGGTCGCACTGGCATTCGTACGCCTTCGATTTCTCGGTGTGGGAGATCTTCTCCGCGCTGCTGCGCGGTGGCCGCCTGGTGGTGGTACCCGAGTCGGTGTCCGCTGATCCCGCCGAGTTCCATGACTTCCTGATCGCCGAAGAAGTCACCGTTCTCACGCAAACCCCTTCTGCCATCGGCATGTTGGACATGGCGGGCCTGGAGTCGTGCGCGCTGGTGATGGGCGGCGAGGCGTGCCCGGCCGAGGTGGTCGAGCAATGGGCACCGGGCCGCACGATGGTCAACGGCTACGGCCCGACCGAGACGACGATCTATGCGGCGATCAGTGCACCGCTGGCGGCAGGTGGCGGCGCGGCACCCATCGGTGCGCCGCCGAGTGGCACGGCACTGTTCGTGCTGGACGGCTGGATGCGGCCGGTGCAGCCCGGCGTCGTCGGCGAACTGTATGTCGCCGGTGCCGGTGTGGGCGTCGGCTATCTGCACCGGACCGCATTGACCGGATCACGTTTCGTGCCATGCCCGTTCGGCAAGCCGGGCGAGCGGATGTACCGCACCGGAGACCTGGTGTACTGGGGCGACGACGGCCAGCTGCGGTACGTGGGACGCGCCGACGCTCAGGTCAAGATCCGCGGCTACCGCATCGAATTGGGCGAAGTCCAAACAGCTTTGGCCGCACTCGACGGCGTCGTGCAGGCAGCCGTGATCGTCCGGGAAGACCGCCCCGGCGACAAGCGCCTCGTCGGCTACGTCACCGGCGCCGTCGACCCGGTCGAGGTGCGGGCCGCCCTCGCCGAGCGCCTGCCGGCATACCTGGTTCCCGCCGCGGTGGTGGCGCTGGCCGAACTACCGCTCACCACGAGCGGCAAGCTCGATACCCGCGCCCTGCCCGCCCCGGAGTACACGGGCGACGACTACCGCGCGCCGGACAGCCCGGTCGAAGAGATCCTGGCCGCCATCTATGCCGAAATCCTGGGACTGGAGCCGGCGGCCGTCAGCGTCGACGACTCGTTCTTCGAACTGGGCGGCGACAGCATCCTCGCGATGCAGGTGGCGGCGCGCGCCCGCGCCGCCGGCCTGGCGTGCCGCCCGCGTGACGTGTTCGTCGAACAGACGGTGGCGCGCCTGGCACAGACGGTGACCGTGACCGACGATGTGGACGACGTCGTCGACGAGGGCATCGGAGCGGTGCCGGCCACGCCGATCATCCGGTGGTTCTCGAGTCTGGACGCGCCGGCCGGTGCTGGCGAGTTCAACCAGACCCTCGTGTTGCAGGCGCCGCCCGGCGCCACCGGCGCCGACGCGGTGATGTTGTTGCAGGCCTTGATGAACCGGCACGCCATGCTGCGGCTGCGGGTCGGCACCGACGGGGCCCTGTCGGTACCCGAGGCCGCATCCGTCGACGCCCGCGACTGCATCGTGGAGGTCGACGAGCTGTCAGAGGCCGCGGTGGCCGCGGCGCGGCGGCGGCTCGACCCGAGCGCCGCGGCGGTGGTCAGCACCGTGTGGGTCGCCCCCAGCCGGCAGCTGGTCCTGATCGTCCATCACCTCGCGGTCGACGGCGTGTCATGGCGAATTCTGTTGGAAGACCTGAACATTGCGTGGGCGCAGCATCGCGGCGGCCAGCCGGTGGAGCTGACGACGACGGGCACCTCGTTCCAGCGGTGGGCCACGCTGCTCACCGAGTACGCGCACGATCCGGAGGTGCGGGCGCAGGCGGCGGCCTGGCGACAGGTGGCCGCGGTACCGGCGGCGCTGCCGGCCGCGGACCCCGCCGTGGACACCTACGTCACCGCGGGCCGGCTGTCCGCGACGCTCGACGCCGAGCACACCCGGGCACTCCTCGGCGAGGTACCGGCGGCATTTCACGCCGGCGTGCAGGACATCCTGCTGATCGGGTTCGCCCTTGCGGTCGCGGAATTCCTGGGCACCGGCGGCGTTCCCGTCGGCATCGACGTCGAAAGCCACGGGCGCGACGAAGACATCGCCGACGGCGTCGATCTCTCGCGCACCGTCGGCTGGTTCACCGCCAAATACCCGGTGTCACTGGCGCTGGGGGAGCTGACCTGGTCGCAGATCGCCTCGGGCGATGAGGCGCTCGGCGCCGCCGTCAAGGCGGCCAAGGAACAGTTGCGCGCGCAGCCCGCGGGCCTGACCTACGGCCTGCTGCGGTACCTGAACGACGATGTCGATCTCGACGGCGCGGAGCCGAGCCTCGGGTTCAACTATCTTGGCCGCCTGGGCTTTCCGCAGATCGCCGGCGTCGAGGAGCTGTGGCGGCTGGGCCGCGAAGAGCTGTCCCCGGCCGGCGCCGCAGCCCCGCTACCGCTGTTCCACACCGTGGAACTCAACGCCGGCACCGTCGACACCGACGCCGGACCGCAACTGCAGGCCGACTGGACCTGGGCGACCTCGGTTCTCGACGACGCTCAGCTGAACCGGTTGAGCCGGTTGTGGTTCGAGGCGCTGGCCGGCATCTGCGCACACGTCCGGGCGGGTGGCGGCGGCCTGACGCCGTCGGACATCGCGCCGGCGCACCTGGGGCAGCAGCAGATCGACCAGCTGCAGCAGCAATACCGGGTCGCCGACATCCTGCCGCTGACGCCGTTGCAGCAGGGTCTGCTGTTCCACAGCAGCACCGCGCACGAGCGGGCCGACGTCGCGGCCGAGATGTACTCGGTGCAGCTGGACTTCACACTGACCGGCGCGCTGGACCCGCAGCGGCTCCGCGACGCCGTGCAACGCACCGTCAACCGGCATCCCCACCTGGCGGCCACCTTCTGCCAGCAGTTCGACGATCCGGTGCAGGTGATCCTGGCCGAGCCCGAAATCGCCTGGCGATTCGTCGATTTCGGCGCGACGGGCGTGCTCGACGAAGACGAGATTCAGCGGCTGTGCGCCGCCGAACGTATCGCGGTCGGCGACCTCGCCGGTGAGCCGCCGTTCCGGGCGCTGCTGATCCGCATCGCTCCGGACCGGCACCGGTTCGTGCTGACCAATCACCACATCGTGCTCGACGGCTGGTCGCTGCCGATCCTGTTGCGGGAAATCTTCGCCGGTTACGCCGGGCACCGGTTGCCGCCCGCGGCGTCGTACCGGAAGTTCATCACCTGGCTCGCCGACCGCGATCTCGATGCGGCGCGCGCGGCGTGGGGTGCGGTGCTCGCGGGCTTCGAGACACCGACGCTGGTGGGCCCGCAGGACCGGCTTCAGGACCGCCTGGGTCGCGGCCAGCGCGGCTTTGCGTCGTTCCAGGTTCCGGCGGAGACCACGCGCGCCCTCGGCGAGCTGGCGCGCTCCTGCCAGACCACCGTCAGCACCGTGCTGCAAGGTGCGTGGGCCGTGCTGCTGACGTCCTTGACCGGCAAGCACGACGTGGCGTTCGGAACCGCGCGGTCGCGGCTCGGCCAGCTCGATGTGGGCGACACCGAATCGATGGTGGGCCTGCTGATCAACACTGTGCCGGTGCGCGCCAACCTAACCGCGGGCACCACCGTCACCGGCCTGCTCGACCAGCTGCAGACCGCGCACAACGACACCCTCGACCACCAGCACCTGGCGCTGGGCGAGATTCACCGCGTCGCCGGCCACGACCAGCTGTTCGACACGCTGTTCGTGTACGAGAACTACCCGGTCGAGGCCGGCATGTCTGTCGGCGGTGAAGATGGTGCCGAGCTCACGATCTCGTCCTTCGCGAACCGCGAGTTCAACCACTACCCGCTGACCGTCGAGGCGTTCCCGGGCGATGAACTCGGGCTGCACATCGAATACGACACCGAGGTGTTCACCGCCGCCGGTATCGATGCGCTGATCGGCAGGCTCAGCCGGCTGCTGGTGGCGATGACCGCGGACCCGGCGCGAAAGCTGTTGTCCATCAACCTCCTCGACGCGGCCGAGCAGGACGAGTTGCGGCGCTGGTCGGGTGCCGGCGTACGGGCACCGATCGGCCTCGGGCCCGAGCTGTTGGCCGCGGCCGTCGCGGCCGATCCGGATGCCGTCGCCGTCATCGACGGAGCCCGCAGTCTGACGTATCGCGAGCTCGACGAAGCGTCGAATCGATTGGCGCGCCTGCTGATCGCGGGCGGCGTCGGTCCCGAACGCGCCGTGGGTGTCGCGATGGACCGGTGCGCCGAACTGGTGGTGGCATGGTGGGCGGTGCTCAAGGCCGGCGGCGTGTACGTGCCGGTGGACCGCACCCATCCCGTCGAACGCATTGCCACGGTGCTGGATTCGGTTGCCGCCACGTGCGTACTCACCAGGGACGCCGACCAGATCGGTGGCGCGGGATCACGTCCGGTACTCCGGGCGGATACCGACTTGTCGGGCCACAGCGCCGGACCGATCACCGACGCCGAGCGCGCGGCGCCGCTGACGGTCGACAACACCGCCTACGTCATCTTCACGTCGGGCTCGACGGGCGAGCCCAAGGGTGTCGCGGTCAGCCATGCCGGTCTGCTGGGTGCCGCTGCGGCACAACACGACTCGTACCGCTTGATGGCCGACGCGCGCGTGCTGATGGTCGCCGCCCCGACCTTCGACGCGTCGCTGTTCGAGATGCTGATGGCGACCGGCGCGGCCGCCGCGTTGGTGGTGGCGCCGCGGGACGTGTACGCCGGTGAGGCGCTCGTCGACCTGATGCAACAGCACCGGGTCAGCGCGACGCTGCTGACCCCGACGGTGGTGGCATCGCTGGATCGGGCGCGGCTCGACGGACTGACCACACTGATCACCGGTGGTGAGGCCTGCCCCGAAGAACTGGTGCAGGCGTGGGCACCCGGGCGCCGCATGTTCAACGCGTACGGACCCAGCGAATCCACCATCTGGGCCACCGGTACGCCGCTGATGCCGGGGCGGCCGGTGAACATCGGGACGCCCATCGCGGGTACCCGGACCCTGGTGCTCGACGCGCAGCTCAACCCCGTACCGCCGGGCGTGACGGGTGAGCTGTACCTGGCCGGCCCCGCCGTCGCGCTCGGCTATGTGGGCCGTCCGACGCTGACCGCCGAGCGGTTCGTCGCCAATCCGCATGGTGGACAAGATGATTCCGGCAGCCGGATGTACCGGACCGGTGACCTGGCGCGCTGGAACGCCGACGGCACGCTGGACTACCTGGGCCGGGCCGACACCCAGATCAAGCTGCGCGGCCAGCGCATCGAACTCGGTGAGATCGAGAGTGCGCTGCTGGCCTGCCCGCAGGTCAGCCAGGCGGCCGCCACCGTGCACCACGGCACCGGTGGCGCCCAACTCGTCGGCTACATCACGTTCGAACATGCCACCGACGGCACCCGCGACACCGAACACGACGCGGAGATCGTCGGGGAGTGGCAGGACATCTACGACGAGCTGTACGCCGCGGACGATGCGGAAGGTGAAGCGCCCGAGTTCGGTTCGGACTTCCGGGGCTGGAACAGCAGCTACACCGGCGAGCCGATTCCGCTGGCCGAGATGGAGCAGTGGCGGGCCGCCACGATCGACCGGATCATGGAGCTGCGGCCGCGGCGCGTGCTGGAGATCGGTGCCGGCTCCGGCCTGATCCTGTCCCAGATCGCACCGCACTGCGAGCAGTACGTCGCGACCGACGTGTCGTCGGCGGCGGTGGACAAGCTGGCGCGGTCGTTGCGCGAGTTGGAGATTCCGTGGCGTGACCGCGTCGAGTTCATGGCACGACCGGCGCACGTCACCGATGGGCTGCCCCGCGGCCATTTCGACACCATCATCGTGAACTCGGTGGTCCAGTACTTCCCCAATGCGGCATACCTGACCGAGGTCATCGACAAGGCCGTCGAGCTGCTGGCGCCCGGGGGCACCCTGTTCCTCGGCGACATCCGTAATCACAGTCTGCAGCACACTTTCCAGACGGCCATCGTGCTGGCCCGCAGCGAGAACGCCGGCACCGATGCGGCGGTGCTCCGGCAGCGTGTCGAGCATGCCGTGCTCGGTGAGGCCGAGCTGCTCCTGGCGCCCGAGTACTTCACGACCTGGGCCGCGCGGCGGGAATCCGCTGTCGGACTGGCTATTCGGATCAAGCGCGGTACCGCGGACAACGAACTCAACCGCTACCGGTACGACGTCACCATCCACAAGGCGCCCGCGGCCGGCCGGTCGGTGGCCGACATCCCGACCTGGACGTGGGACGACTGCGCCGACCTGGCCGGACTGCAGCACCGGTTGGCCGACGTGCGGCCCGAGGCCATCCGCATCACCGACATCCCCCGCGCGGGCGTGCGCATCGACGTCCGGCTGGAACAGGAGCTCGCCGGAATCCCCGCGGACACCGAAATCCCCGAGACCACAACGGAAGAACTGCACCGCGTCGGCGAACAGGCGGGATATCAGGTCGCCGTCACGTGGGGTGCCGCACCGGGCAGCGTCGACGCCGTCTTCGTCAGTCCGGGTGACAGCCCACTGACCGACCTGTACCGGCCGCTCGCGCACACCGGCGTGCACGCCAACGAACCGCACAGCAGCACGAAGATCGGCGCCGTCCGGAACCGCCTGAGCGCGTGGCTGCCCGATTACATGGTGCCGCAGCACATCGTGGTGCTCGACGAGATGCCGTTGACCACATCGGGCAAGCTCGACCGCAAGGCGCTGCCGGCGCCCGAGTACACCGACACCGACGGCTACCGGGCCCCGGCCGGTGTGGTGGAAGAGATCCTCGCGGACATCTACGCCCAGGTGCTGGGTGTGCAGCGCGTCGGGGTGGACGATTCGTTCTTCGACCTGGGCGGCGACTCGCTGTCCGCGATGCGGCTGATCGGCGCGGTCAATTCGAGCCTGGCCGTGGACCTTTCGGTGCGCGCCCTGTTCGAGGCACCCACCGTGGCGCAGCTGGCCCCGCGCATCGGTGGCGACGCCACGCGCCTGGCTCCGCTGGAAGCCGGCGACCGGCCCGAGGTACTTCCGCTGTCGTTCGCGCAGAACCGCTTGTGGTTCTTCGACCAGTTGCAGGGACCGTCGGCCATCTACAACCTGGCCGTGGCGCTGCGGCTGCGCGGCCGCCTCGACACCGACGCACTCGGCCGCGCGTTGGCCGACGTGGTGGCCCGCCATGAAAGCCTGCGGACGTTGTTCGTGGCGCCGGAGGGCGCACCCCAGCAGGTGATCATCCCCGCGGACCAGGCCGACATCGGGTGGGAGACCATCGACGCCGGCGGCTGGCCGGCACATCGGGTCGACGACGCGGTGGGCGCGGCAGCCCGGCACACCTTCGACCTGTCGGCGCAGATCCCGTTCCACGCCAAGCTCTTCCGCATCACCGACGACAATCACATCCTGGTCGTCGTGGTGCACCACATCGCGGCCGACGGCTCGTCGGTCACGCCGCTGGTGCGCGATCTCGGACTGGCCTATGCCAGCCGGTGCGCGGGACGGGCTCCCGACTGGTCGCCGCTGCCGGTGCAGTACGTCGACTACACGCTGTGGCAGCGTGCACAATTCGGCGAACTCGACGATGCCGACGGTCCCATCGCCGCCCAGCTCGACTTCTGGCAGGACACCCTGGCCGGCCTGCCGGAGCGTCTCGACCTGCCCACCGACCGCCCCTATCCGCCGACGGCCGACCACCACGGCGCCCGGGTCACCGTGCAGTGGCCGGTAGCGCTGCAGCAGCAGATCCGCCGCGTCGCCCGGGAGCACAACGCGACCAGCTTCATGGTGATCCAGGCGGCGTTCGCGGCACTGCTGGCACGAATCAGCTCGACTTCCGATGTGGCGGTGGGCTTTCCGATCGCGGGCCGGCGCGATGCCGCGCTCGACGATCTGGTGGGCTTCTTCGTCAACACCCTGGTGCTGCGCGTCGACCTGGGCGAGTTCCCGGGCGGCGACCCCACGTTCGTCGACCTCCTCGCGCAGGTCCGCCGACGGAGCCTGGCGGCATACGAGCACCAGGACGTGCCGTTCGAGATGCTCGTCGAGCGGCTGAATCCCACCCGCAGCCTCACCCACCACCCGGTGGTCCAGGTGCTGCTGGGCTGGCAGAACTTCTCCTGGCAGGCCGGCGATGCGGCCGGGCTGGCCCTCGGCGACCTGCAGGTGACGCCGCTGACGGTCGATACCCAGACCGCCCGGATGGATCTGGCGTTCTCCCTGGGCGAGCGCTGGGACGGTGACGGCGAACCCGACGGACTCGACGTGATGGTGGAGTTCCGCACGGACATCTTCGATGCGGAGAGCATCCAGGCGCTGGTCGGCCGATTCGAGCGAATGGTGTCGGCGTTCAGCGCCGATCCGGAGCAGCGGCTGTCGTCGGTGAACCTGCTCGACGACGTCGAGCAGGCCCGGCTGGACCGCTGGGGCAACCGCGCCGTGCTGGGACAGCCGGCAGTGGTGACGACGGTGCCGGAGGTGTTCGCCGCCCAGGCCGCCCGCACTCCCGATGCGGTCGCGGTGGTGTGTGGCGACCGGTCCCTGACCTACCGGGAACTCGACGCGGCGTCGAACCGGCTGGCGAACCTGCTGACCGCGCAGGGCGCTGGGCCGGGACAGATTGTCGCCCTGCTGTTCCCGCGCTCGGCCGAAGCGATCGTGGCGATCCTCGCGGTGCAGAAGTCCGGCGCGGCATACCTGCCGTTCGACCCGGCGCTGCCGGCATCGCGCATCGAGTTCATGCTCGGTGACGCCGCACCGATCGCGGTTGTCACCACCGCCGAGCTCGCCGACCGATTCGACGGATCCGGCGTCACGGTGATCGACGTGGCCGATCCGCGGGTGGCGACGCAGCGCAGCACCCCGCCGCCGGGCCCCGCGCCCGACGATGTGGCTCACCTGATCTACACCTCGGGCACCACCGGGACGCCCAAAGGCGTTGCGGTCACGCAATACAACGTCGTCCAGTTGTTCCAGGGCCTGGAGATCGGCATCGAGTTGTCGCCGGCAGCCGGGGCGAGCGAAGCGACGGGAAATGCACAGGTGTGGACGCAGTTCCATTCCTACGCGTTCGACTTCTCGGTGTGGGAGA
Source organism: Mycobacterium sp. SMC-13 (assembly GCF_045311035.1). NCBI lineage: Bacteria > Bacillati > Actinomycetota > Actinomycetes > Mycobacteriales > Mycobacteriaceae > Mycobacterium > Mycobacterium sp. SMC-13. Next base: position 81,064 of record NZ_JBJIAI010000005.1, read on the forward strand.
TCTGGGGCGCGCTGCTGCACGGCGGGCGGCTGGTGGTGGTCCCCGACGCGGTGGCCCGGTCCGCCGATGACTTCCACGACCTGCTGGTGCGCGAGCGCGTCACCGTCCTCACCCAAACCCCTTCGGCGGCAGCGGTGTTGTCCACCGACGGGCTGGATGCGGCCGACCTGGTCATCGGCGCCGAGGCCTGCCCGCCCGAGATGGTCGACCGCTGGGCACCCGGCCGGACCATGGTCAACGTCTACGGTCCGACCGAGACGACCATGTGGCTGTGCAAGAGCCTGCCGCTGACCGCGGGCTCCGGGGCGCCGCCGATCGGTTCGCCCACGGCGGGCGCGGCATTCTTCGTCCTCGACGAGTCGCTGCGCCCCGTGCCGCCGGGCGTCGTCGGTGAGCTGTACCTCGCGGGCCGCGGCGTCGGTATCGGCTACTGGCGCCGGTCCGGCCTGACGGCAACGCGTTTCATGGCCTGCCCGTTCGGCGAACCGGGCACGCGCATGTACCGCACCGGCGACCTGGTGTCGTGGCGCCCCGACGGGCAGCTCGACTACTTCGGGCGCGCCGACGAGCAGGTCAAGGTGCGCGGCTACCGCATCGAATTGGGTGATGTCCGTTCGGCGTTGGCCGAGCTGCCAGGCGTGGAACACGCGGCCGTGATCGCGCGCGAGGACCGTCCCGGCGACAAGCGCCTGGTCGGCTACATCGTCGGCCCGGCGGACCCGGCCGAGGCGCGCACCGCACTGGCGCACCGGCTGCCGGGCTACATGGTCCCGGCCGCCGTCATTGCGGTGCCGGCACTTCCGGTCACCGTCAACGGCAAGCTGGACGCGCGGGCACTGCCGGCGCCGGACTACCAGGACGCCGGGCGGTACCGGGCGCCCTCGGGACCGGTCGAGGAAACCCTGACGGCCATCTACGCCGAACTTCTCGGTGTCGAGCGGGTCGGCGTCGACGATTCGTTCTTCGACCTCGGCGGAGATTCGTTGTCCACCATGCGGTTGATCGCCGGCATCAACGCGGCGCTCGATGTCGAGCTGCCGGTGCGCACGGTCTTCGAGGCACCCACGGTGGCTCAGCTCGCCGCGCGGATCGGCGACGGGGCGACGCGGCGCGCGCCGCTGGTGCCTGTCGAGCGACCCGACACCATCCCGCTGTCCTTCGCCCAGAACCGGTTGTGGTTCGTCGACCAATTGCAGGGTGCGTCAGCGCTTTACAACATGCCGGTGATGCTGCGGTTGCAGGGCCGGCTCGATGCCGACGCGTTGCGGGCAGCGCTGGCCGACGTGGTCGGCCGGCACGAGAGCCTGCGCACGGTGTTCACGGCGACCGGTGGCACGCCCCGGCAGGTGGTCGTGCCCGCCGACCAGATGGAACTCGGCTGGGACGTCGTCGATGCCGGCGCCTGGACCGACGAGCAGCGCACCGATGCGGTGCGTGCGGCCGCACAGTACGTGTTCGACCTGTCCACCGAAATCCCGGTGCGCGCCAGCCTGTTCCGCATCGCCGACGATGAGCACCTGCTGGTGGCAGTCGTGCATCACATCGCCGCGGACGGCTGGTCGCTGCAGCCGCTCGTCACCGATCTCGGCACGGCGTACGCCAGCCGCTGTGCCGGGCAAGCGCCGGGCTGGGCGCCGCTGGCCGTGCAGTACGTCGACTACACCTTGTGGCAACGTGCGCAACTCGGCGAACTCGACGCACCCGACAGCGAGGTCGCGGCCCAGCTGACCTACTGGACCGAGGCCCTGGCCGGCATCCCCGACCGGATCAGCCTGCCAACCGACCGGCCGTACCCCGCGGTCGCCGATCTCCAGGGCGCGACCATCGACGTGGACTGGCCCGCCGAGTTGCAGCAGCAGATCGCGCGCGTGGCACGTGAGCACAACGCGACCAGCTTCATGGTGGTGCAGGCCGCGCTCGCCGTCATGCTGGCCAAGCTCAGCGCGAGTTCCGATGTCGCCATCGGCTTTCCGATTGCCGGGCGGCGCGATCCCGCCCTCGACGACCTCGTGGGCTTCTTCGTCAACACCCTGGTGCTGCGCGTCGACCTCGCCGGAAATCCGACCGTCGAAGAGCTCTTGGCGCAGGTGCGCGCACGCAGCCTGGCGGCCTACGAACATCAGGACGTGCCCTTCGAGGTACTGGTCGAGCGCCTGAACCCGGCACGTTCCCTGTCGCACCACCCGCTGGTGCAGGTGCTGCTCGGCTGGCAGAACCTGCCCTGGCAGCACATCGATACCGCGGGTGGCCTGGCGCTGGGCGACCTCACGGTCACGCCGCTGCCGGTGGAAACCCAGGCCGCGCGCATGGACCTGGCGTTCTCGTTGTCCGAACGCTGGACTGCCACAGGAGAACCCGCGGGCATCGGCGGCATCGTCGAGTTCCGCACCGACGTGTTCGACGCGGCGAGCGTCGAAGCACTGGTGCACCGGATGCAGGGTGTGTTGGCGGCCATGACAGCCGATCCCGGCCGAACGTTGTCCACGGTGGATCTGCTGACGCCCCAGGAGCGCGACCGGATCGCGGCCATCGGCCACCGGGACGTGTTGACGCGGCCTTCGAGTCCGCCGTCGATCCCCGAGCTGTTCGCCACCCACGTCCGTGCCGTGCCCGATGCGGTCGCGATCACCGACGCGGGTGCCGAACTGACCTACGCGGAGCTGGACGCGGCGTCGAACCGCGTTGCCCACCTGTTGGCCGGTTGCGGCGTCGGTCCGGGTTCGGTTGTCGCGCTGCTGCTTTCCCGCTCGGCCGACGCCATCATCGCGATGCTCGGTGTGCTCAAGGCCGGCGCGGCCTATCTGCCGATCGACGTCACGTGGCCGTCGGCGCGCATCGCGTTCGTCCTCGATGACGCGGCACCGGTGGCGGCGATCAGTACCGAGCCGGACCTGTTGTCGGGCTTCAGTGGAGCGGTGGTCTCGGTCGCCGACGCTGCCGGACAGGCTGATTCAGCGCTGCCGATGCCGAATGCCGATGCGCCGGCCTACCTGATCTACACCTCCGGCACCACCGGAGTACCCAAGGGTGTCGGGCTCACGCACGCCAATGTGACGCAGCTGCTGGGCACGGTCGATGCGGGCCTCCCGGCTGCCGGGGTCTGGAGCCACGCGCATTCGCTGGCGTTCGACGTCTCGGTGTGGGAGATCTTCGGGCCGCTGCTCCGTGGCGGCCGCGTCGTGGTGATCGGTGACGACGTGGCCCGGTCGTCGGCGGAGTTGCATCAGACCCTGGTGCGCGAAGGCGTCACGGTCCTGACCCAGACCCCGACGGCGGCAGCGGTTTTGTCGCCGGCCGGACTGGAAGATGCGGCCCTTGTCGCGGTGGGTGAGGCCTGCCCGCCCGAGGTGGTGCAGCGCTGGGCGACCGGCGGTCGCCTGATGGTCAACGCCTACGGGCCGACCGAGACGACGATGTGCGTCGCGATCAGCGCGCCGCTGACGGCTGAGTCGGTATCGGAATCCGCTGTGGTGCCGATCGGTTCACCGGTGGGCGGCGCGGCGCTGTTCGTGCTCGACGACTCGTTGCAGCCGGTGCCGCCCGGGGTCGTCGGCGAGCTGTATGTCGCCGGTGCCGGTGTGGGTGTCGGCTATCTGGGACGCGCCGGGCTGAGCGCATCGCGTTTCGTGGCATGCCCGTTCGGGGCACCCGGACAGCGGATGTACCGCACCGGCGACCTGGTGCGCTGGGGTGCCGACGGACAGTTGACCTACCTGGGCCGTGCCGACGAGCAGGTCAAGATTCGCGGCTACCGCATCGAACTCGGTGACGTGCAAAGCGCTTTGGCCGCCGTGGACGGGGTACAGCAGGCCGTTGTGATCGCCCGTGAGGACCGGCCGGGTGACAGGCGCCTCGTCGGATACGTGACCGGCGCGGTCGACCCGGCCGCGGCGCGGGCCGAACTGGCGCACCGGCTTCCGGGCTACATGGTGCCGGCCGCGATCATGACGCTGGACCGCTTGCCGCTGACCGCCAACGGCAAGCTGGATACGCGGGCCCTGCCCGCGCCCGACTATGTGGCCGGCGACTACCGGGCACCGGCCACCGCGGTCGAGGAAATCCTGGCCGGCATCTTCGCGAATCTGTTGGGACACAGCCGTGTCGGTGTGGACGATTCGTTCTTCGATCTCGGTGGCGACAGCATCGCCGCCATGCGCCTGACCGCCGCGATCAACGCCGCACTGGACACGGATCTGGCGGTGCGCACCGTATTCGAGGCGCCGACGATCGCCGAGCTGGCGCCGCGGATCGGGACGGCCGCGCCGCGGCGCGAGCCGCTGGTACCGGGGGAACGGCCGGACGTCATCCCGCTGTCTTTCGCCCAGAATCGCCTGTGGTTCCTGGAACAACTGCAGGGCCCGTCCGCGACCTACAACCTCGCCACGGTGCTGCGTCTCACCGGAGAGCTCGACGCCGGCGCGCTGCACACCGCGCTCGTCGATGTCGTGGCCCGGCACGAGGCGCTGCGAACCGTGTTCGTCGCCCCGGACGGCGTGCCGCAGCAGGTGGTGCTGCCCGCCTCCCGGGCCGACATCGGTTGGGACAGCACCGATGCGACCGGCTGGACCAGGGGCCGGCTGGACGCTGCCGTAGCCGACGCGGCCCGGTACGCCTTCGACATCGCCACGGAGATTCCGTTGCGGGCCAGCCTGTTCCGGGTTGCCGACGACGAGCACATCCTGGTCGCCGCCGTGCATCACATCGCGGCCGACGGCTGGTCGATCACGCCGCTGGCACGCGATCTGGGCGTCGCCTACGCGAGCCGGTGCGCCGGACTGGCTCCACAGTGGTCCGAGCTGCCGGTGCAGTACGTCGACTACACGCTGTGGCAGCGTGCGCAATTCGGGGATCTGCACGACAGTGACAGCCCGATCGCGGCGCAGCTCGACTACTGGCAGGACGCGTTGGCGGGTCTGCCCGAGCGCCTGCAACTGCCGACCGACCGGCCGTACCCACTCGTGGCGGATCAGCACGGCGCGACCGTCGCCATCGACTGGCCGGCCGCGCTGCAGCAGCAGATCGCGCAGGTGGCGCGTGACCACAACGCCACCGGATTCATGGTGGTGCAGGCGGCCCTGGCCCTGCTGCTGTCGGCCGTCAGCGCGAGTCCCGATGTCGCCGTGGGCTTCCCGATCGCCGGCCGCACCGACCCGGCACTCGACGACCTCGTCGGCTTCTTCGTCAACACCCTGGTGCTGCGTGTCGACCTGTCGGGCGACCCGAAGTTCGCCGACCTGCTGGCGCAGGTACAGCAGCGCAGCCTCGCGGCCTACGAGAACCAGGACGTGCCGTTCGAGGTACTCGTCGAGCGGCTCAACCCGACGCGGAGCCTGACGCATCATCCGCTGGTGCAGGTGCTCCTGGCGTGGCAGAACCTCCCAGGCCAGCAGGCGCACCGCGCCGGGCTGACGCTCGGTGACCTGGAGGTGACGCCGGTCCCGGTCGACACCCAGACCGCGCGCATGGATCTGACGTTCTCGCTCGGCGAGCGCTGGGCCGACGACGGCGCGCCCGCCGGCATCGCGGGAACCGTCGAATATCGCACCGACGTGTTCGACGCGGCGAGCATCGGGACACTGGTCGAGCGGCTACAGCGCGTATTGGCCTCCGTCAGTGCCGATCCCACCGCGCCGGTGTCCAGGGTCGCGTTGCTCGACGACGCCGAGCACACGCGCCTCGACGAGCTCGCCAACCGTGCTGCGCTCCAGCGGCCCGACCCTGACGTATCGATCCCGGAACTGTTCGCCGGCGTCGCCGCGCGCACACCGCACGCGCACGCAGTCAGTTGCGCGGGCCACACCCTGACCTACCGCGAACTCGATCGGCGGGCCAACCAGTTCGCGCACCTGCTCGCGACGCACGGCGCCGGTCCGGGACAGACTGTGGCGCTGCTGCTGCCCCGGTCCGCGGAAGCCATCGTGGCGATCCTGGCGGTACTCAAGACCGGGGCGGCCTACCTGCCACTGGATCCGGCGCTGCCGGCGTCCCGCGTCGAGTTCGTGCTCGCGGACGCGGCACCGGTCGCGGTGATCACCACCGGCGACCTGGCAGACCGTGTCTCCGGCATCGACATCGCGGTGCTCGATGTGGACGATCCGTCCGTGGCCGGCCGGCCCGACACCGCCCTGGCCGGGCCCGCAGCAGACGACATCGCCTACCTGATCTACACCTCCGGCACCACCGGTGTCCCGAAAGGTGTTGCCGTCGCGCACCGTAACGTGACCCAGCTGATCGGCGCCCCGGACTCCGGGCTGCCGACCGCCGGTGTGTGGAGCCAGTGGCACTCGCTGGCGTTCGACGTCTCGGTGTGGGAGATCTTCGGTGCGCTGCTGAACGGCGGCCGCCTGGTCGTCGTGCCCGAGTCGGTGGCGCGGGCACCGGAGGACCTCCACGCGCTCGTGGTGGCCGAGCGGGTCACCGTACTGAGCCTGACTCCCTCTGCGGCAGGCGCACTTTCGACCGACGGTCTGGACGGCGTCACCCTCGTGGTCGCGGGCGAGGCGTGCCCCACCGATCTGGTCGACCGCTGGGCCGGCCGCGTCATGATCAACGCCTACGGACCCACCGAGGCGACCATCTATGCCGCCATCAGCGCACCGCTCACGCCCGGGGAGCCGACGGTGCCGATCGGCTCGCCGGTGCCCAATGGCGCAACGTTCGTGCTGGACAGTCACTTACGGCCGGTTCCGGTCGGTGTCGTCGGTGAGCTGTACCTCGCCGGCGGGGGAGTGGCGGCAGGGTATCTGCGCCGCGGCGGACTGACCGCCGCACGCTTCGTGGCGTGTCCGTTCGGCGCGCCCGGCGCCCGCATGTACCGCACCGGTGACCTGGTGCGGTGGCGTGCCGACGGCCAATTGGACTACCTGGGCCGGGCCGACGATCAGGTCAAGATCCGTGGCTACCGCATCGAACTGGGCGATATCCAGGCCGCGCTGGCGGACCTCGACGGTGTGGACCAGGCCGCGGTGATCGCCCGCGAAGATCGGCCGGGGGACAAGCGACTTGTCGGCTATCTCACCGGCTCGGCCGACCCGGAGACGGTGCGCGCCGCGCTGGCAGACCGGTTGCCGGCGTACATGATTCCGGCCGCGGTGGTTGTGGTTCCGGAGCTGCCGCTGACCGCCAACGGCAAACTCGATGTCCGGGCGCTGCCGGCGCCCGAATACGCCGCGGGTGATTACCGTGCGCCCGCCAACGCCATCGAGGAAGTCCTCGCCGGCATCTACGCCGCGGTACTCGGTGTCGAGCGCGTCGGCGTGGACGACTCCTTCTTCGACCTCGGTGGCGACAGCATTTCGTCGATGCAGGTCGTGACCCGCGCGCGGGCGGCAGGCCTGATCTGCCGGACCAAGGACCTGTTCGTCGAGCAGACCGTCGCCCGGTTGGCCCGGGTGGTCGAGGTTAGCGAAAACCCCGACGGGGACGCCGATTCGGGTGTCGGCCCGCTGCCGGCCACCCCGATCATCGAATGGCTGCGCACCGTCGACGGCCCCACCGACCAGTTCAACCAGACCGTCGTGCTGCAGGCCCCGGCGCACGCCACCGACGCGGACGCGGCAATCCTCTTGCAGGCCTTGCTCGATCGCCACGCCACGCTGCGCCTGCGCGTCGAGGACGGTGAGTTGAGCACCGCCGAGCCCGGCGCCGTGGACGCCCGCGGTTGCCTGCACACCGCCGACACCTGGTCCGACGGCGCGCTCGCCGCGGCGCGCGCGCAGCTGAACCCCGCAGCCGGGGCCATGCTGAGCGCGCTGTGGGTAGCTGACAGCCGGCAACTCGCGATCATCGTCCACCACCTGGCGGTCGACGCCGTGTCGTGGCGAATCCTGTTGGAAGACCTGAACATCGCGTGGGTGCAGCACCGGGCCGGACAGCCCGTGGCATTGCCGGCGGGCGGTACCTCGTTCCGGCGGTGGGCGCAGGTGCTCGCCGACCATGCCCAGACGGCCGACGTCGCCGCACACGCCGCGGCCTGGCAGCGCGTCACGCAGGCGCCGGCCGTATTGCCTGCCGTGCAGCCCGCGATCGACACCTTCGCCAGTGCGGGGCACCTCGCCGCCGAACTGGATGCCGAGACCACCGCGACGCTGCTGAGCGCTGTGCCGTCGGCGTTCCACGCGGGCATCAACGACATCCTGGTCATCGGATTCGCCTTGGCCCTGGCCGAATTCGCGGGTGAGCATGGCGGGACGATCGGCATCGATGTCGAGGGGCACGGGCGTCATGAAGACCTCGGCGCCGACATCGACCTGACCCGGACCGTCGGCTGGTTCACCACCAAGTCCCCGGTGTCGATCACCCTCGGGGACCTCACCTGGGCGCAGGTGATCGCCGGTGACGCGGCGCTGGGCGCCGTCATCAAGGACGCCAAGGAGCAACTCCGGGCACTGCCGGACCCGCTGAGCTACGGCTTGCTGCGGTACCTGAATCCCGTTGTGGACGGCGACGATCCGACCGTCGGCTTCAACTACCTCGGGCGCCAGGGCGGTACCGCCGACCTGTCCGAGGACCTCTGGCGCATCGGGGACCGTACCCCCACCGCGGCCCTGGCGATCCCCATGCCGCTCATGCACACCCTGGAGCTGGGAGCCGGCGCCGTCGAGACTCCCGACGGTCCACGGCTGCATGCCAATTGGACCTGGGCGCCGTCGGCACTCGACGCGGAACAGGTGACGCACCTGAGCCGGCTGTGGTTCGAAGCGCTGTCCGGCATCTGCGCCCACGTGTCGGACGGCGGTGGCGGCCTGACACCGTCCGACATCGCGCCGGCCCGCCTCAGCCAGCAGCAGCTCGATGAGCTGGAACGGCAGCGCGCCATCGCCGACGTACTACCACTGACCCCGGTGCAGGAGGGCCTGCTCTTCCACGCCACCACCGCCCAGAGCGACGGTGACCTCTATGCCGGACAGCTCGACATCGGCGTCACCGGCCGGCTCGACGCCGACCGGCTGCACACCGCCGTGCGCGCCGCGGCCGCCCGGCATCCGCATCTGGTGGCGAGCTTCCACTCGAGGTTCGGCCAGCCGGTCCAGGTCATCCCGGCCGAGCCCGAAATCGGCTGGCAGTACCTGGAACTCGACAGCGACGCGCAGGTGCCACAGCTCCGCGCAGCCGAGCGTGCCGCGGTGTGCGACCTCGGTGCCGGGCCGGTCTTCCGCGCCGCGCTGATCCGGGTCGCACCCGACCGGTACCGGTTCGTGCTGACAAACCACCACATCGTGCTCGACGGCTGGTCGATGCCGATCCTGCTGGCGGAGATCTTCGCGAGCTACCACGGTCACCGGCTCCCGCCGGCCACGCCGTACCGCAACTACGTCAGCTGGCTGACCGATCGGGACCACGACGCGGCCACCGCCGCATGGGGCGAACTGCTCCGCGGCCTCGATACGCCCACCTTGGTCGGACCCGCTGGTCGCACGGAATCGGGGCCTCGCGGCGTCGAGACCGTCACGCTCCCGGCGGAAATCGCCACGGCGGCCGCCGAATTGGCACGCGCCCGGCACACCACCGTCAACACCGTGCTGCAGGCCGCGTACGCCCAGCTCCTGTGCTGGCTCACCGGCAGCCATGACGTGGTGTTCGGCACCACGGTCTCCGGCCGGCCCGCGGAGGTCGCCGGCGTCGAATCGATGGTGGGCCTGTTCATCAACACCGTGCCGGTGCGCGCCAACCTCACCGCGACCACCACGGCCGCCGCGCTGCTCGACCAGCTGCAGGGTGGGTACAACGACACGTTGGAGCATCAGTACCTGGCGCTGGGTGACATTCACCGCATCACCGGTCAGGACCAGCTGTTCGACACGCTGTTCGCGTTCGAGAACTACCCCGTCGACACCGCGGCCCTGTCCAGCGATGCCGAGCTGGCCGTCACCGATGTGGCGACCCACGAATCCACGCACTACCCGCTGACCGTGCAGGCGCAACCGGGCCGCGAGCTGACCATTCGCGTCGAGTACGACACGACGGTCTTCGGCACGGCCGACATCGCGGCGACGGTCGAGCGGCTGCAGACGGTGCTGGCGGCCATGGCCGCCGATCCGGACCGGCCGCTGTCGACGATCGACGCCCTCGGGCCGGACGAGCGGGCCACGGTGGATCGGTGGAGCGGGCGCGCCGTCCTGACCGAACCCGTTGCCGGGCAGACGGTTCCGGAACTGTTCGCCGCGCAGGTGGCTCGCACCCCCGATGCGGTGGCCCTGACCTACCAGGACTCGGCCTGGACGTACCGGGAGCTGAACGACACCGCGGACCGGTTGGCTCACGCGTTGGCGGCCCGCGGCGCGGGCCCGGGACAGACCGTGGCCCTGATGTTCCCCCGCTCGGCCGACGCGGTCATCGCGATCCTGGCGGTGCTCAAGACCGGCGCGGGCTACCTGCCGATCGACCCCGCACTGCCCACGGAACGCGTCGAGTTCATGGTCGCCGACGCGGCGCCGGTGCTGCTGTTCACCACCCCGGAACTGATCGCCGAGATGTCGGGACTGGGTGTACCCGTGCTGGACGTCGCCACCGTCGCGGAACAGCAGAACGGCTCTGCCACAGTGGTTTCGGGACCGCGCCCCGACGACATCGCGCACATCATCTACACCTCCGGAACCACCGGGCAGCCCAAGGGCGTCGCCGTCACGCACCGCAACGTGACGCAGCTCTACGCCGGGCTGGACCTCGGCTTCGACCTGGGTCCGGAACAGGTGTGGGCGCAGTTCCATTCGTACTCGTTCGACTTCTCGGTGTGGGAGATCTGGGCGGCCCTGCTGCACGGCGGGCGCCTCGTGGTGGTCTCCGACGCGGTGGTCCGGTCGCCGGATGAGTTCCACGCCTTGCTCGTTCGCGAGGGCGTCACCGTGCTGGCGCAGACACCGTCGGCGGTCAGTCTGCTGTCGCCGCAGGGTCTGGAGTCGATGGCCCTGCTGATCGGTGCCGAGGCCTGCCCGCCGGAACTGGTGGACCGGTGGGCGCCGGGGCGCGTGATGCTCAACGTCTACGGCCCGACCGAGACCACCATGTGGGTCTCCAAGAGCACGCCGCTGACCCCGGGATCCGGTGCGCCGCCGATCGGTTCGCCGGTCCCGGGCGCCGCGCTGTTCGTGCTCGACGAGTGGCTGCGGCCGGTGCGGCCGGGCGCGATCGGCGAACTCTACGTGGCGGGCCGCGGCGTCGGGGTCGGCTACTGGGGCCGATCCGCCTTGACCGCAACACGTTTCATGGCGTGCCCGTTCGGCGCGCCCGGAACACGCATGTACCGGACGGGCGACCTGGCGAGCTGGGGTCCCGACGGGCAGCTGCGCTACCTCGGCCGCGCCGACGAACAGGTCAAGATCCGCGGCCATCGCATCGAACTGGGTGAAGTGCGGTCTGCTCTGGCGGCGGTGGCCGGCGTCGAGCAGGCGGTGGTGGTCACCCGCGAGGATGCAGCCGGTGGCAAGCGTCTGGTCGGCTACGTCGTCGGGTCGGTGAATCCGGCCGAGGTGCGTGCCGCGCTGGCGCAGCGCCTGCCCGGCTATATGGTGCCGGCGGCCGTTCTCGGCCTGGCCGAACTTCCCGTCACGGTCAACGGCAAGCTCGACACCCGCGCGCTGCCGGAACCGGAATACGTTGCGGGCGTGTACCGCGCGCCGGGCAGCCTCACCGAGGAGATCCTGGCCGGCGTCTACGCGCAGGTGCTCGGCATCGAACGGGTGGGCGTCGACGATTCGTTCTTCGACCTCGGTGGCGATTCGCTGTCGACGATGCGGCTGGTCGCGGCCATCAACTCCGCACTGGACGTCGACCTCCCGGTCCGCACGGTCTTCGAGGCACCCACCGTCGCCCAGCTGGCGCCGCGGATCGTCGCCGGCGAGCGTGGCCTGCAGCCGCTGACCGTGGCGGCGCGGCCCGACGTGGTGCCGCTGTCGTTCGCGCAGAACCGGTTGTGGCTCGTCGACCAGGTGCAGGGGCCTTCTCCGGTCTACAACATGGCGACGGCCCTGCGGATCGAAGGCGCACTGAACGTCGAGGCCCTCGGCGCCGCGCTGGCCGATGTCGTCGGCCGGCACGAGAGCCTGCGCACGCTGCTCACCGCACCCGACGGCACACCCCAGCAGGTCGTGATTCCCGCGGCGCGCGCCGACTTCGGCTGGAACGTCGTCGACGCCACGCAGTGGTCGGCGAGCCGGCTGCACGACGCTCTCGAGGCCACCGCGCGGAGCACCTTCGACCTGGCCGTCGATATCCCGTTGCGGGCGAAACTCTTCCGCATCGCGGACGACGAACACGTCCTGGTGGCCGTGGTGCATCACATCGCCGCCGACGGTTGGTCGCTGCGCCCGCTGGTCGCGGATCTGGGACTGGCCTACGCCAGCCGGTGCGCCGGGCAGGCGCCCGACTGGGCACCGCTGCCGGTGCAGTACATCGACTACACCCTCTGGCAGCGCGCACAGTTCGGCCGTCTCGACGACCGTGGCAGCCGGGTGGCGGCGCAGCTGGCGTACTGGGAGGACGCGCTCGCCGGCCTGCCCGAGCGCGTGCAGCTGCCGACCGACCGGCCCTACCCGTTGGTCGCCGACATGGCCGGCGCGACGGTCGCCGTGCAGTGGCCCGCCGAGTTGCAGGAACAGGTGGCCCGGCTGGCCCGGGAGCACAATGCCACGACCTTCATGGTCGTGCAGGCCGCCTTGCTGGCGCTGCTCGCCAAGGTCAGCGCGAATGCCGATGTCGCCGTGGGCTTCCCGATCGCCGGACGACGCGATCCCGCACTCGATGACCTGGTCGGTTTCTTCGTCAACACCCTCGTGCTGCGCGCTGACCTGACCGGCGACCCGACATTCGCCGACCTGCTGAACCAGGTCCGCAGCCGCAGCCTGGAGGCCTTCGAGCACCAGGACGTGCCGTTCGAGCTGTTGGTGGAGCGGCTGAATCCGGCGCGCAGCCTCACCCACCATCCGCTGGTACAGGTCATGTTGTCGTGGCAGAACTTCACCGGCCTGACCGACCCCGCCGCCGGTTCCGGGTTGAAGGGCGTGGACGTCACGTCGATCCCGCTGGGCACCCAGTCCGCCCGCATGGACCTGACCTTCTCGCTGTCCGAACGCTGGACGGCCACCGGCGCGCCCGCCGGCATCGGCGGCGAGGTGGAGTTCCGCACCGACGTGTTCGACGCCGAAACCGTTGCCGCGCTGGTCAACCGGATGGAATTGCTGCTGGCGGCGATGACCGCTGAGCCGCAGCGGGCGCTGTCGTCGGTGAGTCTGGTCGACGCCGCCGAACAGGTCCGACTCGACGAGCTCGGGCACCGTGCGGTGCTGACCGCGCCGGCCGGGGCAGCGGGCTCCATCCCGGAGTTGTTCGCCGCGCAGGTGGCCCGCACCCCGGACGCGGGGGCGCTCACCTGGCAGAACCGGACCCTGACCTACGCGGAACTGGACGCGGCGGCGAATCGGTTGGCACACCGGCTGATCGGCCTCGGTGCCGGTCCGGGGCAGACGGTGGCACTGCTGTTCCACCGGTCTGCCGACGCGATCGTCGCGATCCTCGCGGTGCTCAAGACGGGGGCGGCGTACCTGCCGATCGATCCCGCCCTGCCGTCGGCGCGCATCGAGTTCATGCTGGGCGACGCCGCACCGGTCGCCGCCGTCACCACCGGCGATCTGGCCGAGCGATTGGCCGGATTCGACCGGCCGGTCCTCGACGTCGCCGCCGCCGACATCGAAAACCAGCCCGCCACAATGCCTCCGGCACCCAGCCTGGGTGACATCGCGTACCTGATCTACACCTCAGGCACCACCGGCGTGCCCAAGGGCGTTGCCATCACACACCGCAACGTCGTGGGTCTGCTCGGTGAGCTGAAAGACCAACTGCCGACGGCACGCGTGTGGAGCCAGTGGCATTCACTGGCCTTCGACGTCTCGGTGTGGGAGATCTTCGGGGCCCTGCTGCACGGCGGTCGCCTCGTCGTGGTGTCCGAGACGGTGGCCCGCTCACCGGAGGAACTGCACGAGCTGCTGGTCGCCGAGGGCGTCACGATGCTGACGCAAACCCCCTCCGCCGCAATGATGTTGTCGCCGGCGGGGCTCGAGTCGACGTCGCTGGTGGTCGCGGGCGAGGCCTGCCCGCCCGAGCTCGTCGATCGCTGGGCCACCGACAGTGCCCGAGCGGGCCGCGTCATGCTCAACGCCTACGGCCCGACCGAGGCCACCATCTACGCCGCGGTGAGCGCACCGCTCACCGCGGGTTCGCCTGTCGCGCCGATCGGCACGCCGGTGTCGGGCGCGGCGGCCTTCGTCCTGGACGAGCGGTTGCGCCCCGTGCCGGTCGGCGTGGTCGGCGAGTTGTACGTCGCCGGCTCGGGCGTCGCGGCCGGATACGTGCGGCGCGGCGGGCTGACCGCGTCGCGCTTCGTGGCGTGCCCGTTCGGCGCGCCGGGACAACGCATGTACCGCACCGGTGACCTCGTGCGGTGGGGCGCCGATGGTCAGCTGCAATACCTGGGGCGGGCCGACGAACAGGTCAAGATTCGTGGCTACCGCATCGAACTGGGTGACGTGCAAACGGCCTTGGCCGGTCTCGACGGCGTCCGCCAGGCCGCGGTGATCGTGCGCGAGGACCGCCCCGGCGACAAGCGCCTCGTCGGCTACATCACCGGCACCGCCGACCCGGCCGAGGCGCGGACCGCGGTGGCCAAACATCTTCCGGCGTACATGGTTCCAGCGGCCGTGGTCGCGATGGCGACGCTGCCGCTGACCCCGAACGGCAAGCTGGACCGCCGCGCGCTCCCGGCCCCGACGTACGGCAACGCCGACCAGTACCGGGCGCCGCGAACCCCGGTCGAGGAGACGCTGGCCGCGGTCTACGCCGACGTCCTCGGCATCGAGCGGGTCGGCGTGGACGATTCGTTCTTCGAACTGGGCGGCGACAGCATCATGTCGATGCAGGTGGTGGCCCGGGCCCGCGCGGCCGGTCTGAGCTGCCGGCCGCGCGACGTCTTCGTCGAGCAGACAGTGGCGCGCCTGGCCCTGGTGGTCGAAACCGTCGGCGACACCGCCGATGTCGCCGACGCGGGAGTCGGCCCGGTGACCGCCACACCGATCATGCGATGGCTGGCAGGCGTGGACGGGCCGACGGATCAGTTCAACCAGACCATGGTGGTGCAGGCCCCGGCGGGCGTCACCGAGGCCGACATCGCAATCCTGTTGCAGGCCTTGGTCGACCGGCACGCCATGCTACGGCTGCGGGCCGACGCCGACTGGTCGCTGCAGGTGCCCGACGCGGGCGCCGTCGATGCCAGGGAGTGCCTGCACACGGTTGACGAGCTGACCGAAGACGCGGTCATCGCGGCACGGTCGCGGCTGAATCCGGCGGCCGGCGTGATGCTCAGCGCGCTGTGGGTGGCACCGGCGCGTCAGCTCGTGCTGATCATCCACCACCTCGCGGTGGACGGCGTGTCATGGCGAATCCTGTTGGAGGACTTGAACGTCGCGTGGCTGCAGTCCCGCGCGGGGCAGCCCGTCGAACTGCCGGCGAGCGGCACGTCGTTCCAGCGCTGGGCGCAGGTCCTCGTCGAACACGCGGCGGCGCCCGAGGTTGTTGCGCAGGCCGGGGCGTGGCGGGAGGCGGCGGCGACGCCGGCACTGTTGCCCGCCGTGCAGCCGGAGCGGGACACCTTCGCCACGGCCGGGCAGCTCTCGGTGACGCTGGATGACGTCGACACCGTGCAGACGCTGCTGCGGGAGGCGCCGGCGGCGTTCCATGCCGGCATCAACGACGTCCTGCTGATCGGGTTCGCCCTGGCGATAGCCGAATTCGCCGGTAGCAGCCGCACCATCGGCATCGACGTGGAAGGCCACGGCCGGCACGACGAGATCACCGAGAACGTCGATCTGTCGCGCACCGTCGGCTGGTTCACCACCAAGTACCCGGTGGCCGTCACGGTCGGGGAGCTGTCCTGGAGCCAGGTGACGTCCGGCGAGGCCGCCCTGGGCGCGGTGCTCAAGGACGCCAAGGAGCAGCTGCGCGCACTGCCGGACGGCCTGACCTATGGCCTGCTGCGCTACCTCAACGACGACATCGACCTCGAAACCGCCGACCCGGCAATCGGATTCAACTATCTGGGCCGACTCGGTGGTGGGTCCGAGCTGTCCGACGAACTGTGGCAGGTCGGCAGGGACGGCGCGGCGGCGGCCGAGGTCACCGGTCTGGCGACCGCGGTACCGATGCCGCTGATGCACACCCTCGAGCTCAACGCCGGCACCGTGGACACCGAGGCCGGCCCGCAGCTGCACGCCAACTGGACGTGGGCACCGTCGGCGCTCGACGGCGACCAGGTCGAGCGGCTCAGCCGGTTGTGGTTCGACGCGCTGACCGGCATCTGCGCCCTCGTGCGTGCCGGCGGCGGTGGGCTGACCCCGTCGGACATCGCACCGGCCGCACTGAGCCAGCAGCAGATCGACGAGCTGGAGCGTGAACACGCGATCGCCGACATCCTGCCGGTGACGCCGCTACAGCAGGGCCTGCTCTTCCACGCCGCACAGACCGGCGCCGACGCCGATCTGTATGCGGTGCAACTGGATCTGACGCTGGCCGGACCGCTCGACGCGCAGCGGCTCCGCGACGCCGTGCAGACGGTGGTGCAGCGGCACCCGAACATCGCGGCCCGCTTCTACGCCGGCCTCGAGGTACAGGTCATCCCGGCGGCACCCGACGTCGCGTGGCGGGTGCTGGACGCAACCGACGACGAGGTCACGCACATCTGCGCCGCCGAACGCGCCGCGGTATGCGACCTCGGCGACCAGCCGCCCTTCCGGGTTGCGTTGATCCGCACCGGCGAACACCGGCACCGGCTGGTGCTCACCAACCACCACGTCGTGATGGACGGCTGGTCACTGCCGGTCCTGCTGCGCGAGATCTTCGCGGGCTATCACGGCTACCGGCTGCCCGCCGCGGTGCCCTACCGCCGCTTCGTCACCTGGCTCGCCGACCGGGACCTCGATGCCGCGCGCACCGCCTGGGCGGAGGTGCTGGTCGGTGTCGACACCCCGACACTGGTTGCCGCACAGACCGCGTCGGGTGGCCGTGGCATGAGATCCGCTGCGCTGTCAGCAGAAACCACACGTGCCGTCGCAGAGCTGGCGCGGGCCCGTCACACCACCGTGAACGTCGTCCTGCAGGCTGCCTACGCGCAGCTGCTCATGCAGCTGACGGGCCGGCACGACGTGGTGTTCGGAACCGCGGTGTCGGGCCGCCCGACCGACGTGGCCGGCGCGGACGAGATGGTCGGCCTGATGATCAACACCGTCCCGGTGCGGGCCACCGCGACCGCGTCCACCACCGCGGCCGAACTGCTCGACCAGATGCAGGATGCGCACAACCGGACGCTCGATCACCAGCACCTGTCACTCGCCGAGATGCACCGGATCGCCGGCCAGGACCGGCTTTTCGACACGCTGTTCGCGTATGAGAACTACCCGCTGGGCGCCGCCGCGTCAGGCGGCGTCGGGGACCTGACCATCACCGAGTTCAGCAGTCATGAGCAGAACCACTATCCGTTGACGGTGCAGGCCATGCCGGGTGACGAACTCGGCCTGCGCCTCGAGTACGACACCGCGGTGTTCGAGGCGGCCGGCATCGACCGGCTCGTGGAGCGGTTCGAACGCGTGCTGCTCGCGATGACCACCGCGCCCACCGGGCGGCTCGCGTCGGTGAATCTGCTTGCTGCCGAAGAGCGTTCGCAGCTGGACCGCATCGGCAACCGTGCCGCCACAGCCGGGGCGCCGGCATCGATTCCGGAACTCTTCGCCGCGCAGGCCGACCGCACCCCGGAGGCTGTCGCGCTCACCGGACCGGACCGCGCGCTGACCTACCGCGATCTCGACGAGGCTGCGAATCGGTTGGCGCACCAACTGATCGACGCAGGCGCCGGCCCAGGGCGGACCGTGGCACTGCTGTTCCCCCGGTCGGTCGACGCCGTGGTGGGGATCCTCGCGGTCCTCAAGGCCGGGGCGGCGTACCTGCCGATCGATCCGGCTCTGCCGGCGGAGCGGCTCGCGTTCCTGCTGTCCGATGCGACGCCGAGCGTCGCGGTCACGACCGCAGACCTGGCCGGCCGGCTCGGCGCGTTCGACGGCCCGGTCATCGTCGACGCTGCCACCGAAAACTCTCCTGCCACAAGGCTTCCGGACCCCGACCCCGACAGCGTCGCCTACCTGATCTACACCTCCGGTACCACCGGCTTGCCCAAGGGTGTGGCGGTGACGCACCGCAACGTGGCGCGGCAATTCGCGACACCGCTCGCGGGTCTGCCCGCCGATCCGGTGTGGACGCAGTGCCATTCGTACGCGTTCGACTTCTCGGTGTGGGAGCTGTGGGCCGCGCTGCTGCACGGCGGCCGTCTGGTGATCGTGCCCGAGTCGGTGACCGCGAGCCCCGACGAGTTCCAGCGACTGCTCGCCGCCGAGCACGTCAACGTCCTCACCCAGACCCCTTCCGCGGCAGGCGCTTTGGTGCCAGGCGCGCTGGCGCCGCTGGCCCTGCTGGTCGGCGGCGAGGCGTGCCCCGCCGAGCTGGTCGACCGCTGGACGTCGTGCGGGCACACCATGATCAACGCCTACGGCCCCACCGAGACCACGGTGTACGCCGCCATGACCGAACCGCTCACGGCGGCAACGGGTCCGGTGCCGATCGGCACACCGGTGCCCGGCACGGCGTTGTTCGTGCTGGACGGCTGGTTGCGTCCCGTTCCCGCGGGTGTCGTCGGTGAGCTGTACGTCGCAGGTGACGGCGTGAGCGTCGGCTACGCCGGTCGCCCGGGGCTGACCGCCGGCCGGTTCGTGGCCTGCCCCTTCGGCGCACCCGGACAACGTATGTACCGCACCGGGGACCTGGTGCGCTGGGATGCCGATGGGCGGCTGCACTACGTCGGCCGGGCCGACGAGCAGGTCAAGATTCGTGGCTTCCGCATCGAACTGGGCGAAGTGCAAACGGTTTTGGCGCGCCTCGACGGTGTGGACCAGGCGGCCGTGGTCGCCCGCGAGGACCGCACCGGCGACAAGCGTCTGGTCGGCTACCTCACCGGCACCGCCGATCCCGCGACAGTGCGTACACAGCTCGCCGACCTGCTGCCGGCCCACGCGGTCCCGGCCGCCATCATCGTGCTGCCGGCACTGCCGGTCACGGTCAACGGCAAGCTCGACGTCCGCGCGCTGCCGGCACCCGAATACCGCGCGGGCGCCTACCTGGCTCCGCGTAACGCCACCGAGGCGGCGCTGGCCGCCGTCTACGGCCGCGTCCTCGGCGTCGAACGCGTCGGCGTGGACGAGTCGTTCTTCGATCTCGGCGGCGACAGCATCTCGGCGATGCGCCTCGTCGCGGCTGTTCGTGCCGACCTCGGCATCGAGCTGTCGGTGGCCACCGTGTTCGAGGCGCCGACGGTGCAGGCGCTCGGCGAGCGGCTGACGGCGGAGGGCGCGGCCACACCGGACATCGCGCCGGTCCAGGTGCTCAAGACCGGTACGGGCGTCCCACTGTTCTGCCTGCCCGCCGTCAGCGGTATCAGCTGGCCGTACCAGGTGCTCGGCGGCTACGTCGACGGTCCGATCATCGGCATCCAGCAACCGGCCACGGACGCACCGGGATCGCTGCGCGAGATGGCGGCGACGTACGCCGGCCGGATTCAGGCCGAGCAGCCGTCGGGCCCGTACCACCTGCTGGGCTGGTCGTTCGGCGGTGTCGTCGCGCATGCCGTCGCGGTCGAGCTGCAGCGGCGCGGCGCTGCCGTCGCCCGGCTGGTGCTGCTCGACGCCGAGCCGAGCCTGCGCGTCACGAACCAGGCGGTCGACCGGGACCAGCTGGCCGGCATCGTCGACGACGGCCTGCTGGACCTGCTGGTCCGCAACTTCGACACCAACGTCGCGCTGTACCGGGAACACGAAGCCGGCCGGTTCGACGGTGACGTCGTAGTGGTCGCGGCGGCCGCGGATGACGACGGTCGCGGCGCGTTCCTCGCGCAGAGCTGGCGCCCGCACGTCGCCGGCACTGTCACGGTGCACGAGGTGCGGCGCGGGCACCATGAGATGCTGGCCGTCGAAGCGCTTGCCGAGTACGGCAGGTATCTGGGCGGTGAGGCAACGTGAAGGCTCGGTCGGGCAAGGGTGTGTTCGCCGGGGCTTTCGAGCTGCTGGCGCGATTGGTGCTACGCCGGCCATGGGCGGTGATCGGCGCCTGGCTGCTGCTCGTCGTGGCGCTGTCGGTGGCCGTGCCGCCGCTGATGAAGCTGGCGAGCGACCGGAACCAGGAGCTGCTGCCCGCCAACTCCGCGGTGATGGCGGCGACGCGGGACATGACGACGGCGTTCCACGAACCCGGGATCCAGAACATCGCGCTGGTGGTCCTCACCGACGAGAAGGGCCTGACCAAGGCCGACGAGGACGTCTACCGCACTCTCGTCGACAGCTTGCACCGCGACACCGCCGACGTGGTGATGGTGCAGGACTTCATCTCGCAGCCGCCGATGCGAGAGGTGTTGGCCAGCAAGGACAACAAGGCGTGGTTCATCCCGGTCGGTATCCGGGGCGAGCTCGGCTCACCGGAATCCAGCGAGGCCTATAAACGTGTTGTCGGCATCGTCGACCACACCTTGAATCAAGGCACTGCCGGCTCGTCGCTCAACTATCACATGACGGGCCTGACGGCCACCGTCGCCGAACGCGAACAGCTCGGGTTGCGTGACCTGCGGGTCATCGAGACCGCCACGGTCGCCATGGTGCTGCTGATTCTCTTTGTGGTGTACCGCAATATCGTCACCATCCTGGTGCCGCTGGCGACCATCACGGTGTCGCAGGCCGCCGCGACGCAGGGCGTCGCGGCACTGGCGACGTGGGGCCTGCCCATCTCGCAGCAGACCGTAGTCTTCATGAGCGCCATGATGATCGGCGCCGGCGTGGACTACGCCGTCTTCCTGATCAGCCGCTACCACGAATACCTCAGGCAGGGACTCGATTCCGACGAGGCCGTCGCCCGGGCGCTGACGGCCATCGGCAAGGTGATCGCGGCGTCGGCGGCCACCGTCGCGGTGACGTTCCTGGGCATGAGTTTCACCAGCCTGAAAGTCTTCTCGACCACCGGTCCGGCGCTGGCGGTCACCATCGCGGTGGCGTTCCTGTCGTCGATCACGCTGTTGCCGGCGATCCTGACGCTCGTCGGACGGCGTGGTTGGGCCCGGCCCCGCAAGGAACTGACGAGCCGCTTCTGGCACCGGTCGGGCATCAACATCGTGCGGCGGCCGGTGGTTCATCTGGTCGGCAGCCTGGTGGTGCTGATCGCGCTGGCCGCGGGGGTGGCCTGGCTGCACACCAGCTACGACGCCCGCACCGCACTGCCGGCGTCCGCCGAGAGCAACATCGGCATGGCCGCCATCGAGCGGCATTTCCCGGCGAGTGTGACGGCGCCGCAATACCTTTTCGTCCAGTCGCCGCACGACCTGCGGACGACCAAGGGGCTCGCCGACCTCGAGCAGATGGCGCAACGGGTCGCGCAGCTGCCCGACATCGCCGCCGTCCGCGGCGTCACCCGGCCCACCGGTGCCCCGCTGGAGCAGGCGACGCTGAGTTTCCAGGCCGGCGAGATCGGCAACAAACTCGCCGAGGCCACCAACAAGATCAATGGCAGCGTCGACCAGCGGCAGGCGCTGGTCGGCGGGGCCGGCAAGCTCGCCGACAGCCTGGCGACCGTACGTACCCAGCTGACCAAGACCATGGGCGTGCTCGACAACCTGAACAAGAGCATGGCCAGCATCAAGGACCAGCTGGAAAGCTCGCAGGAGTTCCAGGACGCACAGCGGCAGATGGATGCCGTACGCAATTCCGGCGACGTGCCGAACATCCCGCCGCGGTCGGGCACCCAGAACTTCCAGGACATGGTCGCCATGGCCGATGCGCTGCTGCAGCAGCGCAAGGACAACCCCGGCTGTGATGCGGACCCGGATTGCACAGGACAGCGTGACCAGCTGCAGCGGCTCTCGGACGGGCTGCACAAGATGCAGCCCTCGCTGGACTCGGCGGCCAAAGCCCTTCGCTCCCTTGGCGGGGCCGGCGGCAGTGGTGCGGCCGGTGGTTCGGGCGGCATGAAGCAGAACATGGCCGCCCTGCAGGAGGGCGCCAACGCCCTGGCCGAGGGCAGCCGCAAGATCGCGGAGGGACTGCGTGTCCTCGACGACCAGACCAAGCAACTCGGCGAAGGCCTCTCGCACGCGTCGGCATTCCTGCTGGCGATGAAGCTGCACGCGTCCGAGCCGGGCGCCGCGGGCTTCTACATCTCGCCGGAAATCCTGGGCAACGACAAATTCAAGGACCTGGCGCGGGTTTTCATGTCGCCCGACGGGCATTCGGCGCGGTACCTCGTCGAGTCCAAGCTCAACCCGTACGACACCAAGGCCATGGACCAAGTCAAGGCGATCCTCGCCGCCGCGCAAGGCGCACAAGCCAATACGTCGCTGGCCGACGCCAAGATCGCGATGTCGGGCATGACGCCGTACTACGCGGAACTGCGCGACTACTTCAACAAGGACCTGCGGTACATCGTGCTGATGACCGTCATCGTGGTCTTCCTGATCCTGGTGCTGTTGCTGCGGGCCGTCGTCGCGCCGCTGTATCTCGTTGGCACCGTGATCCTCTCGTGCCTGTCGTCGCTCGGCATCGGCGTCATCGTGCTGCAGATCCTCGGCGGTCAGCCGATGGCGGCGAGCACCCCGGGCATGGCCTTCATCGTGCTGGTGGCAGTCGGCGCCGACTACAACATGCTGCTGATCTCCCGGATCCGCGACGAATCCCCGAACGGCATCCGCTCGGGCGTCATCCGCACCGTGCGGAGCACCGGCAGTGTGATCACCTCGGCCGGAATGATCTTCGCCGCACCGATGTTCGCCATGCTGTTCAGCAGCATCGGCTCGATGGTGCAGGGCGGCTTCATCATCGGCGTAGGCCTGCTGATCGACACCCTGATCGTCCGCACCGTCACCGTGCCGGCGCTGGCCGTACTGGTCGGCAAGTACAACTGGTGGCCGTCGCGAGCCAAGCGGAACCCGGCGCCCGCCCTGAGCTAGCGTGGGGGCATGGCCGATCTGCTCGCGCTGACGCCCACGTTGTACCGACTGCGGATCCCAGGCGAGCGGGCACATCTGCTCAACTGCTACCTGCGCCTCGACGCCGACGGCGTGACGCTCATCGACACCGGCTGGCCCGACAGTGCCGCGCTGATCGCCGACGCCCTCGCCGCGCTGCAGCGCCGGCCCGCCGACGTGAAACGTATTGTGCTGACGCACTTTCACGAGGACCACTGCGGAGCCGCCGCCGAGATCGCCGGCTGGTCAGGCGCTGAAGTCATTGCCGGAGAGCCTGATTCGTCGTACATCACGGGTGACGACGCCGGTCCGATACCGGTGCTGACCGACGCCGAGCGAACGCTGCGGCCGGATTTCGACGCCGCACCGCACGGTCCGGCCTGTCGCGTCGACCGCACCGTGACCGACGGCGACGTCCTCGACTTCGGTGGCGGCGCCCGCGTCATCGCCGTCCCGGGTCACACGCCGGGCAGTATCGCGCTGTACCTGCCGGACGACGATGCCGTGCTCACCGGCGACGCCGTCGCGGAGGTGAACGGTCAAGTGGCCGTGGGTGTCTTCAACACCGACCGGCCCGCCGCGGTCCGGGCCGCCGGCATCATCGCGGCGACCGGCGCCCGCATCGCCGGGTTCGGCCACGGTGAGGCGATCGTCGGCGACGCCGCGGCCCGCATCGCCGCCGCCGTCGACCTGTTCGCCTGAGTCAGGCCGTGACGGTGAGCTCGACGCGGCCGTCGGTGCCGAGGGTCTCGCGTTCGGCCAGTGCGGAGGTCTTGGCGACGAGCCGGACCCGGTCGGCGCGGAACAGATCCTCGGAGTATTCGAACGGCCGCCCGCCCGCATCCGAGGCGACACGCGTCATCGCCAGCAGGGGAGTGCGCGTCGGGATTTCGAGCCAGGACGCTTCACGGGGATTGGCGCTGACGACCTCGATGCTCTCGACCGAGGTGACCGGCCGCAGGTCGTAGCGGACGGCCAGGATGTCGTAGAGCGACCCGCCGAGAGGTTGCTCGAGCAGGTCCGGCACGAGGTCGGCGGGGAAGTGCGCGCAGTCGACCGACAGCGGGAAGCCGTCGGCGTAGCGCAGGCGCTGGATGACGACGAGTTCGGTGTCGGGCTCGATGCCCAGGCGTTGCGCCTCGATGGCCGTGGCGCCGCGCAGGGCCGTCGACAGCACCCGGCTGCGGGTCGTGGAATGACCGCCCTGCTTCAGCCGATTCGGCAGGCCCGACAGCTCGGCGACGTTGCGTTCCACGAGCACGGTCTTGATGAACGTGCCGCCCGCACGGCCGCTGCGCCGCTCCAGGATGCCGGCGCGGCTCAGCGGAACCAGGGCGCTGCGCAGCGTCGCCCGCGAGACGGAGAACTGCTCGGCCATCTCGCGTTCGGAACCGAGACGGTCACCGGGACGGAGCGTTCCGGCGTCGAGCATGCTGACGATGCGGCGCCGCACATCCTCGGCTACCGGGCCACCCTCGGACTCGTCCATGTCGTTCACCGTACCGACCTGGTGTCACCCGGCGACGGCGTCCAGGGATTCCGGCAGGATTTGCCCGCCGTCGACGACGATGGACTGGCCGGTGAGGTAGCGGGCCTCGTCGCTGGCGAGGAACGCGGCGACGTGGCCGATGTCTTCGGGAGTGCCCAGCGTTCCGGCGGGGATGGAGCGGGCCATGCCGGCGATGTAGTCCTCGCCCATCTCCTGCAGCCCCTCGGTGAGGATGTTGCCGGGCAGGATGGCGTTGACGGTGATGCGCTTGGGCGCGAGTTCGATTGCCGCGGTGCGCATGAAGCCCAGCTGTGCGGCCTTGGATGCGCCGTAGTGCGACCAGCCGGGGAAGCCCGTCACCGGACCGGTGATCGACGAGGTGAGGATGACACGGCCGGCGCCGCTGCGGGTGAGCGCCTCGAGACAGGCCTGCACGCTGTAGACGGTGCCCTTGACGTTGACGTCGAGCACGGTGGCGAGATCGTCGGGTGTCATGGTGGCCAGCGGTGCCTCGGGGAAGATGCCGGCATTGGCGCACAGAACGTCGATGCCGCCGAAGGCGTCGACGGCAGCCTCGGCCATCGCCTGGCAGGACCGGGGATCGGCCACGTCGACCGCGACCCCGATGATCTTGCCGGACCCGAGCCCGTCCAGGCCGGAGACGGCGGTGTCGAGGTCGTGCAGTGAGCGGGCCGCCACGGCGACATTGGCGCCCGCGGTGGCGAAGACCGCGGCGATGCCGTAACCGATGCCCTTGGTGGCGCCGGTGACGATGACGTTCTTGTTGGTGAGATCGAACATGGTGCGCGGTGTCCTGTCAGTGGGAGAGAGTGGGAGCGGTCGCGGGCACATCAACCCGGAACCACGATGGGTCGGTGAGGTAGGCCTGCGCCAATTGTGCTGTGCCGGAGGCGTATCGGTGCCCGAGGGTCTGTGCCGGTCCGGATTCGGGATGGCTGCCGATCCAGGCTGTGAGCATCAGGCGGCGCAGCATGACGAAGGTGGGGATCTCCGCGAGGTCGGCAGCGGGGATGTCGCGGACGGTGCGGTAGCCGGCGAGCCATTCGTCGATGATGCGGGCGGCGTCCGGGGTGTCCTCGACGAACGACACCACCGCGCCCAGGTCGGCGAGGTACCACGACCAGCCGCAGTCGTCGAAGTCGATGACGGTGATCTTGCCCTTGTGCACCATCAGGTTCGACATCCGCAGGTCGGCGTGGACCAGCCCGAAGCGGTCGGGGCCCATGCCGTAGTCGGTGAGGCGTTCGATGACCTTGCGCTCGGCCTCCTCGATGACGGCGGCATCGCCGGCCGACAGGGCCGGCGCGTCCCGCCAGTCACCCCACCGGCCGGCGGCGCCGAGCATGGTGTCGAGGTCCCACCGGAAGCGTGTGAAAGCCTCCGGTCGCTGCCAGCGCTGGACGTGGTCGTGCAGCGTCGCCGTGATCGCGCCCAACTCGCTGAAGCTGATGTCCGAGGCGTCGTCCTCGGCGATGGTGCCTTCCACGAACGTGAACAGGTCGACGAGACAGCTCTGGTCGCCGATGCGGGCCTCCACCACGCGGCGCCCGTCGGGGGCGGGAATCACCTGCGGTGTCGTGATCGCGGAGTCGCGGCGCAGGCTCTCCATCCAGTCGAGTTCGGATTCGATGGCGGCCAGCGAGTGGTAGCCGGGCCGGTGCACGCGCAGGACCTGGCGTTCGGTCCCCGATTCCACCAGGAAGGTGCCGTTCTCCGAGTAGCTCAGCAGCGTCACGGTTGCCGAATCGAGCCCATAGTGCGGGAGCGCAGCGCGCGCGAAGCGTTCGTAGTCGGTGGCGGCCATGTCGCTCATTGTGGCTCTCCTGAACTGGCGGTGTGGGCACGGTCACTATTTGGTCTGGTCAGTTGTAGCGCACTTTGGCTCGAAAGTGAACCAAAACCGAAAATTGGTAACGACGGCTTTACGGGCCGGAAATATGGCGCGATTTCGGCATGACGCACAGGAAGTGTGCAGGTAGTTCGGGTATTGACCACGTCGGGGCGGTCTGGTACCAATAGCCCTGTGCCGATGGCGTGGGGGTCCATTGGTCCATCGGATTAGCTGAAGTGCCGCTCGATAGAGCAGACCAAATAAACCCAAAACCGGCCAGCGTGGCCCGGACCCATCTCCCATCAGATCGGATCGGTCAGCACCCATGAGTGAAATCGACGACCACCCACGAACCGCCCCGCTGACACCGGCACCGCCCGACAGCGGCTCCGGCGTGCAGCGCCTCAAACCCAATGCCGTCGGCTTGATCGGCGTGCTGTTCATGGCGGTGGCCACCGCCGCCCCGATCACCGCGATGGTCGGCAACGTCCCGATCGCCGTCGGGTCCGGTAACGGCGCCGCCGCTCCTGCCGGGTACCTCATCGCCACCATCGTGCTGGGTCTCTTCGCTGTCGGATATGCGGCGATGTCGAAGCACATCACCGCCACGGGTGCGTTCTACGGCTACATCTCGCACGGACTCGGGCGGGTGCTCGGTCTGTCGGCCGGCTTCCTGACGGTCCTGGCGTACGTGGTTTTCGAGGCGTCCCTGGTCGGCATTTTCTCGTTCTTCTCACGGGATCTGTTCGCCTCACTGTTCAACGTGCATCTGCCGTGGCTGCTGTTCGCCGTGGTGATGATCGTCGCCAATGCGGTACTCACCTACTTCGATGTCAACTTGGCCGCGAAAGTGCTTGGCGGACTGCTGATCACCGAGATCGTGATGTTGACGCTGATGGCGGGTTCGGTGGTCGTCAGCGGCGGTGGCCCGGAAGGCTGGTCGCTGTCATCTCTCAACCCGATCAACGGGCTGAAGGGGCTCGACGCCGTCGTCCCGAACGTCAGCGGCGCGGGCACCATGGCCGTGGCCGGCTCCGCCGGGATCGGCTTGTTCTTCGCCTTCTGGTCCTGGGTGGGATTCGAGTCCAGTGCCATGTACGGCGAAGAGTCCAAGAACCCCAAGAAGATCATCCCCGTCGCGATCATGTCGTCGGTGCTCGGCATCGGGGCGTTCTACATCGTGGTGTCGTGGCTGGCGATCGTGGGCACCGGCCCCAGCAAATCCATTGCGCTGGCGCAGGATACGAACACCGCCGGGGAAATCTTCTTCACCCCGGTGCGCGAGCACCTCGGTGGCTGGGCCGTGACCATGTTCCAGATCCTGCTCACCACCGGCTCGTACGCGTGCGGCATGGCCTTCCACAACTGCGCTGCCCGCTACATCTACGCGCTCGGCCGGGAAGACATCCTCCCCGGAACCGCGAAAACCATTGGCCGTACCCACCACATCCACGGATCCCCGCACTTCGCGGGCTTTGTGCAGACGGCCATCACCCTGGTGATCGTGCTGTGGTTCGCGGTCTCCGGTCGCGATCCCTACAGCGGGCTCTACGGCCTTGCCGCGCTGCTGGGCACATCCGCCATTCTCATCGTGCAGGCGATGGCTGCGTTCTCGGTGGTCTCGTACTTCCATGTGCGCAAGCAACATCCGGAGACCACGCACTGGTTCCGCACCTTGGTCGCCCCCGGGCTCGGCGGCATCGGCATGCTGTACGTCATCTACCTGCTGATCAAGAACGCCTCGTTCGCGGCGGGTACGGCCAAGGACGACATCGTCTTCGATTCGATTCCCTGGGTCGTCGGTGGCACCGCCATCGCCGGAATCGTTGTCGCCCTGGTACTTCGGGCCCGGTCCCCGCAGCGCTACGACCGATTGGGGCGCGTCGTGCTCGACGAAGAACGTTGACGCCGTAGGCGTCATCCAGCATCCGCCGTCACCTCGTCACACCGCGCCGATCGCTTTCTACCGCAAGGACAACGAACATGGCTTTCTCCACAATCATGGACTCCAACAGCTACACCGGAGGGGAAGATCTCGACCCCACCACCGATGCCATGGTCGAGAAGCGGCGATCGACGCTGGGTCCGTCCTATCGGCTCTTCTACAACCGGCCCGTCCACCTGGTCAAAGGCTCGGGCGCCCATCTCTATGACGCCGACGGCAACAAGTACCTCGACGCCTACAACAACGTGGCCAGCGTCGGGCACTGCAACCCGCGGGTCATCGAGGCCGTCACCCGGCAGATGTCCGAGCTCAACACCCACACCCGATACCTGCACGGCGGCATCCTCGAGTACTCCGAGAAGCTGCTGGCCACGTTCCCGGCGGAGATCTCGTCGATCATGTACACCTGCACGGGATCCGAGGCCAACGACCTGGCCGTCCGGGTCGCCGAACAGTACAGCGGCGGCACCGGGGTCATCGTCACCGAAGAGGCGTACCACGGCAACAGTGCGCTGATCTCGGCGATGTCACCGTCGCTGGGCGTCGGTGTACCACTGGGCGCCAATGTCCGCACCGTGCCGGCGCCGGACTCGTACCGCATCGACCCGGCGGTGCTGGGCCAGTGGTTCGCCGACCAGGTCAGCGCCGCGATCTCCGATCTGGAGCGGCACGGCCACAAGTTCAGCGCGCTGCTGCTGGATTCGATCTTCTCCTCCGACGGTATCTACGTCGATCCATCGGTGCTGGCGCCGGCTGTCGAGGTCGTCCACCGCGCCGGCGGCGTGTTCATCGCCGACGAGGTGCAGCCGGGCTTCTCGCGGACCGGCGAGGCGATGTGGGGTTTCCAGCGGCACGGCGTGGTGCCCGACCTGGTGACGATGGGCAAGCCCATGGGCAACGGCATTCCCGTCGCGGCGATGGCCGCCCGCCCGGAGATTCTCGACGCCTTCGCGCAGGAGACGCCCTACTTCAACACCTTTGGCGGCAACCCCGTCTCGATGGCCGCGGCGCAGGCCGTCCTCGACGTCATCCAGGGCGACGGTCTGGCCGCGCACGCCGCCGAGGTCGGTGACCAACTGCGCGCCGAACTGCGCGCGCTGGCCAAGGACTACCCCTTCGTCGGCGACGTCCGCGGCGCCGGCCTGTACACCGGCGTCGAGATCGTCACCGACCCCGACAGCAAGGAACACGACCGCGGACAGGCGCAGCGCATCGTCGACATGATGCGCGATAACCGCGTTCTGATCTCTGTGTGCGGCGGACATGGCAACATCCTCAAAGTGCGCCCACCTCTTGTCTTCTCGATGTCGGACCTGGACTGGTTCATGACGGTGTTCTCGGCTGTCGCCAAGGAACTCGCGTGAGCGCCTATCGCGAGGCGTTCGAGGCCGCAGCGGAGCGGCCCGACGAATTCTGGCTGACGGCCGCGCAGGCCATCGACTGGACCGTCGCGCCGACCCGCGCACTCGACGATTCCGCGGCGCCGCATTACCGCTGGTTTCCCGACGGTCGGCTCAACACCTGCTACAACGCCCTCGACCGGCACGTCGAGGCCGGTGACGGCGACCGCACCGCGCTGATCTACGACTCCGCGATGGTCGGCGTGCAGCAGTCCTTCACGTACGCCGAACTGCTCGACCGGGTGGCGCGCTTCGCCGGAGTGCTTGCCGCACAAGGCGTCACCAAGGGCGACCGCGTCGTGATCTACATGCCGATGATCCCCGAAGCGGTTGTCGCCATGCTGGCCTGCGCCCGCATCGGCGCCGTCCACTCGGTGGTGTTCGGTGGGTTCGCGGCGAACGAACTCGCGGCCCGCATCGACGACGCACAGCCGGTGGCGCTGCTGACCGCCTCCGGCGGTCTGGAACCGGGTCGCACCGTCGAATACCTGCCCGTCGTCGCCAAGGCGCTGACGCTGACCAGCGCCGCGCCGGCCACGGTGATCGTCAAGAACCGCGGCGAGATCGCGGGGGCGGCCGCCGACTATCCGGGCTACCTCGATTGGGACACGTTGGCCGCAGGTGCCGAGCCCGCCGCTCCGGTGCCGGTGGCCGCCACCGACCCGCTCTACATCCTGTACACCTCCGGCACGACCGGGCGGCCCAAGGGCGTCGTCCGCGACAACGGTGGGCACGCCGTCGCGCTGGCCTGGTCGATGAAGAACGTCTACGACATCGGTGCCGGCCAGGTGATGTGGACGGCCTCGGACATCGGGTGGGTCGTCGGCAGCTCGTACATCGTGTACGGGCCGCTGATCGCCGGCGCCACCACCGTGCTCTACGAAGGCAAGCCCGTCGGCACCCCCGATGCCGGCGCGTTCTGGCGGGTCATCGAGCAACATCGCGTGGCGGCGCTGTTCACCGCGCCGACCGCGCTGCGTGCCATCCGTAAAGCCGACCCCGACGCGTCATTGCTTGCGGGCCATGACATTTCGACACTGCACACGCTTTTCGTCGCCGGGGAGCGGCTGGACCCCGACACCTATGAATGGGCCTCGGAGAAGTTGCACTGCCCCGTCGTCGACCACTGGTGGCAGACCGAAACCGGCTGGGCCATCTGCGCGAACCTGCGCGGGCTCGAACCCATGCCCATCAAAGCCGGATCCCCGACCGTGCCGGTACCCGGCTACCGCGTCAGCATCGTCGACGCGTCGGGCAATCCGGTCGGGTCCGGCGTCGAGGGCAACATCGTCATCAAGCTGCCGCTGCCGCCCGGAACCCTGGCCGGACTGTGGCAGAACGACAAGGGCTACGTGCAGTCGTACCTGTCGGCGTTCCCCGGCTACTACCTCACCGGTGACTTCGGCTACGTCGACGACGACGGCTACCTCACCGTGCTGGGCCGCACCGACGACGTGATCAACGTTGCGGGGCACCGGCTTTCGACAGGGAGCATCGAAGCCGTCATCGCCGGCCACCGGGCCGTCGCCGAGTGCGCCGTCATCGGTGTCCACGACGACCTCAAGGGGCAGCGGCCCAGCGGCTACGTCGTGCTCAAGGCCGGGGCGGACATCGACGGCGGGGTGCTGCAACAGGAACTCGCGGCGATGGTGCGGGACCAGATCGGTGCCGTCGCCACCTTCCGTGACGTCACCGTCGTGGGCGCGCTGCCCAAGACCCGCTCGGGCAAGATCCTGCGAAAGACCATGCGGCAGATCGCCGAAGGCACCGACTACGTCGTCCCGTCCACCATCGAGGACAGCTCGGTGATCGACGCGCTGATCCCGGTGCTGCGCCCCAGCTAGCACTCCGCCGCGCCCGGTAAGTTGGCGGCAATGTGGGGTTCTGTGGCGGTGCTGGCACTGCCGATCGCGTTCGATCCGGTGCGCCTCGGCGTCAACCTGTTGCTGATCTCCCGGCCGCGCCCGGCGCAGAACCTGCTGGTGTACTGGGTCGGCTGCGTGGCCGCGAGCGTCATGCTGCTGTTGCTTCCGCTGCTGGCGCTGCACTTCACCGACCTGGCGTGGGTGCACGACCTGGCCAACCCGCGCACCACCGCGAGCGCGACGATGCGGCACCTCCAGGTGGCCGTCGGCGTGCTGCTGCTCGTCATCGCGGCAGTGACGGCGGTGCGGATGGTGACGCGCCGGCGCACACCGGACGACGACGTCTCACCCGTCTCGAAGTTGTTGCACAGGGACCCGGACGCGCCGCCGCGGGGCGGCCTGCTGGGACGCGCGCAACGCGCCTGGGAGAGCGGGGCGCTGTGGGTCGCGGCGGTGATCGGCTTCTGGGCCGGCCCGAACCCGTCGCTGGTGCTGTTCGCGCTGACGACGATCCTGGCGTCGGGCGCCGCCATCGGCACACAGATCGCCGTCGCGCTGGTGTTCATCGTCGTCAGCCTCGCCGTCGTCGAGGTGGTGTTGCTCTGCAATGTCGTCGCACCGGCGAAAACCCAAGCGGCACTGCGGAAAGTGCACGACTGGGTCGGCGGCTACCGGCAGCAGATCGTGGTGGCGATCGTGACGCTGGTCGGCCTGGCGTTCGTCGCGCAGGGTGTCGGTCTGCTCTAGTCCCGCCGAAACGGCATTCCAGCAGGCCGCTACCCGCACTTTCGCTGCGTAACAGCAATTTCGGCGGTCGTCCCGTCCCAACCTCGGGCGTGCATCGCTCGGATGGCACGCGCAACGACATCGGCTTTGCGGTCTTCCTTGATCACTCGCATGACGTCCCAGCCCAGCCGAGCCAGCTTGGGCAGCACGCGCAGGTCTTTCACGTACTGGGCGCGATCGGTTTGGTGCTGACCGCCGTCGTACTCCGCCACCACCTGGAAAGCCTCCCAACCCATATCGACGGTGCGAACCACGCGCCCCCACTCGTCGAGGATCGGGATCTGCGTCGTCGGCCGCGGCAGACCTGCATCGATGTAGAGCAACCGCAGCCGACTTTCGGGCAGTGACGCTGCACCACCGTCCACCAGCGGCAAGATCTCCTTCAGCTTCGCCACCCCGCGGGCGCCCCGGTACCGCTCGGCAAGGTGCATCACCTCGCCGAGCCGAAACGGGCGTGCCCGCATCAACGCGTCCAACCGCTCCAGCGCCTGGCCGCGCGGCAGAAACCGGCCGAGGTCGAGGGCTGTGCGCGCCGGCGTCGTGACGGGTAGTCCGGCGACGCAGGTGATTTCGTCAGCACCGAGCCGTTCATCGCGGACGATGAACCCGCGCGGCACCCGGTTGTGCGGCGCGATCAACTCGACGCAGACGTCATCGTCGACCCACTCCGCGCCGTGTAACGCCGATGCCGCCAGCCCGGTCACGATACCGGCTCGGCGCGTCCACAGCCATGCGGCAATTGCGTTGTCCTGCAGTGACAGCGTGCGATCCTTCGGCACGTAGACGTCTGGATAGAGCCGCCGGTACCACCGCTGCAGCGTGTGCCTGGTGACGACGCCGTTGGCGATCGCCTCTGTCCCGATAATTACTTCCCCCATGGCCAGATACTGGCGCCAGGGTCCGACAAAACCGGCTAGCCGCGTGTCGAAACTGCGTCTACGCAGAGAAAGTGCGAGTAACGGCCTGCTGGAATGCCGTTTCGGCGGGGGTTGTGGGGCGGCGGGGTGCTCTAGGCCCGGCGTGGTGCGGCGAGGCGCTCGGTGCGGAGCAGGTCGACCTCGGGCAGTTCCAGCGGCGGCAGGTCGCCGACGACCTGTGACAGCAGATGGTCGGCCAGCTCCGGGTTCCGGGCCAGGCACGGGCCGTGCAGGTAGGTCGCGACCACGCTGCCCTGCACGACACCGTCGTAGCCGGAGCCCGCGCGGTTGCCGGCGCCCTTCTCGACGCGCGCCAATGGCTTGGCAAGTGGGCCGAGATCGGTTCCACCACGGTGGTTTTCGAAGCCCGTGAGCTTCTGTGTGAGGCCCTCGATCACCGGCGTCGACGTCACTTCCCCGATGGTGCGCTCAGGCTGCGGCGAGGTCGTGACGTCCAGCAGGCCGACGCCGTCGACGCGCTCGCCCGACGACGTTTCGTACCAGTGCCCCAGTACCTGGATGGCGGCACAGATGGCCAGCACCGGGGCGCCACGTTCGGCGGCGCGCTGCAGACCGGGGTACTGCAGCAGGTGGCGCGTCGCGAGCCGCTGCGCGTAGTCCTCGGCACCGCCGAGGGTGTAGAGGTCCATCGAATCCGGCACCGGGTCGTCCAGGGTGATCTCGACGATCTCGGCGTCAATTCCCCTCAGCCGCAAGCGCTGTCGCAGAACGACGGCATTACCGCCGTCGCCGTAGGTGCCCATGACGTCGGGCAGGACGAGGCCAATCTGGACGGTCATGCCAGCTCCCGGCTCAACTGCAGGAACGCCGTGTAGTTCGCGATGACCTCGACGTGCCCGGGCGGACAGGACTTGATGGCGGCCAACGTGTCGTGCACCAGCGTGTGCTCGACGCCCGCATAACCGAGGCGCACCGCGAGATCGGTACCGCGCTCGCCGGCCGACACGATAGGTGCCGGGAAGTCCACGAAATGCTCGAAGTTCACGTCCCACAGCCACGACAGGTCTTCGCCGTCGGGCACTTGGCCGTTGACCGAAATAACCGCTCCCGCAACATCACTGGAGACCATCGACAGCGCCTCCTGCCACCCGGCGGGATTCTTGGCCAGCAGCATGCGGACGGTGTGCTCGCCGACCTGCAGCGTCCGGTACCGGCCGGCGACCTCGTCGACCGTCGACACCGCGGCCACCGCGGCGGCAGGCGACGCGCCCAGCGAGACCGCGGCGGCCACGGCCTGTGTCGCGTTGCCGCGGTTCACCGTGCCGGGCAGGGCCAGCGTCATGGGTGCGGTGAAGCCTTCCGGCCCATAGATGTTCGTCTCGTCGTACCACCACTGCGGCTCCGGGCGCGAGAAGTCGGTGCCGGTCGAATGCCAGTGCCCGTTCTCGCGGACGATGACCTCACCGCTGCGCGGACAGCTCACCGAGTCGCCGGCCCAGCCGCCGCCGGCGGCGACCCAGACCACGTTGGGGCTGTCGTACGCCGCCGAGGTCACCAGGACGTCGTCGCAGTTGGCCACCACGACGGCCTTGGGGTGGCGGGCCAGCCCGGCCCGCAGCGTCCGCTCGATGTGGTTGATCTCGCCGACGCGGTCCAGCTGGTCGCGGGACAGGTTGAGCAACACGATCACCGAGGGGTCCACCGCGTCGGAGACGTGCGGCACATGCATCTCGTCGACCTCGAGCGCGGCCAGCGTCGCCTTGCGGGACCCGGCCAATGCGGCGATCAGCCCGGCGTCCATGTTGGCGCCCTCGCTGTTGGAGGCCACCGGCCCGAGGGTCGCGAGCGCCGCTGCCGTCATCCGCGTCGTCGTGGACTTGCCGTTGGTTCCGGTGACGACGACGGAACGTCGTCCGGAGCCCAGCTGACCCAGGATCGACGGGTCCAGCTTCATGGCGACGAGCCCGCCGATCATGGCGCCGGCACCGCGGCCCGTCACGCGCGACGCCCAGCGGGCGGCAGCGCCCGCGCCGAGCGCGACGCGTCCTCGTGCGGTGATCATCCCCGGAAGTCTAAGAGGACCGCCGCAAATGTGACGACACGTGTGAGGGCGCCCACTTACGGCAGCCGGATGCTCGGCCGCTTGCGCACGATGCCGTCGTCGAGCATCTGCTGGAAGTGGTCGGTGACGGTCTGCTCGATGGGCCGATATACCAATCCGAGTTCGCTCTGGCTGCGGCTGGCGTCGAAGACCAGCGGATAGCCCACGTTGGTGTCGACGAACTCGCGCGTCAGCCCGATAACCGGCGCGACGGCCTTCACGGCGACCTTGGGGACGTTGAGCCACGGGAACGGGTACAGCACGCCGAACTTGGCGCGCAGGATCTGGCCGATCTCCAGCAGGCTCAGCGAGGCGGCGTTGACCAGGTAGCGGTCGTGTGCGTCGGGCGTGTAGCCGGCGCGCACGTGTGCGTCGGCGACGTCGCGCACATCGACGATGCCCGAGGTCAGCTCGGGGGCACCGGTCAGCATGGTGCCGTCGGCGAACTGCTTCATGGTGGCCAGGCTGGCCGAGTCGCTGGCGCTCGTCAGGGACGGGCCGAGCACCAGGCCCGGGTGGATGGTGACCAGGTCCCAGCGGTTCTGCGCCTTCTGGTAGCGCCAGGCCTCCTGCTCGGCCACGGTCTTCGAATACGAATAGGGCTGGTGGTCGACGCTGCTGGTGGTGTTCCACTGGTCCTCGGTGAACACGCCGCCGGGGACGTCGCGCGATTCCCGCGCGTCGCCATAGATGGCCACCACGCTGCTGGTCAGCACCACGCGCTTGACGCTCTCGGTGCGATTGACCGAATCCAGCACGTTGCGGGTGCCTTCCAGCGCGGGGCGCACCAGCGATTCCTGCGCGTCGGTGACGCCTTGGAGCAGGAACGGCGAGGCAGTGTGCATGACGAGCTCACAGCCGGCCATGGCCTCGTCGAAGCTGCCGACGTCGAGCAGGTCGGCCTTGAAGAGTTTGAGCTTGCCCGGGTGGTCGGCCGACAGTTTGTGGAGGTGCTCCAGGCCGGTCGGCTTCTGCGGATTGCGCACCGTCCCGTGCACGGTGTGCCCCGCTTCGAGCAGGTAACGGACGATCCAGCTGCCGATATACCCGCTGGCGCCCGTGACGAGGACGGGCGCGTCGGGGTCGATCGTGGTCATGCCCGTGACGATAGCGTCGAGCACCTCGTCGAGGGCGGTCATCGCCTGATTCGGACGGCGACACGCTGTGGTGCCCGCCGAATCTTGTCAGGGGTCCGTGCCATCCTTGCCACGTGGGCGAAACCAACCTCGGCTGGGGCCGACCGGCCACCGATGCCGGTGCGGGTTGGGCCGTCGTCGACGTCGAGACGTCAGGTTTCGATCCCGGCCATGCCCGCGTCATCAGCGTCGCGGCGCTGGCCCTCGGCGACGACGGCAACGTCGAGCATTCGTTCAGCAGTCTGCTCAATCCGGGCGTCGATCCCGGCCCCACGCACGTGCACGGCCTGACCTCCGAGATGCTGGCGGGACAGCCGACGTTCGGTGAGGTCGTCGGTGACCTCGCTGCCGTGCTGTCCGGGCGCACGCTGGTCGCCCACAACGCCGGTTTCGACTACGCCTTCCTGGCCGCCGAGTGCGAGCGCGTCGGCGCGGTGCTGCCCGTCGACAGCGTCATGTGCACCGTCGAGCTGACCCGCCGGCTCAACCTGGGCACCGAAAACCTGCGCCTCGAGACGCTCGCGACGCACTACGGCGCGACGCAGATTCGCCCGCACGACGCCCTCGACGACGCCATGGTGCTGGCCCAGATCCTCAAACCGGCGCTGGCCGCGGCGCGTGAGCACCGGCGCTGGCTGCCCATTCGGAATGTGGGTCGCAAGCGCTGGCCCAGTGGCGCCATCACGCACGACGAACTCCGGCCGCTGAAGGTGCTGGCGTCCCGGCTGCCATGTGATTACGCCAACCCGGGCCGGTTCGTACCGGGACAGCCCTTGGTGCAGGGCATGCGGGTGGCGCTGTCGGCCGAGATGGTCCGCACGCACGAAGAGATCATCG
Organism: Mycobacterium sp. SMC-13; assembly: GCF_045311035.1. Classification (NCBI taxonomy): domain Bacteria; kingdom Bacillati; phylum Actinomycetota; class Actinomycetes; order Mycobacteriales; family Mycobacteriaceae; genus Mycobacterium; species Mycobacterium sp. SMC-13. The sequence continues at coordinate 118,439 of NZ_JBJIAI010000005.1, forward strand.
AGCGCATCGTGCACGTCGGGCTGTCCTACTCCGACAGCGTCGACGCCCAGACCTCGCTCGTCATCTGCAACGAGCCGGCGCCCGTGCAGGGCAAGGGCTATCAGGCTCGCGAGCTCGGCGTGCCGCTGGTTTCCGACGCCGAATTCATGACGCTGCTGGGCCATGTGGTCGGCGGCTCGGATGTCGAGGAATTCGTCGACCGGACCCCGGCCGGCGACCAGTTCATGCTGTTCTAGCAGTCTCTGCTAAAAACTTTGGTCACTTTGATTGCGCTGGTCACGGTAGGTAACTAGCGTCACATTTCCGGCGGTTTCTTGTCGGTGGTTCGAACTAGTGTTCGATGTATGGGATTGGGTGATCCGGCTGCTGTCGAGGAGGCGTACGCCGCCTACGAAGCGGCGCATGCGCGGCTCGCGGCCTTGGATTACAGCGGTCTGGATGTGGCGACATTGTTGGCGTTGAAGTCCCGCCGCGAGAGGTTGAAGTGCGCCGCCGAAGCGGTCGATCACCAGATCCTGGCGGCCGCACAGACCCAGGCCACGGCCAAAGACATCGGGGCCAAGGATTGGCCTGAGGTGTTGCATGTGCGGTTGCGGATCAGCCGGGAGGAGGCCCGCCGGAGGGTGCGGGACTGCGACCACCTGGGCCCGCGCTCGGCGATCACCGGGGAGCCGTTGGGTCCGGTGTGGGAACTGGTGGCCGCCGCGCTGGCCGAGGGTGCGATCAACAGTGAGCACGTGCAGGTGATCACCTGGTTCTTCGGCAAGGTCCCGTTGTGGGCGGCCGACCCGGTCACGTTGTTGCAGTGCGAAACCGATCTGGTGGCCGACGCCCGGGTCAAAACCCCCGAAGACCTCCGCAAGGTCGCGGCGGACCTGTTGTACAAGCTGGATCAGGACGGCCCCGAACCCGACGACGACGAGCCGGACCCGAAGCGGTCGTTCGTCATGGGCAAGCAGCGGCCTGACGGACGCACCGACGTCACCGCCGAACTCGACCCCGAAGGGCGGGCTTACTGGGACGTGTTGTTCGAGAAGTACGCCGCCCCGGGTATGTGCAACCCGGCCGATCCGCAGCCCTGCTACTCCGGGACCCCGACCCAGGAACAGATCGACAACGACACAAGGACTGTGGCGCAGCGGCAGTACGACGCGTTCAAATTCGTGGGCCGGATGATGCTGGCCACCGGAACCTCCGGGGTGCACAACGGGTTCCCGGTCGCGGTGGTCGCCACCTGCACCGTCACCGACCTGGAAAAGCGCGTCGGGATGGCGCTCACCCACACCGGTACCAAGCTGCCGGTCAAGGATCTGGTGCGGATGGCCGCGCAAGGCTCGGACAACTACCTCGCCATCTTCGATAACCACACCGGCCAACCCCTCTATCTGGGCCGAGCAGCCAGAACCGCCAGCACAGCACAACGGTTTGCGTTGTTCGCCCGCGACCACGGCTGCACCCGACCCAACTGCACCGCCCCCGCCTCCCGCTCGCAGGCTCATCACATCACCAACTGGCGCGACGACGGACTGACCAACATCGACACCATGACCCTGGCCTGCGGCCGCGACAACCGCCTGGCCGACACCGGCGGCTGGACCACCACCATGGGCCCCCACGGCAGAACCCACTGGACCCCACCACCACTACTGGACGTCGGCCAACCCCGAACCAACCACTACCACCACCCCACGCTCTACCCGACCGAAGGTGAGGACGCCGATGGCGAAAGTGACAGTCCTGCAAGGTGAGTCACCGCCACCACCGATCGGGTGCGGCGTGGCACGAGGCTGCCCAGGGCTTGGGCCGGTGCCGAAAGCGGGTGTTCAGCCCGCGATGCGCCGGCTGAATGTGCCGTGGAACCCGATCGGCAAGTGGTGCTCCAAATGCGCAGTGGCCAGCGGCCCGTCCTCGATGGTGCGGGCATCGAAGATCACGAGTTGCGAACGATGGCTCCGCAGATCGTGATTGAGCACCAGCAGCCAACCGTCGTCCTCGGCGGCCGTGCGGGAGCGGGGTACGAACAACGGTTCACCCGTCTGGGCCAGACCGAAATCGAACGTGGTCTGTACGCCGGTTCGGTGGTCGATGCGCGTCACCGCGTTGTAGTGGCCCACGTCCTCGGTGGCCTTGCAGGCGTAGGTGACGTTGTGCTGCAGCGTCGAACGGCGCCAGTCGTACTGCGGGAATTCCATTGGCGCCGTTGCTGATAGCACCGTCTCGCTGATTCGTCCCGACTTGCTGATGCGGAAGCGCGAGAGGTGTCCGCGGGGCCACTCATCGATGGTCAGGTGCGCACGGGGATCGGTCGGATCGGCCGGGTCCTGCCACGCCTTACCGAGCTTGCCGAAGATGTCCGAGTCCTCGAACCGGAAGAACTCCACGACGGTGTCGGAGCCGTCCTCGAAGGCGTTGGTGACGTGGATGTGCGTCAGTGCCTCGTGCTCGATGATGCGGGGCTTGGACCCGTCCCGCGGCACCAGGGCGAACCGCGTCGAGCCGTTGCGGGTCTGGTATTCGAGGGCCTTCGCGAGCGATCGGGTTCGCAGCAGCGTCGGAATGTTGGGGCGCAACGGATCCAGCACGAACACCATGTGGTTCTCGGTGAGGGCGAAGTCGTGGTTCCACACCATGTCCCACAACTTCAGTGAGCTGATCTGGTGGCTCCGGCCGGCGCGGTCCACCTTGAAGCACCGCAGTCGCGGCGTGGGCAGCAGGTCGAGGCCGAAGTTGTAGACGTCGCCGGTGTGCGGATCCCATTTCGGGTGGGCGGAGAAGGAGCCGAGATAGCCGAGGCGGTCACCGTCGAAGCGCTTGTAGCCCAACGTGTCCAGTGAGTCCGGATCGATCTGGTACGGCGGGCCGCCCTCCCACATGGCCAGGAGTTCGCCGCAGATCGTGGCCATGTTGGTGTTGCCGGTGTTGGCCGGCGGCAGCAGGTTGCCGCGCAGGGTCGGGGCGTTGGTGGTGATGCCGCGCTGGCTCATCACATCGCCGCTGCGGTACTGCTTGGTGCGCACATAGCGGTTGGTGAAACGCACGGACTTCCCGTCGAGGACGAAACGGGACACCATGCCGTCGGCGTCGAACATGGTCTTGAGCACGGTGTCGCCGACCTCGAACTTGCCGGGGCCGATGCGGAACAGCGTGCCGGTCAGCTCGGGTGGCAGGGTGCCGTCGATGCGTGCGACCTGGTAGTCCATTTCGTCGTACAGCGACGCGAAGGCGCGGCCGTGCAACTGCTTGAGCGTGGGTTCCGCGGGCACTGTGGCTGTCATGCCACCTCCATCTGATGACGTGTGTCCTCAGTTTTGTGCCGCGCCCCGGCGATGTCAAGGTTTCAGGCGTCAACCGCCGAAGAGCAGGTACAGCCCCGTGAACGTGTAGCCGACCATCACCAGCATCATCGCGAGCTGCCCGGTGAGCTGATGGCGCTTGGGCAGTACGCGCAGCGCGCAGTCGTGTGCGGCGACGACGCCCGCGATGTGCCCCGCCACCACGAACAACACCTTCGTCGTGGCCAGCACCGACGGGTGCATGGACAGCACGTAATACACCTGCGCATCGTGCAGGCCCAGGAGCTGGAAGACGGTCTGCTGACCCTTCTCGACGAGATAGGTCAGGTAATGCGCGAACACGTAGCCGATGACGATCGGGATGAGGGAGTGCGCCATCAAACCGGGCAGCTCCCGGCGCCGCGCGCGGTCCACGCCGCCGGTGGCGCGGGCAGCGAGGCTGAACGACAGCGCGACCGTCGTGACAAACACCGCCAGCCCAAGGGTTTTCATCGCGGTGACCTGCCAGCCGCCGTGCGCGTGCGCTTCGACGAACCCCCGCCATGTCGGCGTCGCCGAGAAACTGTCGAAGGCCGTCGAGCCCAGCAGCACCGCGAGCACCGTCACCGTGGCCGGCCGGACCGGCAGTGTGGGTAGGTGATTGAACGGATTGCCGATGGCGATCTGCCCATCGGCGTTGCGCCGCACCGGCGCACACCGTGACGCCACCACGCTGTACACCTCGAACGGGTCGGCATGCGAGCACCACCGGGTGCCGCACACGACCGCCCCGGTCAGCGTCACACAGAGATAGACCAGCAGCCAGATACGCACGGCGCCAACCGAACCCGGGTCAGGGCTGGCCAGCTCGAGCCAGACGAACGCGAAGAGCCCGGCCGCCGCCGGCCAATAGCCGAGCCGCGCGGGATACGCGTCCCGGCTCAGCCGCAGCAGTCGGGCGATGGTCCGCACCGGCGACAACACCCGCCACACTGGGCCCAAAAGCACTGACAGCGCGACGATTCCGACCCACAGCAGTACGTAGAACACGCCCGGCAGCGGGTTGCCGGATTCGGCAGGCGCGACGATGGACGCCACCGCGACCCACACCGCGAACGCCAGAGCCAGCAGCCCGACCGTCCAGCGCGTGGCGGGCGCGTCGACGGCCGTCGTCACCCAGCGCGGCAACGGGCGTCCCGGCGTCTGCGGATCGAACCGCGGCTTGCGCCACGCCAGTGCCACCACCGCGAAGGTGAAGGTCAACGCCCATGCCGCGCCGATCAGGGCGTACGTCACGGGGATGGGCAGATCAGTCGATCCGCCCAGCCCGTGCGCGAGGACCGAAGAGGTCACTGCACCGTGATCGTGGCGACCGTCTTGTCCAGGTGGTGCAGCTCGACATCGACCTTGCCCGGCACGCTCACCGTGAACTGGAACTGCTGATCCTTCGCCGGCTTGATGTCGAAGGTGTGCTCGGGACTCGAGTGCACATGCAGCTGGTCGGCGGCGTCACTGTTGACCCGCAGGATGATCGGCTCGCCGAGTTTGGCCTGCACCTGCTGGTTGAGTGGCGTGGCGGTGCCGCCGGCGATGGTCACGTCGATGTAGACGCGCGCCGGCGGGGCCTGCTGGTTGCTGAACTGCGGTGTGGCACTTGCGGTGGAACTCGGTGAGTTGCCGGTCGACTTGTCGTTGCCACCGCAGCCCGCGAGTGCCACGGCAACAGCGCCGGCCACGGCGAAGGTCTTCACAAAGGTCACGCGGAACCGTCCTCATCGGTTGAACCTGTTGTCTCCGAATCGGTTTCGTCACCGTCGGAGCCGGCGCGCCGGTCTTTCATGGCCACCCAGGCCACGACCCCGGCCACGACGAAAGCGGGAGCGAACGCCGGCAGTGCCAACAATAGCGAGTGATCGGCAAGATAGGTCACGGCTGTCCGACGGGTTCCCTGGTCTCGGTGGCGCTGAACTGTTCGCGCGAATTGATCCGTCCCGCACCCCAACTCAGCAGGGCGATCAGGATCAGCGAGCAGACCAGCACGATCAGCGACGCCGCGGGGTACAGCCACGACGGCACGTCGAGGTTGCGTTCCCGCTGCAGGACCTTGATCTCCTCCATGAAGTCGCGGGTCGTCGAGATCGCGGGCGTTTCCTCGGCACCGATACCGGGGTCGGCCGGCAGATACACCGGGACCGCGGCCATCGTCCGGCCATCCTGCACGCGCAGCACCGTCTTCCACGTGCCCCAGACCGGGATCGGCCGGGTGGACCGGTAGTGGCCCGGACCCACCTGCTGCAGGTGGTCGACGACCAGGCCGCGCTCATTGGCGAGCTTGCCCTGCCACGCCATCAGCGTCACCCACTCCGGGTCGTCGCTGACGAGGTTGGTCGGCGTGATCTGGATGTCGGCGTTCACGAGGCGCTCACCGGCCGGGCTCGGTGCATCGGTGAGGGTGATCTGTGCGCGGGCGTGCTCCGGCACGGTGACGTTGAGGCCGTTGGCCACGGCCACGCCGATGACCAGGACCGTCGCGGTCACGATGCCGATGCCGACGGGACGTGCGGGCAGGCGCTGGCCGGTGAGTACCAGAGCAAGCAACGCGCCGCACATGCCCATACCGATGGCGACGGGCGTCGACATCGTCAGCGCCTCACCCCACATGCTGCTCGGCCACGGGGTGCGGTACATGGCGTCGATCCAGAACGATTCCAGCCACATGCCGACAGTGCCCACGCCCAGGCCGGCCACCGCACCGAACAGGATCGGGCGGTTGGCGAGGGGCGTCAGCCCGATCAGTTCCACGACGACGGCCGAGCCGAGGTAGAGCGCGAACCAGCTGTACGGAGAGCCGAGAATCGGCCCGACCGCCAGGATGACGAGGCCCCGGATGAACCAGGAGAATGCGATGGCGCCGAAGGTGGCGAACCGTCCGAGCGTCAGCCGGGTTGCCACCAGCGACATGGCCGCGGCGGCGGCGATCAGCATGGGGTGCAGCACCAGCCGGAACTGTTCGACGCCGAAGTCGTATTCGACCGGGAACACCGACAGGCCGATCACCAGACCGCCGAAGGCCAGGTACGGCAGCACCTTGCTGCGGGCGGCCGGGGCGTCGGCGCCCATCGCGATATCGCCCTCGCGCTCGAGCAGCAGCGTGGCGACCAGGGAAAGTCCGGCGCCGCCGATGAGCATCAAATGTGTTGGGCCCCAGAGCGTGACGTCCTGGCCGAAGATGCGGTGCCAGATGTCGTCGAGCGGAAAACCGATGAGCGCGTACAGACCGCAACCGGCCATCAGCACGCCGCCGACCGGCGCGTACCAGGTTTTGGTGATCTTGATGGCGGCCGGGCCGGGCTTGTCGTACGGCAGGATGATCGACAGCGAGCCCGCGATGAACAGCAGGAACAGACCGACGAGGATGAAGTAGTGGGCCGGGTTGGCCAGCGGGCCGGCGTCGCGGCCCTTGCCGATGTGCAGGCTGACGTCCCAGATGAAGCCGAACATCGCGCAGATGATGGTCGAGGTGAACAGCAGCGAGGGCAGCGCCACCCAGCCGGGCCGGTTCATCTTGTTGCCGACCTTGTCGGCCAGGTCTTTCAGCCAGGTGATGCGGCGTTGCCGGTGCAGATAGCCGATCCACAACAGACCGGCCGTGATGATGCCGGTTGCGATGGACATCCCGAGAACCTGGTCGAGGGCAGCGCCTCCGCCTTCGGTTCCGGCCGCGGCCACCACGGTGACCTGCTCGGCGAGCTGTGCTGCCATGTTCCACCCCACTATGTAGATGAACCCTGAACCTTACTCGTCGGTAATATTGCCAGAAGACCGCGTTTCAAACGGGAGTCCGTCTTCTTCTTCGGATTTTGACATCATGTGGCAGTCGGAGGGGGAGGTTGCGCCAGATGGCTGACGACGGATCGGGCACCGGTTCAGGCGCCGCGCCGCAGCGCAGGTACTCCGGCAGGTCAGCGGAGGAGCGACGGGCCGATCGACGGCGGTTGCTACTGGACGCGGCCGAGTCGTTGTGGCGTGAAGGTGGGCTGTCGGCACTGAGCGTCCGGGCGGTCTCGGCCCGCGCCAAGCTCACGGACCGCTACTTCTACGAGCAGTTTGCCGGCCTCGGTGCGCTGATCGGCGCCGTCATCGACGACGTGTTGGAGGGGCCTTTCGCCGCGATGCTGGCCGGGGGCAGTGCGCCCGAGTCGGCGACGGTCCAGACGCGACTGACGCTGGGTCTGGCCGGGTTCATCGAGCATGCCGAGAGCGACCCGCTGGCCGTTCGGATCTTCCTGACCGACGCCCGGCACATCGAATCGGTCTCCGAGCACATCCGGATGGCGCAACACCGGGTGGCTGCCGCCATCCTGGAGTTGCTGCAGCCCGACCGCGACGCCGATCGAGAGAGCTTCGACGCGGCGCTGTTCTGTGTCGGCGGCGTCGCCACGCTGGTCAACGAACGGCTGCTCGACGAGACCAAAACCGTTACCGCACAAGACTTTGCGGAACAGGCCGTCAGCTGGTGCGCCCGGGTGCTCCGGGTGTCCGGCGAACCCGGCGCGCCGAGCTGACGGGCTGCGGCTAGCCGCGCGCGGCCCGGTTCACCGCCGAGACGACGGCCCGCAGCGACGCCGTGGTGATCGACGGCGCGATGCCGACGCCCCACACCGTCTTGCCGCCGATCGACGCCTCGACGTAGGCCGCGGCCTGCGCCTCTTCACCGGCCGACATGGCGTGCTCGGAGTAGTCCAGGACGTTGACGTGGAAGCCGACGGCACCCAGTGCGTCGGTGAAGGCCGCCAGCGGGCCGTTGCCGGCGCCGACGATCTCGCGCTCCTCGCCGTCGATCTTCACGATGGCGGTGATGGTGTCGGTGCCGCCGTCCTCTTCGGACGCGTCGACGCGCTGCCGCATGCGCTCCAGCGGGGTGATGGGCGCCAGGTACTCCTCATTGAAGACGTCCCACATCTCCTTCGGGGAGACCTCGCCGCCTTCACCGTCGGTGATCTTCTGGATGGCCTGGCTGAACTCCATCTGCAGTCGGCGCGGCAGCACCAAGCCGTGATCGGCCTTCATGATGTAGGCGACGCCGCCCTTGCCGGACTGCGAGTTCACGCGGATGACGGCCTCGTACGTGCGGCCGACGTCCTTCGGATCGATGGGCAGGTACGGCACCTGCCACAGGATGTCGTCGACGTCGGCGTCGGCGGCATCTGCGTCGACCTTCATCTGGTCCAGGCCCTTGTTGATGGCGTCCTGGTGGCTGCCGGAGAACGCCGTGTAGACCAGGTCGCCGCCGTAGGGGTGGCGCTCGGCGACGGGCAGCTGGTTGCAGTACTCGACGGTGCGACGGATCTCGTCGATGTTGGAGAAGTCGATCTGCGGGTCGACACCGCGGCTGAACAGGTTCAGGCCCAGCGTCACCAGGCAGACGTTGCCGGTGCGCTCACCGTTGCCGAACAGGCAGCCCTCGATGCGGTCGGCGCCGGCCAGGTAGCCCAGCTCGGCGGCTGCGACGCCCTCGCCGCGGTCGTTGTGCGGGTGCAGGCTCAGGATGATCGAGTCGCGCGGCGTCAGGTGCCGGTTCATCCACTCGATCGAGTCGGCGTAGACGTTCGGCGTCGCCATCTCGACGGTCGCCGGCAGGTTCACGATCAGCGGCCAGTCCGGCGTGGGCTGTACGACCTCGGCGACCGCGTTGCACACCTCGACGGCGTACTCCAGCTCGGTGCCGGTGTAGGACTCGGGAGAGTACTCGAAGCGCCACAGCGTGCCGGGGTACTTCTTGGCCTCTTCGACGCACAGCTTCGCGCCGTCGGTGGCGATCTTTTTGACGGCCTCGCGGTCGGCGCGGAACACCACGCGGCGCTGCAGGATCGACGTCGAGTTGTAGAAGTGCACGATCACGCGCGGCGCGCCGTTGCAGGCCTCGAAGGTGCGCTCGATCAGCTCCGGCCGGCACTGCGTCAGCACCTGGATGGTGACGTCGTCGGGGATCGCGCCCTGCTCGATGATCTCGCGGACGAAGTCGAAGTCGGTCTGGCTGGCCGACGGGAAGCCGACCTCGATCTCCTTGTAGCCCATGCGGACCAGCAGGTCGAACATCCGGCGCTTGCGCTCCGGGCTCATCGGATCGATCAGGGCCTGGTTGCCGTCGCGCAGGTCGACCGCACACCAGCCGGGCGCCACCGTGGCGACCTTGTCGGGCCACGTGCGGTCGGGCAGGGAGATCTTCTCGACCTCGTCGGCGAAGCTGCGGTACCGGTTGACCGGCATCGCGGAATTGCGCTGGGTGTTCCAGGACGGCTGGCCCTCACGGCGTGGGCCGGACGGGGTGGTGATGGCGCGTACCGACGAGAAGGAGTCGGCAGAAGAATCGGGAGAGTAGGTGGTCACGGTTTTTTGCTCCGGTCTGTCTTGATGGGACCTAGAAGAAGGTCAGGACCGGCGCATCTCAAACCCCCGCGACGGGAGGCCGGTCGGATCAGACCCCGTCGCGGCGTCCGAGGAGGAGCACCCGCGCGCTATACATCACTGGCGAGTTTACTCCGGTCCGGTAGATCGCCAAAACGAGGTCGGGCTGTCGGGTGACAACGTCCTGGCCAGGTGTAATGGGCGTGGTGCCAGCTGTGCCGATACAGTTCGACCGTGTTGACGAGATGGTTGTTGAGCCTGGACCGCAGCTGGAAGATCGGCATCGCGGTCGCGCTCGCCGTCGTCATCGGCCTCGTGGTGTGGCAGACCGAGTTCCGTGGGCCGACGCCGGAGTGCAAACCGGTGCGCGACATGCTCGACTACAACAAGGCGCAGGCCGTGCAGATCGAGTCGAAGATCGACAAGAACAACAATGGCGTCCCGACCATCGCCGAGGAGACGGCCTACCGGGCCTGGGCCGACGGTATGGCCGAGCGGGCGCAGAAGGTCACCGGCGACAAGGTTGCCGCCAACGCCGTGCAATTGGCGACGCTGGCCTCGCAGTTCGCCTCGGCGCTGGACGCCTACCGGATCGCCGCCCAGGGCCGGGCGCCCGGCGCCCCCGCGCCGACCGAGGCCTACCAGCTGTCGGCGATCAACGCGCAGATCACCGAACAGATGAAGGCGCTGACCGACGCCTGCCCGGCACAGCGGAAGCTCACCGACATCTTCTGATCGGGCGGGAGTGACGAACGTCTCCCGCCTTGCAGGTCCGGCAGGTGACCGGGCAACAAAATCGGGTTCACCCCTCCCTTATCCTTGGAGCAGCATTGATGCGAATGCTTGCTGCCAATTCAGAGAAGGAAACGCGAACAGTGGCGCTCGTCGTCCAGAAGTACGGCGGATCCTCGGTGTCGGACGCCGAGCGAATCCGTCGAGTCGCCGAGCGAATCGTCGAAACCAAGAAGGCCGGCAATGACGTCGTCGTCGTGGTCTCTGCCATGGGCGACACCACCGATGATCTGCTGGATCTGGCCCGCCAGGTCTCCCCGGCGCCACCGGCCCGGGAGATGGACATGCTGCTCACCGCGGGTGAGCGCATCTCGAACGCGCTGGTCGCCATGGCCATCGAGTCCCTCGGCGCGCAGGCCCGGTCGTTCACCGGCTCGCAGGCCGGCGTGATCACCACCGGCACGCACGGCAACGCCAAGATCATCGACGTCACCCCGGGCCGTCTGCGCGACGCCCTCGACGAGGGCCTGATCGTGCTGGTCGCCGGCTTCCAGGGGGTCAGCCAGGACAGCAAGGACGTCACCACGCTGGGCCGTGGTGGTTCGGACACCACCGCCGTGGCGCTGGCCGCCGCGCTGAACGCCGACGTCTGCGAGATTTACACCGACGTGGACGGCATCTTCACCGCTGATCCGCGCATCGTCCCCAATGCCCGTCATCTGGACACCGTCTCCTTCGAGGAGATGCTGGAGATGGCGGCCTGCGGAGCCAAAGTGTTGATGCTGCGCTGCGTGGAATACGCCCGTCGCTACAACGTTCCGATTCACGTCCGGTCCTCGTACTCCAACAAGACCGGCACCATCGTCAAAGGATCGATCGAGGACATCCCCATGGAAGACGCCATCCTCACCGGAGTCGCGCACGACCGCAGCGAGGCGAAGGTCACCGTCGTCGGCGTGCCCGACGTACCGGGCTATGCCGCCAAGGTGTTCCGCGCGGTCGCCGACGCCGATGTCAACATCGACATGGTGCTGCAGAACATCTCGAAGGTGGAGGACGGCAAGACCGACATCACCTTCACCTGTTCGCGCGAGAACGGCCCGGGCGCCGTCGAGAAGCTGACGTCACTCAAGGACGAGATCGGTTTCTCGCAGGTCCTGTACGACGATCACATTGGCAAGGTGTCGCTGGTCGGCGCCGGTATGCGCAGCCACCCCGGCGTCACCGCCAAGTTCTGCGAGACGCTGGCCGAGGTCGGCGTCAACATCGACCTGATCTCGACCTCCGAGATTCGAATCTCGGTGCTGGTCAAGGACACCGAGCTGGACACCGCCGTCTCGGCGCTGCACGAGGCCTTCGGCTTCGCCAGCGAAGAGGCCGCCGTGGTGTACGGCGGAACGGGGCGCTAGTCATGGTGAACATCGGTGTGGTGGGTGCGACCGGTCAGGTCGGCCAGGTCATGCGCAAGCTTCTCGAAGAGCGCGACTTTCCGGCGACCTCGGTGCGGTTCTTCGCCTCGGCGCGGTCCGAGGGCAAGAAGCTGACGTTCCGCGGCCAGGAGATCGAGGTCGAGAACAGCGAGACCGCCGACCCGTCGGGTCTGGACATCGCCCTGTTCTCCGCCGGCGCGACCATGTCGCGCGTGCAGGCCCCGCGCTTTGCCGCCGCCGGCGTGACGGTGATCGACAACTCGTCGGCGTGGCGCAAGGATCCCGATGTGCCGCTGGTGGTTTCGGAGGTCAACTTCGAACGCGACGTCCGCGGCAAGCAGCTCGCCAAGGGCATCATCGCCAACCCGAACTGCACCACGATGGCCGCCATGCCGGTGCTCAAGCCTCTGCACGACGAGGCCGGCCTGACCCGCCTCATCGTGTCGAGCTACCAGGCCGTATCCGGATCCGGGCTCGCCGGCGTCGACGAACTGGCATCCCAGGCCCGCGCCGTCATCGGCGGTGCCGAGCAGCTGGTGCACGACGGCTCGGCGCTGGAATACCCGGCACCGGTGAAATACGTTGCGCCCATTGCCTTCAACGTCATCCCGCTGGCCGGCTCGCTCGTCGACGACGGCTCGGGCGAGACCGACGAGGACCAGAAGCTGCGCAACGAGAGCCGCAAGATTCTCGGTATCCCGGAGCTGGCTGTGAGTGGCACCTGCGTGCGCGTGCCGGTCTTCACCGGACACTCGCTGTCGATCAATGCCGAATTCGCGCAGCCGCTCTCGGTTGAGCGGGCCCGTGAGCTGCTGGCCGACGCGGCCGGCGTCTCGCTGGTCGACGTGCCGACGCCGCTGGCCGCCGCCGGCGCCGACGACTCGCTGGTCGGCCGCATCCGCCAGGACCCGGGCGTGCCCGACGGTCGTGGCCTCGCACTGTTCGTCTCGGGCGACAACCTGCGAAAGGGCGCGGCGCTCAACACTGTTCAGATCGCCGAGCTGCTCGCCACGCGCTGATCTTGCGGGCGGGGGCAGCGTCGGTCGGGGCGCTGGTGCTCGGGTTCGGCATGGGGGTGCCGGCGGCGCAGGCGGATCCGCCTGCGCCGGTACCGACTCCGGTGCTCAAACCGCTGGCCGTCGGGCAGGTGACACGCATCGGTCCGGTGGCCGGAACCGGCACGCCGACAGCCGATTACGGCATCGGTGCGACGGATCTCTGTGAATTCATGGAGTTCCCGAGCGGCATCCTGCAGATCTGTGGCGACAGCTTCGCGGGGCAGGGCGTCGGATTCGGCGGCTGGTATGCGCCCGTCGCACTGCATGTCGAGACCGACTCCATCAACTCACCGGACGGCCTGCGGTACCGCGGCGTCATGGGCATCGACAAGCCGCTGCTCGCCGACGCCAAAGTTCCTGGCACCTCGCAACTTCCGGCCGGTGTGGTGAACATCAACCGGGAGAACTACCTGCTGATCACCACCACGCGCGACCTCAGACCGGCGAGTTCGCGACTGGTCAAGGCCGACCCGGCGCGCGGCGCATGGCCGACCGTGCCGGGTTCGGTGCGACCGGCCGGCTATGCCGGGGGAGCGCAGAGTCAGATCACGGGCTACTACGACCCGGTGCCCACCGCGGACTCACCGCGCGGCTGGGTCTACCTGGTCGCCAACAACTTCGACCGCAGCAGCCCGGCCTACCTCTACCGGGCCACGCCGCAGGCGTTCACGGACCGATCCAGCTGGCAGGGCTGGTCTGCCGCAGCGGGCTGGGGCAAACCGCCAACTCCGTTGTGGCGCGACCTGATCGGCGAGATGAGCATGAAGCAGGTCGACGGCAAGACCGTGCTGTCGTACTTCAACAGCAGCACCGGCAACATGGAGGTCCGCGTCGCGAACACGCCGACGGAACTCGGCACCGCGCCGGTGACGACGGTCGTCGTGGCCGGCGGCTGGCCCGAGCAGGCCGACGAACTGCCTGAGCCGCAAGACAATCAGCTGGCACAGCCGTACGGCGGCTACATCTCGCCGGGCTCGACGCTCGATGAACTGCGCATCCTGGTCAGCCAGTGGAACACCACGCCGCGCGATACCGCGCCCTACCGCGTCATCCAGTTCGCGGTGAATCCGGTCAAGCCCTAGGCGCTGTTGTCAGCGCAGCACCAGGTCGACGCCGGCGCTGTCGAACACCTCGAGCAGTCCGCTCCAGGTGTGAGAATCCAACGCCTTCTTGGCTTTTGAACTGTCGGTCAGCACGAAGCGGAACGGCTCGTCGTCCGGCGTGCCGAAGCCGCCGCCGAGGCAGTCGGCCAGCGCGTCCAGATTGCTGCCGAAGTAGCCGCCGCTGCCGTTGACGGCGTGCCCCAGCTCGGTGAAAAGGTCTGCGCGGGAATGGATCCGCGTACCCCGCACGGTGAACGTCTTCACGCTCCTCCGATCTGGCAGAACGTCTCGTAGTGGTCGCCGGTGTAGTAGAACTCCGGTGGGTTGGTCGGCGGCTCGCCGCCGGTGATGACCCGTCGGGTGCCGCGCGTCTTCGCGCCCGGCGTGGGCACCGTGTACTCGTGGTAGTAGCCGCGCTGCTGGTTCGGCAGCCGGCGCTCGAAGTTGCCGAACACGATGCCGTCGCGTGAATAGGGGAACGGCCCGCCGCGGTGGATCAGGTCGACCGTGGTGGTGGTCTCGGGTGGCAGCGACGACAGCTGGCAGACGGGCAGCCCGGACTTGCTCTTGGTCGTCGGTGCCGGCGCTTGGGTGTGGGAGGCAGCCGTGGGCGACGCCGTCGGAGCCGGGCCCGTCAGCACGGCGGTCTGCTTCGCGCACGCCGGGGTGAGGGTCAGGAGCAACGCGGTGCCGCACGCGAGGACCGCGGCGCGCAGGGTGGTTCTGGACATCTCACCTTTTCTGCCGCGTTCTGATATCGGAGCGTCGGCCGGCCCCCAAAGCCCGGCCGATGCTCCGCTACACAGGCCACGCTACCGCGCCGCGCGCCTCATAGCTGATTCTTATGCGCAACCTAGCCACCGCAGTGGTTGATGGACGGATCATCGATGACATGAGTGAGGAAACCCCTAACCAAACGCCAGAGACGCCGGACACCCCGACGGACTCGTTCCCGCCCGTAGCAACGGCCACCGCAGTGGCTGCGCCGCCCGCCGAGCGCAAGCCCAGCACGCTGAACAAGGTGCTGGCCTGGGTCGGCATCGTCGCGGGCATCGTCTTCATCGTCACGACGATCTTCTTCTCGGGCTTCGTCCTCGGCGCGCATTCCGGCGGCGGTCACCACGGCTGGCACAAGCACCACCGCGGGCAGGACACCGCCGAGTTCCGCGAGGGTCACGGACCGCGCGGCGGCGGCATGTGGCACCCGATGTTCCCGGGTGGTCCGGGCTGGCAGGGACCCAACGGTCCCGGCTGGCAGGGCCCAGGTGGCCCCGGTGGTCAGGGCCCCGGTGGTTCCGGACCGCAAGCGCCGGGCCAGCCTGGCCCCACCCAGCCGGGTCGCTGACCCAACCAGTCCCGCATCACACGACAGGCCGCGCCCGCTCAGGGTGCGGCCTGTCGTCTGCGCTAGGCCTGTCCGTCGGGCGCCAGGCGGTTCGCGGCCACTGCTCGATAGCCCGTGGTCAGCAGTTCGACGATCCGTTCCTCGAGCTCGGTGGAGTCGTCGTCGGCGGCGATGGTCGACACGTACATGGCGGCACCCGCCGCCATGATCAGGACGGCGCGCGCGTCCAGTTCCGCACTGCGCCGCTCCTCGGCGGTCTGTGCTCCGACGTCGTCGGCGAACAGTTCGACCGCCGGTCCCGTGAACCGATTCCACAGCGATCGCCCCAGCTGTTTGTCTTCGACCAGAGCCTGGGTCAGGTCGGGTGCCGCAGCCTTCATATCGGGGCGGTTGAACAGGGCACGGCTGCCCCGGACGACGAAATCTATCCAGCCGTAGACATCGGTTCCATCAAACGGCGTCAGGTCGGGTGCCACGCCCATCACTGCGTCGATGACCAACGCGGCCTTCGACGGCCAGCGTCGCGCCAGGCTGGCGCGCGTGACGCCGGAGCGCTGCGCGACGAGCCGCATGCTCAATTCCTGAAACCCGACCTCCGACAGGAGCTCCCGGGTCGCGGTGAGTACGCGGTCGTCGATACTCGCGTCCCGCGGCCGACCCGGACCTGACTGACTGCTCACGGGTCCATCATCACAGCACCCGATCCTCGGCGATGTCATTGACGCGATCCCGGTAATTAGTGTACCACTGGATCACTAATTAAGGAGTTGCGATGACTGCCGGGGCGAAGGCGACTGCGTTCACCGTGGTGATGCTGTTGGTCGCCGCCGCGCTCGTGGTGGTGTTCGGCCAGTTCCGGTTCGGGGCGGGCGAGCGGTATCACGCCCAATTCGCCGATGCCTCACGCCTGAAAGCCGGGCAGGACGTGCGGATGGCCGGGTTGCCGGTGGGCAAGGTCGACCGGGTGTCGCTGCGCCCCGACAACACCGTCGACGTCCTGTTCAGCGTTGATTCGCGCTACCGCCTGTACACGTCGACCAGGGCCGTCATCCGCTACCTGAACCTGACGGGCGACCGTTATCTCGAATTGGCCTTTGCCGCAGGGGAATTGCATGTGCTGGCGGCCGGGGCGACCATCCCGCTGAGCAATACCCAGCCCGCGGTCGACCTCGACGCGCTCCTCGGCGGACTGCGCCCCGTGCTCAAGGGCCTCGACGGAGAAAAGATCAACGCCATTACCGCCGCCGTCATCGATCTGCTGCAGGGCCAGGGTGGTACTGTGTCGCAACTGCTTTCGACGACAGGCAACTTCACGCAGAACGTCTCCGGGCGTGATCAGCTCATCGGTGATGTCGTCGGCAACCTCGACACCGTTCTCGGCACCGTGGATTCGAAGAGCCGGCAGTTCAGCACCAGTGTCGACACGCTGCAGAACCTGCTGACGGGTCTGGCGCAGGACCGCGACACCCTTGCCGGCGCCATCGCGCCGCTCGCCGCATCATCGGACGAATTGACCCAGATGCTCGACCGTTCGCGGCGACCGGTCCAGGGTGTCATCGAAAATGTGCGTCCCTTCGCGCAGCGGGTCTACGAGCGCAAGGCCGAAGTCAACGCCGCCATCGAGCCTCTCGCCGACAGCTACCTGCGGCTCAATTCACTTGGCGCATATGGTGCGTTCTTCAACATCTTCTTCTGCTCCAGCAAGATCAAGCTCAGCGGCCCGGCCGGCAGCGACATCATCATTCCCATCGGCGGAGCGCCCGATCCATCGAAGGGGCGGTGCTCGGAGAATGGGTGACCGACGCCTTGGGTTGCGCGGCGTCGCGATCCTGGCCTGCCTTGCCGTTGTCGTATCGGGCTGTCAGTTCGACGGTCTGAATTCGCTTGCGTTGCCGGGCACGGCCGGGCACGGCCCCGGGTCGTTCGAGGTGACCGTCGAGCTGGACAACGTCGTCGGCCTACCGCAGAATTCGCCGGTCAAGGTCGGGGACGTCACCGTGGGAAGCGTCTCCGGGGTCGCCGTCATGCAACGGGCCGGCAGCACGGTGTATGCGGCCGTTCGTCTTTCGCTGGACCGCCAGGTGGAACTACCCGCGAACGTCTCGGCGGCAGTGGGACAAACGTCGCTGCTGGGTTCCCAGCACGTCGAACTGATACGTCCGACTGACCGGCCGGCGCCCGCCAGACTGGCGGATGGCGCCCACATCCGACTCGGTCGGACGGGTCACTTTCCCACCACCGAAGAGGTCCTGGGCGCGCTCGGCGTCATCGTTAACAACGGCAATCTCGGCTCCCTGCAGGACATTACAGACGCGGCGTATGCCGCAGTGGTTGGACACGCGGCGACGTTCCCCGGATTGGTGGCGAAGCTGGCCGAACTGACCAGGTTCCTCGATGCGCAGACGTCCACCATCATCTCGGTGGCGGAAGGTATCGACCGCACGGCGGCCGCATTGGCGCGGGGCGCCGACGCACTGGGGCGGACGCTGCAGACGCTGCCCGCCGCACTCGACGTGCTGAACCGAAATCGCACCAACATCGTCGCGGCGTTCGAGGCACTGCGCAGACTCGCCTCGACCGCCGAACGCGTTGTGTCGCAGACAAAAGTAGACCTCGCCGCCGACCTCAGGGACACCTACCCACTCATCAAAGCCCTCAACGACAACGCCGACGACTTCATCCACGATCTGGAAATCCTGCCCACGTTCCCGTTCGCCCAGAAGTACCTGCGCAACGCCGTTCGCGGCGACTATCTCAACGTCTACTCGACGTTCGACCTCACCCTCCGGCGGCTCGGCGAAAACCTGCTCACCACATCGCGACTCGACCCCAACATGCCGCGCTTGTCCGAGATCGTCGATCCACCGGATTTCCTGATGGGCGCACTCTCCAACCTGTCGGGGCAAGCCGCCGACCCGTTCCAGATTCCACCGGGAACCGCCACGCAGCACGGAGCGAAGCCGTGAAAGATGTTGTCGCATCGAGATTTGCCGAGAGGATTACCGAAAGCATGACACCCGACCCATTCCAGCCGGCCAAGCTCGGTCCGATCACGTTGCGGAATCGGGTGATCAAGGCCGCGACGTTCGAGGCGGCGACCCCGGATGCGCTGGTCACCGATGATCTGATCCGGTATCACCGGCTGCCGGCCGCCGGTGGGGTGGGGATGACCACGGTCGCCTATTGCGCGGTGTCCCCGGGTGGGCGTACCGATGGGTGGCAGTTGTGGATGCGTCCCGAGGCCGTGCCCGGGCTGCGCAGACTCACTGATGCGGTGCACGGCGAGGGGGCGGCGATCAGCGCGCAGATCGGGCACGCCGGCCCGGTCGCCAACCCCCGCACCAACAAAGCCACAGCGCTGGCCCCGGTGCGGTTCTTCAACCCGCTGTCGATGCGCTTCGCCAAGAAAGCCACCCGCGCCGACATCGACGCGGTGATGGCCGCGCACGCGAACGCCGCCACACTCGCGATCGAAGCCGGGTTCGACGCCGTGGAAGTCCATTTGGGCCACAACTACTTCGCCAGCTCCTTTTTGAGCCCGTTGATCAATAAGCGCCGCGACGAGTTCGGCGGCTCGCTGGCCAACCGGGCCAAGGTGGCCCGCGGCACCGTGGCCGCCGTACGCGAGGCCGTGGGGAATCAGATCGCGGTGATCGCCAAACTCACCATGACCGACGGCGTGCGCGGCGGCATCCCGCTCGAGGAGTCGCTGCAGACCGCGAAGTGGCTGCAAGAAGACGGCAACCTCGATGCCCTGGAGTTGACCGCGGGCAGCTCGCTCGTGAACCCGATGTACCTGTTCCGCGGGGATGCCCCGGTCAAAGAGTTCGCCGCGAACTTCAAACCGCCGCTGCGGTGGGGCATCCGGATGAGCGGACACAAGTTCTTCCGCGAATACCCGTACCGGGAGGCGTTCCTGCTCGAGCAGGCCCGCCAGTTCCGGGCCGAACTGTCGATGCCGCTGATCCTGCTGGGCGGCATCACCAACCGCGACACCATGGATTTGGCCATGGCCGAAGGGTTCGAGTTCGTGGCGATGGGCCGGGCCCTGCTGGCCGAACCGGACCTGCTGGGCCGCATCCAGGCCGACAACACCACGAAATCAGGCTGCACACACTGCAATCTGTGCATGCCCACCATCTACACCCGGACCCACTGCGTGGTCACCGGCAAACCGAACTGAGATAGGAGCTTTATGGGTGACTTTGACGGCCTCGTTGCGCTGATCACCGGCGGGGCAAGGGGAATGGGCCGATCGCACGCGGTGGCACTTGCCGAGGCGGGTGCGGATATCGCCATCTGCGACCGCTGCGAGAACAACGACCAGATCGCCTATCCGTTGGCGACCGAAGCGGATCTGGCCACCACCGCCGAGCTGGTCGAGGCAACCGGAAGACGTTGTATCACAGCGAAACTCTCGACGGCCGACCGTGGTGCGCTGGAGCAGTTCGTCGCTCGCGTCGAATCGGAGTTGGGGCGCCTGGACATCGCCGTCACCAATGCCGGCGTCAGTGCGATCGCGATGCTGCCCGACGTCCCGTCGGCACAGTGGGATGAAGTGATCGGGTCCAACCTCACCGGCACGTTCAACACGATCGCCGCGGTGGCGCCGGGGATGATCGCGCGCGGATTCGGCCGGATCGTCACGGTGTCCTCGATGCTGGGCCGCAGCGGAAATTTCGCGCAGGCCGCGTATGCCGCCTCGAAGTGGGGCGTCATCGGATTGACCAAGGTCGCCGCGCACGACCTGGCCGGACACGGAATCACCGTCAACGCGGTGGCGCCCGGCAACGTCGAAACCCCGATGACCTTCAACGACGCGTTGTTCGGCGCCATGCGCCCCGATCTGGATCAGCCGACGCTCGCCGACGTGGAATCGGTGTTCGCGTCGTTGCACCTGCAGCCGGTGCCCTTCCTGAAGCCCGCGGAGATCACGCGCGCGGTCATGTTCCTGGCACACCCGGACAGCACCCACATCACCGGCACGGTCCTGCCGGTCGATGCCGGGGCCACCGCCCGGTTGACCGGCTGACAAGAGGGCCGCAACTGGCATCATCGAAGCCATGACTGCGCGCCCGATCTGGTTCACAGCCTGCGTCACCGCGGCCCTGGCCCTGGCGCCGGCCGCTGCCGCCAGGCCTTCGGATCCGGGTGTGGTGTCGTACGCCGTACTGGGCAAGGGATCCGTGGGCAATGTGGTCGGCGCACCGATGGGCTGGGAGTCCACCTTCACCGCGCCGTTCCAGGGCTTCTTCGTCGATCTCCCGGCGTGCAACAACTGGGCCGACATCGGACTGCCCGAGGTGTACGGCGACCCGGACCTGGCGTCGTTCAACGGCGCCGTGGCGCAGACGGCGGCCACCGATGACAGCCACGCGGCCAAGCAGGTGGTGGGTGTATTCGCGACCGCCGAGGCCGCGTCACGGGCGTTCCACCGGGTCGTCGACCGGACCGCCGGCTGCTCGGGCCAGACCACCGCGATGCACCTCGAGGACGGCCGGACCGAGGTGTGGAGCTTCGCGGGCGCGCAGGCCGGCCCGGCGGACGAGGCGTGGGTCAAGCAGGAAGCGGGCACCGATCGCCGCTGTTTCGCGCAGACCCGGCTGCGGGAGAACGTTCTGCTGCAGGCGAAAGTCTGCCAATCCGGCAACGCCGGCCTCGCGGTCAACGTGCTGGCCGGAGCCATGCAGAACGCGTTGGGGCAATGACCATGTCCGGGGTGAGTCAGGCATCGCACATATATTGCGCAGATTTTTGTCGGTGCCTCATGGCATCGTCGGACGAACAGGTAATGCTCGGGACGCGTCTGACTGTGTAACGCAGACTTGGTCCGGGAACACCAACCAACGGATGCGGGGCCAGGCCCCCGGTCCCGGAAGGGGATGTTCAGATGGGCACCGCTACCGCCATGTGTCGTCCGCACGCCGAATACCCCGAGTTGTCGAGCGCGTACAGCGCCGCGCTGTTGGCCGGCGGCGGGTGCCTGCGGGACGGACCGGTGGGCCGCGTCGGCCTCGAACTGGAGGCGCACTGCTTCGACCTGTCCGACCTGACGCGGCGTCCCGGCTGGGATGAGCTCACGCAGGCCGTCGAGGCCGTTCCGCAGCTACCCGGTGGCAGCACGATCACCATGGAGCCCGGCGGCGCCATCGAACTGTCGGGTCCGCCGATGGACGGCGCCGGGGCCGCCATCGCGGCGATGCAGGCCGATCAGGCCGTGCTCCGGGAGTCGTTGCGGCGCCGTGGTCTGGGCCTGCTGCAGGTCGGCGTGGACCCGCTCCGGCCACAGGCCCGGGTGAACCCCGGCGGCCGGTACCGGGCCATGGAGGCGTTCTTCGCGGCCGGCGGGACGGGTGCCGCGGGGGCCGCGATGATGACGTCGACCGCCTCGCTGCAGATCAATGTCGACGCCGGCCCGCGCGAGGGCTGGGCCGACCGCGTCCGGCTTGCCCACGCGCTCGGCCCCACCATGACCGCGGTGTCGGCGAGTTCGCCGATGCTGGGCGGCGAATTCACCGGATGGCAGAGCACGCGGCAGCGCATCTGGGGCCAGCTGGACACCGCCCGCTGCGGGCCCGTTCTCGGTGCCAGCGGCGACGATCCGGCCAACGACTGGGCGCGCTACGCCCTCAAGGCGCCGGTGATGCTCGTGCACACGCCGGAGGCTGAGCCGGTCACCGAATGGGTGCCGTTCGCCGACTGGGCGGACGGGCGCACGCTGCTCGGTGGGCGCCGGCCGACCGAGGCCGACCTCGACTACCACCTGACGACGCTGTTCCCGCCGGTCCGGCCGCGGCGCTGGCTGGAGATCCGCTACCTAGACGCCGTGTCCGACGACCTGTGGCCGGCTGTCGTGTTCACCCTGGTGACGCTGCTGGACGACGCTCGGCTGTCGCAGATCGCTTGGGAGGCAACGGAATCGGTTGCCACCGCATGGGATCAGGCGGCGCGGGTGGGCCTGGCCGATCCGCGGCTGCAGGCGGCCGCGGTGCGATGTGTGGAAGCGGCCGCCGAGGCCGCGCCGGCCGATGTGGCGGACTCGATGGACCGGCTGCTGCGGCAGGTACGGCAAGGGCGCAGCGCGGCCGATGACTTCGCGGACCGGGTCGTCGCTCACGGAATCGATTCGGCCATCACCGGGTTGGCATGTGATGACCGGCTGAAAGGTGGGGTGTGAGTACGCGCGAGCTGTTGGCCCGAGGGCTGACCAGGGCCCGGGACCGGACTCTGGCCCTTGTCGAGTTCGACGACGCCGAACTGCTGCGTCAGTACGACCCGCTGATGAGTCCGCTGGTGTGGGACCTCGCGCACATCGGTCAGCAGGAAGAACTGTGGCTGCTGCGCGGCGGCGACCTGAACCGTCCCGGCCTGCTGCCGCCCGACGTGGACGGTCTGTATGACGCGTTCGTGCATTCGCGCGCCAGCCGGGTGTCGTTGCCGCTATTGCCGCCGACCGATGCGCGCGCCTTCTGCCGCACCATCCGGTCGAAAGCCTTTGACGCCCTTGACCGGGCGCCGGACGAGGCCGCTGCCCAGTTCCCGTTCGCCCTGGTGATCAGCCACGAGAACCAGCACGACGAGACCATGCTGCAGGCCCTGAACCTGCGCAGCGGCCCGCCATTGTTGGGGCCGGGCGCCGTCCTGCCGCGGGGGCGTCACGGGGTCGCCGGCACCTCGGTGCTGGTACCCGGCGGACCGTTCGTACTCGGTGTCGACGCGGCCGACGAACCTTTCGCGCTCGACAACGAGGGCCCGGCGCACGTCGTCGACGTGCCGTCGTTCCGGATCGGCCGGGTGCCGGTCACCAACGCCGAATGGCGCGAGTTCATCGCCGACGGTGGCTACCGGCAGCCCCGGTGGTGGTCGGCGGCCGGCTGGGCGCATCGGCAGCAGGCGGGTCTGGTGGCGCCACAGTTCTGGAACGCCGACGGCACCACGCGGGTCCGGTTCGGGCATGTCGAGGAGCTGCCGCCCGACGAGCCCGTGCAGCACGTCAGCTTCTACGAAGCCGAGGCCTACGCCGCCTGGGCCGGGGCGCGGCTACCCACCGAGGTGGAGTGGGAGAAGGCCTGCGCGTGGGATCCCACGACCGGACAACGGCGCCGATTCCCTTGGGGCGCCGCCGAACCCGATGCGCACCTCGCCAATCTCGGCGGCGACGCGCTGCGTCCCGCGCCCGCGGGGGCCTACCCGGAGGGCGCCTCGGCCTACGGTGCCGAGCAGCTGCTCGGCGATGTCTGGGAGTGGACCACGTCACCGCTGCGCCCGTGGCCGGGTTTCACGCCGATGATCTACGACCGCTATTCGCAGCCGTTCTTCGAGGGCACCGGCAGCGGTGACTACCGGGTGCTGCGCGGCGGTTCCTGGGCCGTGGCCGGCGACATCCTGCGGCCCAGCTTCCGCAACTGGGACCACCCGATCCGTCGTCAGATCTTCTCCGGCGTGCGGCTGGCCTGGTCGGTTGACGAGGTGCGCGGCTGATGTGTCGTCATCTGGGCTGGCTCGG
The DNA here is from genome assembly GCF_045311035.1 of Mycobacterium sp. SMC-13. Taxonomy (NCBI): domain Bacteria; kingdom Bacillati; phylum Actinomycetota; class Actinomycetes; order Mycobacteriales; family Mycobacteriaceae; genus Mycobacterium; species Mycobacterium sp. SMC-13. The sequence goes on from NZ_JBJIAI010000005.1 coordinate 142,293, forward strand.
CAACCCCGTCTCGGTGTCGTCACTGATCCTGGAACCGGCGAACGGGCTTCTGGTGCAGTCCTATTCACCCCGACGGCAGAAGCACGGGTTGCTCAATGCCGACGGCTGGGGTGTCGGCTTCTTCGACGGCGCGACACCGCGGCGCTGGCGCAGCGCCGCGCCGTTGTGGGGCGATGCGTCGCTGGCATCGGTGGCGCCGGCGCTGCGCAGTGCGTGTGTGGTGGCCGCCGTCCGCTCGGCCACCGTCGGAATGCCCATCGAGCCGTCGGCATCGGCGCCGTTCACCGACGGCGAGTGGCTGTTGTCGCACAACGGCATCGTCGACCGGGCGGTGCTGCCGGTGTCGCGAACCGCGGAATCGACGGTCGACAGCGCGATCCTGGCCGCGCACATCTTCGCCGAGGGACTGGACAGCCTGGGCGACACCGTGCGCCGGGTCGGGGAGTCCGATCCGTCGGCGCGGCTGAACATCCTGGCGGCCAACGGTTCCCGGATGCTGGCCACCGTGTGGGGCGAGACGGTGTCGATACTGCGCCGGCCCGACGGGGTCGTGCTGGCCAGCGAGCCCTACGACGACCACCCCGACTGGCAGGACATCCCAGACCGTCACCTCGTCGAGGTGACGGCCGCCGGCGTCGCGATGACGCCGTTGACCTGAGGAAGAGGACCCACGATGACACCGAGCAAGACGGCACCGCTGCTGACCAACCATCTCGCCGCCGACTGGGCGCCCCGTGCATTGCGGCGTGATGTCCGGGATGGCCTGTCGCAGTCGCCGAAATCGTTGCCGCCCAAGTGGTTCTACGATGCCGTCGGCAGTGACCTGTTCGATCAGATCACCCGCCTGCCCGAGTACTACCCGACACGCACCGAGGCGCACATCCTGCATGAGGCGGCGGCCGCCATCGTGGCGGCCTCCGGCGCGGACACCCTCGTCGAGCTCGGCAGCGGCACGTCGGAGAAGACGCGCATCTTGCTCGACGCGTTCCGGGACGCCGCGGCGCTGCGCCGGTTCGTGGCGTTCGACGTCGACGAGAACGTACTCAGCGCCGCGCTCACGCAGTTGTCCGACGAGTACGAGGGTGTCGAGATCAGCGGCGTGCGAGGTGATTTCGAGCAGCATCTGGGCGAACTGCCCGTGGTGGGCCGTCGGCTCATCGTGTTCCTCGGGTCGACGATCGGCAACCTGACGGCCGGCCCGCGGGCGGAGTTCCTCGAGAGCCTGGCCGCGGCGATGCGGCCGGGCGACACGCTGCTGCTCGGCACCGACCTGGTGAAGGACACCGCCCGGTTGGTGGCCGCCTACGACGACAGCGCCGGGGTCACCGCGCGGTTCAACCGCAACGTCCTGGCGGTGGTGAACCGGGAGCTGGATGCGGATTTCGATCTCGACCGCTTCGAACATGTGGCACGATGGAACACCGAGCACGAGCGTATCGAGATGTGGCTGAGGTCTGTTGCCGCGCAACAGGTTCAGATACGCGAGCTGGATCTGTCGGTGGAGTTCGAGGCGGGTGAGGAGATGTTGACCGAGGTGTCGTGCAAGTTCCGCCCCGAGGGCGTCGCGGCCGAGTTGGCGGCCGCCGGACTCCGGCAGACCGACTGGTGGACCGACCCCGCCGGGGATTTCGGGCTGTCGCTGGCGGTCAAGCCGGACCTGCGGACGTGACCGGGGCCGATTCCGCCGTCGCGCGCCTGTGGCGCGCAGCCCGGCCCACACCGGCGGGCCTGCATCTCGACAACGCCGCTTGCTCGCGGCAGAGCTTCGCCGTCATCGACGCCGCGGCCCAGCATGCCCGGCTGGAAGCTCAGGTCGGCGGCTATGTCGCCGCAGAATCCGCGGAACCCGTGTTGGAGGGCGGACGGGCGGCCGTGGCCGCGCTGACCGGGATGGCCGCCGGCGACGTGGTGTTCACCACGGGTTCCAACAACGCGCTCAACCTCCTGCTCAGCAGTTGGGACGGCGACAAGACCATCGCCTGCCTGCCAGGCGAATACGGCCCCAATCTGGTGGTGATGGAAGCCAACGGATTCACCGTCCGGGAGCTGCCGGTCGACGGCCAGGGGCGGCTCGACGTCGAAGTGGCGGTCGCGCTGATGCAGGGTGACCCGCCCGCGCTGGCCCATCTGACGGCACTCGGCAGTCACCGCGGGGTGGCCCAGCCGCTGTCGGAGTTCGTCGCGGCGTGCCATGCGATCGGGGTGCCGGTGGCGGTGGACGCCGCACAGGCGCTGGGCCATCTGGACTGCGCGGTGGCTCCCGACGTCATCTACGCGTCGTCGCGCAAATGGCTGGCCGGGCCGCGCGGCGTCGGCGTGCTGGCGATCAGTTCATCTGTGTCGCACCGGCTTCGGCCGCGCATCCCGCTGCCGGAATGGGGGACACCGCTACCGGTGCTGAAACGGCTCGACCTCGGTGAGGCCAATGTGGCTGCCCGCGTGGCCTTTTCGAAGGCCCTCGAAGAGCATCTGGTGGCCGGGCCCGAGCTGGTCCGGGCCCGACTGGCCGAGGTGGGCCGTCTGACCCGCACCGCGCTGGCCGGACTGCCCGGGTGGCGCGTGGTCGAGGACGTCGACGAGCCGACGGCCATCACCACGCTGGAGCCGACGCGCGGCGCCGACCCGAACTCGGTGCGCACCAAGCTGATTACCGAGCACCATGTCGTCACGACCGTGGCCGGTATCGAGCGGGCGCCCTTCGAGATGAAGATCCCGGTGCTGCGGGTCTCGCCGCATGTCGACGTCACCGGCGACGAACTGGAGTCCTTCGCCGGTGCGCTGACTGCCGCGTCGACCTGACCGTCAGGCCTTGTGTGCCGTGAGCAGGAACGCCGGCATCTTCAGCCGGCCCTTCTCGTCGAGCGCGTGCGGCGGCATCTCGAGCGGCGGCTGCCCCGGCACCGATGGCGGCGCGACCATACCGGCGTGGATGAAGGCCGGCCGGATTTCGTCGATGGCCCAGTACTTGCCGACGGCTTCACGCAGCTCGTCCTCGGTGACCTCGTTGGGCTTCATCTCGGCCTCGGCCGGGAACGCGCCCTTGGCGAACACCAGGATGTAGTACTTGGCGCCCGGCGCGGCAGCGCGGAACACCGCCTGCTGGTAGGCGTCGCGGGCCTCGACCGGAATCGAGTGGAACAACGTCGAGTCCATGATGGTGTCGAATCGTCCGTCGAATCCGGTGAACGAGGTGATGTCGTCTTCGACGAATGTCGCGTTGGTCAGATTCCGTTCCGCGGCAGCCTGTTTCGCGGCGGCAACCGCGGTGGGGGAGAGTTCGATGCCCACCACGTTGTGACCCGCGGCGGCCAGCGCGAGGGCCAGCTCCGCGTGGCCACAGCCCGCGTCGAGGACGTCACCGGTGACCTGACCGGCGTCGATCAGCGCAGCCAGTTCAGGCTGCGGCTCGCCGATGTTCCACGGCGGCGGACCGTCGAAACCGCCCTCCTGCCGGTAGACGCTGTCCCAATCCATCACTTCGTTCGACGAGTCGGTCATGCGTCCAACCTACGCGGGCGGCCGCCGGGTGGCGACGGCAATTTGCGGCGAGTACAGGCCGCTGCGCAGTTCGATGTCGACGCCTGCTGCGTCGGCCAATGCCCGCAGTGCGGACGGACTGTAGGCCCGCAGCGAGCTGATGACGCCGTCGTGCACGAACGGCACGAACGGGGCCAGCGGCAGCATGGCCGCCAGCCGCATCAGGTGCAATGGCGACGGTGGCCGGGGCAGGTCGATGATGAGCAACTTGTCCGCCACCCGGGTGCCCTCGGCGAGCACCCGGACGGCGGCAGACGGCGGTAGATGGTGGAACGACAACGCGAAAACAGCCAGGGCATAAGCACTGTCGGCCGCGTCGATGGCCGTCGCGTCCATGGCGCGCACCGTCACCCGCGGATCGGAACCCAGGTCACCGGCGGTGATGGCCGCGACCGAGTCCGGCTCGAGGTCGGTGACCGTGAGGGTTGCCGTGGGATGCATCTCCAGCACCTTCTTCGACAGACCCCCATGGCCGGCCCCCAGCTCGAGGATGCGCGGATCGGGAACCTCGGCGACTTCGTCCATGACGATGTAGGCGAAGCGTTCGTGGAGACCGAACCAGTTGCCGGTGAGCTCCAGCGCGCGCACCACGCTGCGCTTGATCGCGGGATCGATGTCGTCGCGGTCGAGGTATTCGGGCTGATCGGTCTGCAGCGCGCGATCGAGGCATGACGCCTGCGGGCCGCCGCGCGGCATGCGATCGATGTCGGCGCTCATCCGAGGGCCTCGGTCAACGTGGCGGGTACCTCGATGTCGGCCACCGCGAGGTTCTCCTCGAGATGCGCGACCGACGACGTGCCGGGGATGAGCAGCATGTTGGGTGCCGCGGCCAGGGTCCAGGCCAACGCGACCTGCGCGGGCGTCCGGCCGAGTTTGCTTGCCGTCTTGCGGATTTCGGGGTGGCCGAGCACCGGGTTCTCCGGATTGAACGCCGATCCCAGCGGGAAGAACGGGACGAACGCGATGCCGCGTGCGGTGCAGGCGTCCAGCACCGGCTGCGAGGCTCGATCGAGGAGGTTGTAGGCGTTCTGCACGCACGCGATGTCGGTGCGCTGCAGCGCGATCTCGAGATGCTCGAGGGAGATGCTGCTGAGGCCGATGCCGTCGATCAGGCCCTCGTCGCGGGCGGCGATCATGGCCGTGAGCTGGCGGTCGAACAGGTCCCGGTCGACATCGCCGGGCGCACTGGGATCGCCGTCGGCGCCCATCACCCGCAGGTTCACCGCCGCGAGCCGGTCGGTGCCGAGGGTTTCCAGGTTCTGCTCGATCGCGGCCCGCAGTTCATCGGGCTGCTGTGCCGGCAGCCAGCCGCCGGTCTCGTCGCGGCGGGCACCGACCTTGCTGACCAGCGCGAGGCCCTGCGGATAGGGATGCAGGGCCTCGCGGATCAGCTGGTTGGCCACGTCCGGGCCGTAGAACTGCGCGGTGTCGATGTGGTTGACGCCGAGTTCGACCGCGCGTCGCAATACGGCGAGCGCCTGGTCGTGGTCACGTGGTGGGCCGAAAACGCCGGGCCCGGGCAGCTGCATGGCCCCGAATCCGATCCGGTGGACCTGGTACCGACCGAGCGCGTACGTCGTCATGCAGCCAGGCTAACGCTAGTCGGACTCGCCGAGAATCTGGTAGATCTCGCGGCGGGCGTTGTTCACGATGTCCAGGATGCGTTGCTGCTGTTCGGCATTCGCCGAGTGCACCGACTGTGCGACGGCGCCGAACAACTGCCCGAGCGCGTTGCGCAGGTTCAAGGCGGCCGGGTCGGCGCCTTCGGCGATCTCTTCCCACGGGGCGGTCTCGATGGCGTCGGCGGCGGTGCGGCCGTCCTCGGTCAGCTCGAAAGTCTTTTTGCTGCCATGACTTTCGGCGGGCTTGATCAGACCCTCGTCCTCCAGCAGTTGCAGGGTCGGGTAGATCGAGCCCGGGCTGGGCTTCCACAGACCGTCGCTGCGCGCGGCGATCTCCTGCGTCATCTCGTAGCCGTGCATCGGCCGCTCGGTGAGCAGCTTGAGGATCGCGGCCCGGACATCGCCGCGCCGGCTGCGACCACTGGCACGTCCGCGGCCACCGTGACGGCGCCCGCGGGGGCCGCCCGGTCCGAACGGGCCGGCGCCGAAGCCGGGGCCGAAGCCAGGTCCGAAACCGAAACCAGGGCCGAAGCCCGGCCCGAAGCCGAAGCCGCCTTCGCCGCGGTGATCCCGCACGTGGTCGCGGAACTGTTCGCGCATCTCGCGACGGGCTGCGCGGCGTTCGTCATGCCGAGCGCGCCGGTCGGCGGGGCCGATGAACGGTGCGCGGTCGCCGGGGGTGAAGCCGAAGCCACCTCCGTGGGAGGGGCGATTGAAGGGGCCGCCGTCGAACGGGCGGCCGGGTGGGGTGAATGGGGTTTCCATAGATGTGTTCTCTCTTTCGGCGGGAGGCGCTCGATGCGCCTCCGATGCATTAACGATATATCGGAAACTATCGGTGCGCAACAGTCTGCTGAGAGTTGGCTGCGTCACGCGCCGACCGGAGCCTCCGCGTTTAGGGTGTGGCGATGGCGGGCGACTTCGGATTTCATGCCCTCGCGTTGGTGGCCGTCATCGGCCTCGTGGGGCCCTTGCTGGCGGCGGTGCCGAAGCTGCGGGTGCCCTTGATCGTCGGCGAACTCGCTGCCGGAATCGTCGTGGGGCGCACCGGTTTCGGCATCGTCGACGCGGACAACCCGACGTTCATGCTGCTGGCGGACATCGGCTTTGCACTGGTGATGTTCATCGTCGGGACCCATGTGCCGGTGCGCGACAGATCATTACGGGGCGACCTGCCCAGAGCGCTCTTGCGGGCGGTCGTGGTGGGCGCGTTCGCCGCGGTGTTGGGCGTGGTCGTCACGCAACTGTTCGGCACGGGCCACGCCCCGTTGTACGCAGTCCTCATGGCGTCGTCCTCGGCGGCGCTCGCGCTGCCGGTCATCCAGTCGCTGGGGCTGACGGGACCGCCGGTGCTGTCGGTCACCGCCCAGATCGCGATTGCCGACGCCGCGTCGATCGTCCTGTTGCCGTTGGTCATCAATCCGGCGGGCGCCCCGCGCGCGGCGGTCGGAGTCCTGGCGATCGCCGCATGCACGGTCCTCCTGTACTTCTTCCTGCGGTATGAGGCCAAGCGTGGGTGGCTCAAGCGGATGCACAAGTACTCGCACAGTCGGCACCTGGCGCTCGAGCTGCGGATCAGCCTGATCGTGCTGTTCGGGTTGGCGACGCTGGCGAAGTCGACGCACGTGTCGATCATGCTCGCGGGTTTTGCGCTGGGCCTTTGCCTTTCGGCGATCGGCGAGCCACGTCGACTGGCGCGCCAGCTGTTCGGCATCACCGAGGGGTTCTTCGCGCCGTTGTTCTTCGTCTGGCTCGGCGCCTCTTTGCAGGTACGGGAGCTGGGTGAGCATCCGGTCTTGATCGGGTTGGGTGTGGCACTGGGCGTGGGAGCGGTGCTCGCGCACCTCAGCGGCCGGCTCCTCGGCCAGCCGCTGTCGCTCGGGGTGCTGGCGGCTGCGCAATTGGGCGTGCCGGTGGCCGCCGCCACGCTGGGCACGCAACAGCAGCTGCTGAGTCCGGGCGAGCCGTCGGCGCTGATTCTCGGCGCGCTGCTGACCGTCGTGGCGACGTCCGTGGCCGGCGGGATCGCCCGGCGTCGGCAAACTGCGACGGCGTGAATTCCGCAGTCGCGTCCGGCCCGACGCACCGTCTCACCATGTGGACGCGCGGCCGGTGGAGTGCGCTCCGCGTGCGCCGTCCGCGGCTACGACTGACGCGCGCGCAAGTTATGCGTAGCGTAATTTGCTGAAACTGCAATTTTTCGACGCTTTCCATTTGCAGTGTGTTTTGTAAGCCACTCAATCCGTGGTGTGACGTGGGTCTCGTCATGCGATGAACAGCCCGAGTCGCGATTTGGGCGGTTCACCCCGACCAATTTGCTGTTTCGGTAGCGCAGCTAACTTGCTCGTCAGGGCAGCAATCTAACGGAATTGACAATTTCCTGACGGGTCGATTTTGGTTAGCTGGGAAATGTGTAGGTTCGTTAAAAATGCCTATCTACTAGGGGTAAATTTCTGCGCCACACGGGTGTCGCGATAACTGGGAGGACTCAAATGCAGCTCACAATGAAGCCGTATGTCACTGCGGGCATTGCCCTCGCAGGAGCGAGCGTGATTGCTGTGGCGCCGGTGGTGCCGCAGACCGAAACTCACTTGCCTGCGGTTTCGCACGTGCAGGTTTCCGATGTGCATCTGACGGCATTGGTCAACCCGATCGTGGCGCTGGGCAACATCTACAACGCGCTCGCCGAGACCGTCGGGCAAACCAGCTACATGGTGGAGACCAGCGTGAACCCGCTGGTGCGCCAGGTGGTGCTCGATGCGAACTACGGCGTGCAGCAGGGCATGCAGTTGATCGGCAACATCACCGGCGCGACGTTCACCCTCGGTGGCGCGTTGCCGGGAACCCTCGCCAACGTGCTGGGGAACCTCGGCACGCTCAACGTCAACGGCGCCATCGACTCGCTGGTGGGCGGGCTGCTTCCCGGCGGTCTGCAGTTGATCACGGGCATCAACGGGCCGGTGCAGAACATCCTGCAGCAACCGTTGGCCGTGGCGGAGGCCATGGTGCCCGCGGTGCTGGATTCGGTCACCGCTCTGGTCGCCGGCCTGGCCATCTCGACCGTCGGCATCGGCTGCGGCTCGTGCCTCGGAACCACGCCGGTGGTGCAGCAGGTGGTCAAGAGCGTGACGGGCATTCTGCAGTCGGTGCTGACCCTCAATCCGGGCACCATCTACAACGGCGTGCTCAACAATGTGGTGAGCCTCGTGCAGAACATTCAGAAGAATGTCACCGATTTTGAGACCGGCACCGTCCCGTACATCGTCAACCGGATCATCACGGCGCTGAACGTCAACCCGAACGCACCGGGCGGCGTCACCGTCCCCGTTGCCGCAACGACAACTGCCGCCCTGGCGGCGGCGCCGGCAGCCGAGACCTCGAAGACGGCCACGGAGTCCTCCGCCGCGGGAGCGGCTGACACGGCGACGACGACGAAGAAGGCGGCGGCGGCAACTTCGACCGAGACCGCCCCGGCGACCGACGCGGCGAAGGACGCCGACGTCAAGGCCGCGGATACCAAGGCTGCCGATACCAAGGCCGCTGACACCAAGGCCGCTGACACCAAGGCCGCCGACGCGAAGGACGCCGACGCCAAGGGTGCGACCAAGGATGCCGACACCAAGGCGACGGACACCAAGGGTGCCACCACGGATGCCGACACCGTGACGACGCCCAAGGACACCGCGCCCAAGACCAAGAAGGCGCAGAACCCCGTGTCCAAGGTCGCGAAGTCGATCGCAGGCGCCATCAAGGGTGCCACCAAGGCACCGAAGGCCCCGAAGGCGCCCAAGGCGTCCAAGGGCGATTCCGGTAGCAAGTAACTCACTACGCGACTGTGGCCCCACCGCCGAAAGGCGATGGGGCCACAGTGCATTCAGCGTCTACTGCCGGCCGCGGAAGGCGGCGGCCACGATTGCCGCGGCGATCAGAACCAGCGTCGCGGCTGTCGCCGCAGTGGCGCCGATCCCCGAATCGAAGGCGACGCGCGCCGACTCCATCAGGTGGTTGCCGAGCTCGGTCGGCAGGGTCCGAGCCACCGAGATGGCGCCGCCGATGCTCTCGCCGGCGTCGGCCGACTGGGCGGGCGACAGGGCGCCCGGCAGTTCGACGTTCGCGCGGTAGAACGCGGTGAACATGGTGCCCAGTCCGGCAGTGCCGATCACCGCGCCCAGCTCGTAGGCGGTCTCTGACACCGCGGACGCCGCGCCGGCCTTCTCCGACGGCACCGACGCCACGATGGTGTCGTTCGAGATCGTCTGCGACACACCGACACCCAGCTCCAGCACGGTGAACGACGCGATGACGCCGACCATCGTCAGGTCGTGACGGAACAGCACGATGAGCAGGAAGCCGGCGGCCACCAGCAGCAGACCGGTGACCATCAGCGTCTGCGGCGCGAACCGCTTGGTCAGCCGCACCACGGCGATGCCCGCGATGGTCGAGGCCGCCGCTCCCGGCAACATGACCAGCGCGGCGGTCAGCGGGGCCAGTCCGAGTACCAGCTGCAGGTGCTGCGACACGAAGAACAGGAACCCGATGAGGCCCACCATCGACAGGAAGTTGGCCAGGATCGACGCCGTGAACGGGCCGTTCCGGAACAACCGCATGTCGAGAATCGGTGTGGCACTGCTGTTCTGCCGACGCACGAACCAGACGCCCGCAGCGACGCCCAGGGCGACGGCCGCCAGCGTCACCGCCGAGATGCCGTCGTGTGCGGAGGTCTTGATCGCCCACACGATCGGCAGCATGGCCACCAGTGACAGCAGCACGCTCAGCGCGTCGACCGGGCCCGGGTTCGGGTCCCGCGATTCCGGCACCAGCTTGGGCGCCAACACGAGCAGCGGCAGCAGGATCGGCACGGCGATCATGAAGACCGCGCCCCAGTGGAAGTGCTGCAGCAGCAGGCCGCCGACGATCGGGCCGAGGGCCGAGCCGGCCGCGAAGCACGACGCCCAGATGGCGATCGCGAGGCGGCGCGATGTGGCCTCGGTGAAGATGTTGCGGATCAGCGACAGCGTCGACGGCATCAGCATGGCGCCGAACACGGCGAGTGCGGCACGCGCGGCGACCAGGAAGCCGGCGCTGGGCGCGAACGCCGCGGCAGCCGAGATGACGGCGAACCCGACGGCGCCGATGAGCAACAGCCGGCGCCGGCCGAACCGGTCACCGAGGCTGCCCATGGTCACCAAAAGCGTTGCCAGCACGAGCGAATAGATGTCGACGAGCCACAACTGGGTGGCGGCCGACGGGCGGAAGTCCTCGGCGATGCGGGGCAGCGCGAAGGCCAGCACCGTGTTGTCGATGGAGACGAGCAGCACGGGCAGCATCAGCACTGCCAGCGCCCACCAATGACGTTGTGGGGTCCGGTTCGTCACCTCTTTGGTGACGAGACTGGTGGACATGAGAGCTCCTTAACTGTTCATGCGGCGGCTGTCCAAGCCGAAGTCAGCATGAAATACGTTGCGGTGAAACAAATTCAGGTGGATCAGGACTGATCCGGGGTGATGGTGCCGGCCGTCAGGCTGGCCATGATGGCGTCGACGATCTCGACCCGCGGCGCGATGTTCCGGCGCAGTGCCTCATATCCGGCGTCGAGCAGGGCCCAGAAAACCAGGCGCGGCCACTCCGGTGGGCTGGTCTGCGGTCGTGCCGAAACCCGCGCCAGCACTTCGGCTATCGCCTCGTCGCCGGTATCGAGGATCGCGGACAACTCCGGATCGGCCACGATGGTCGGCTCGTTGTAGACGAAGGGCACGATGGGTCCGAGGTCCAGCTGGGATTCGACCACCCGGCGCAGCGCGGCGAGTGGGGGACCACAGGCCGGCTCGGCCTTGTCGATGGCGGTGTTGCACATCTCGTGCACGTACAGCGCGACGGCGCGGATCAGCTCGGAGCGCTCGGGGAAGTACCGGTGCAGAGTGCTGCGGCCGACGTTCGCGGCGGTGGCGATGTCGGTCAAGGACGCCGCGGGGTTGGTCGCCAGGACGGCGGTGGCGGCATCGAGAATCGCCTTCCGGGTGCGCGACCGCACGCCAGTGTCGAACGATTTCAACTCAGCCATGCGTCAAAAATAGCACGATTGGCCGAAAATGGGACATTGATGTCCCAATGTGGGGCTGGTGAGAGTGATCACGTCGCAGGTGGGGGCTCACCGACCCCAGAAACGAAGAAGGCCCCGACCAGATTTCCCTGGTCAGGGCCTTGCTCACTTGTCGGGGTGGCGGGATTCGAACCCACGACCTCTTCGTCCCGAACGAAGCGCGCTACCAAGCTGCGCCACACCCCGCGTGAAGCTTCGACAGCCTATCGCACGGGTGCCCTCAGAAGCCAAACGGCCCTCGCCAGGTGAGATAGCCGCTGGTGGGCGGGGTCAGCGGCGAAGATCACGTCCATTCGAGGGATGGATTTTTGCGCAACGTGCGTTAAAACGGGTAACTCTGATGAACGGCAACCGAACGCCAGAAAGCGAGGAACGAACATGACCGGCTTGGGAGCTTTGCTCTACTGCGGATTCTTCGGTCTCGCGGCGCTGTGGCTGTTCGCGACTTCTGACTACCGGGCGGCCTGGCTGGGCCGTCAGGATCACGCCCAGCGGCCGGAGCGCTCGAACTCCGTCAGTGCCGCCACGGCGTCGGCGGACTCGAGCCCGCGACTGTTGACCCACGCGTCGTCGAAGTAGGTGTCGGCGTAGCGGTCGCCGCTGTCGGCCAGGAGCGTCACCACCGAACCGCTACGGCCCTGCGCCACCATCTCGGCCAGGAGTCCGAACGCGCCCCAGATGTTCGTCCCCGTTGACGGACCCACCCGTCGTCCCAGCACCTTGCTCACGTGCCGCGCGGCGGCCACCGACGCCGCGTCCGGCACGCACACCATGGCGTCCACGACGCCCGGCAGGAACGACGGCTCCACCCGCGGCCGGCCGATGCCCTCGATACGCGACGACGCCCCGGTGAACACTTCTCGGTCGCCCGTGGCCCACGACGGATAGAACGCCGAGTTCTCCGGGTCCACCACGCACAGCCGCGTGGCATGGCGCCGGTAGCGCAGGAACCGCCCGATCGTGGCGCTCGTACCGCCGGTGCCCGCCCCGACCACGATCCACTCCGGGATCGGGTGGGCCTCTTCACGCAGCTGCGAGAAGATCGACTCCGCGATGTTGTTGTTGCCCCGCCAGTCGGTGGCGCGCTCGGCGTTGGTGAACTGGTCGAGGTAGTGGCCGCCCGTCTCGCGCGCCAGACGCTCCGCCTCGTCGTACACCTGTGACGACTGTTCGACGAAATGGCAACGGCCACCCTGGTTTTCGATGAGCTCGATCTTGGCCGCGCTCGTCGACGACGGCATCACCGCGATGAACTCCAGCCCCAGCAGCGCCGCGAAATACGCCTCGGACACCGCGGTGGATCCGGACGACGCCTCGATGACCGTCGTGCGCGGGCCGATCCAGCCGTTGCACAACCCGTACAGGAACAGCGACCGGGCCAGCCGGTGCTTGAGGCTGCCGGTGATGTGCGTGCTCTCGTCCTTGAGATACAGCTGGACGTCGACGCTCGCGCTCCACGCGGCGGGCAGCGGATAACGCAGGAGATGGGTGTCGGCGCTGCGCCGGGCGTCGGCCTCGATGAGGCGGACGGCGTTGTCGACCCAGCCGCGGTCGACGCCGCGCGCCGCCACCGGCGCGGTCACCGCGCCGAGACGGCCGGCTGCGTCATGTCGGCGCCGATACCGGCGTGCCCGCCGCCTGTCGGGGCGGCCACCAGGGTCAGCAGCGTCACCTCGGGCCGGCAGCAGAAGCGCACCGGCGTGTACGGCGAGGTGCCCATGCCGGCCGACACGTGCAGCTGCGTGTGGGCGCCCCAGCGGGACGGGCCCTTTACCCGGGAGGTGTCGATGTCGCAGTTGGTCACCAGCGCGCCGTAGAACGGCACGCACAGCTGCCCGCCGTGCGTGTGGCCGGCCAGCACCAGCTGGTAGCCGTCCTCGGCGAAGCGGTCCAGCACGCGGGTGTACGGCGCATGGGTGACGCCCAGCGACAGGTTGGCGGCCGGGTTGGGCCGGCCGGCGATGGTGTCGTAGCGGTCGCGGTTCAGGTGCGGATCGTCGACGCCGGCGACGGCGATGAGCTGCCCGTTGACCTCGATCTCACGGCGGGTGTGCGTCATGTCCAGCCAGCCGCGCTCGGTGAACGCCGCGCGCAGGTCCTGCCACGGCAGCGGCCGCCCGGTGATCCGCTTGTGCTTGCTGAACAGGTAGTTGGCGGGGTTCTTCGGCTTCGGCGCGAAGTAGTCGTTGCTGCCGAACACGAACACCCCGGGCACCGCCAGCAGATCGCCCATCGCCTGCACCACCGCCGGCACCGACTTCGGGTGCGAGAGGTTGTCACCGGTGTTGACCACCAGATCGGGCTCCCAGCGGGCCAGCTCGCGCAGCCATGCCTGCTTGCGGCGCTGCGCCGGCATCATGTGCAGATCACTCAGATGCAGCACCCGCAGCGGCGACGATCCGGGTGTCAGCACCGGCATGGTGACCTCGCGGACCACGAACGCGTTGCGCTCGATGAGCGAGGCGTAGGCGAGGCCCGCGGCCAGGGTTCCGGCGACGGTGACGGCTGCGTTGCGGGCGATGGCAGACATGCAGGCAGCCTACTTGCTCAGCGCGGGGATTGGCCCGTTGTCGCTGGTCATCGTTAGAAAGCCCACAGGGTTGGCTTAGGTCGTTCTGAGGTTTCGGCCCGGCCTATGGGGGCGGGGGACCGAGGACCGGCACGGTGATGGGCGGCAGGCCCGGAATCTCCACGACCGTCGACCCGATCTGCACCGGCGGCAGGCCGTCGATGCCCGGAATCCCCACTGGCGGTGGTGGCGGAGGCGGCGGCGCGATGCCGTTGCTGACCTGGATCGTGATGATCGAGCCGGGGATGGTCTGACCCGACGGCGAGGTGCCGACGACCTGACCCGATGGCGCGGTGCTGTTGACCCACGACGGCTGCGCGGACAACTGGAAGCCGGCTTCCTTGATGCGGTTCTGCGCCAGGTCGAGGTCCATGCCCGCGACGCTCGGCACCTTGGAGCCCGGCCCACCGTCGACGTAGCGCGGGTCGGTCGGCGGCATCACCACGTTGGGCGGCGTGAACTGCTTCATCGCGGTGAACCACGTGCGGGCCGGCTCGTGGCCGCCGTAGAGGTCACCGCGGCCGCACTGGCGCAGCGGGTAGGAACACAGGTCCGACGGCGTGGTGGAGTCGTCGTAGATGTAGTTGGCGGCGGCGTAGGCACTGGTGAAGCCGAGGAACGCCGACGACCGGTGGGCCTCGGTGGTGCCCGTCTTTCCGGACATCGGGAACGTCCAGCCGACCGACTGCGCGGCGCCCGCGCCGGTACCGCTGACGGCGTCCTTGTTCATCGCGTTGGCCAGCGTGTTGGCAAGGCCCTCGGGCACCGCCTGCTCACAGGTCTGGGTGGTCACCGAGACCTCGTTGCCGTGCCGGTCGAACACCTTGTCCACCGGGTTGGGCGGGCACCAGGTGCCGCCCGACGCCAGCGTGGCCGCGACGTTCGACAGTTCGAGGGCGTTGACCTCGAACGGCCCAAGGGTGAACGAGCCGATGTTCTGCCGCTTGATGAAGTCGGCCAGGCTCTCGTTGCTGTTCGGGTCGTACGGGCGGGCGGTGCCCGGCGCCGCGTAGGACCGCAGTCCCAGCTTGACCGCCATGTCGACGGTCCGCGGGACGCCGATCTGTGAGATCAGCTTGGCGAAGCCGGTGTTGGGCGACGACGCCAGCGCGTCGGTGATGTTCATGCTGCCCCGGTAGCGGCCGTCGTTCTCGACGCACCACTTGTCCTTGGGGCAGCCCTTGGCGCCACCGCTGCCGAGGCCCTTGGCCTCGAACCGGCCGGGCACGTCGAGCTGCGCGTTGATGCCCATGCCCATGTCCATGGCGGCCGCCGTGGTGAACAGCTTGAAGATGGAGCCGGCGCCGTCACCCACCAATGAAAATGGTTGTGGCTGCATGGTTTCCCCGGCCGCGGTGTTCAGGCCGTAGGTCCGGTTGCTGGCCATCGCCACCACCTGGTGGTTGTCCTTGCCGGGACGGATGACGCTCATGACGCTGGCGATGCCGTCGATGGACGGGGACGCGATGCCGTCGATCGACGACTTGACCGAGTTCTGGATGTCCGGGTCGATGGTCGTGCGGATCAGGTAGCCGCCCTTGGCCACCTGGTCCTTGCTGATGCCGGCCTTCGACAGGTAGTCGAGCACGTAGTCGCAGAAGAAGGCGCGGTCGCCGGCGGCGATGCAGCCGCGGGGCAGCTGGTTGGGCTGCGGCAGGATGCCGAGCGGCTCGGCCTTGGCGGCGCGCAGGGCCTCGGCTTCCTGGGGCACGTTCTGGATCATGGTGTCCAGCACCAGGTTTCGACGTGCCAGGGCGCCGTCGGGGTTGACGTACGGATCCAGTCCGCTGGTCGACTGCACCATGCCGGCGAGCAGCGCCGCCTGCTGCCAGTTCAGCTGGTTGGCGTTGATGCCGAAGTACGTCTGCGCGGCGTCCTGGATGCCGAACGCGCCGTTACCGAAGGACACCAGGTTCAGGTAGCGCGTCAGGATCTCGGACTTCGTGAACGTCTTGTCCAGGGTCAGCGCCATGCGGATCTCGCGCAGCTTGCGCGCCGGGGTGGTCTCGATGGCGGCCCGTCGCTCGGCGTCGCTCTGCGCGACCACGAGCAGCTGGTAGTTCTTCACGTACTGCTGCTCGATGGTGGATCCACCGCGCGTATCGGCCGAACCCGACATGTAGCCAGACAGGCCCGTCAGGGTGCCCTTCCAGTCAACCCCGTTGTGCTCGGCAAACCGTTTGTCCTCGATCGAGACGATGGCCAGCTTCATCGTGTTGGCGATCTGATCGCTCGGCACCTCGAAGCGGCGCTGCGAATACAGCCACGCGATGGGGTTGCCCTTGGCGTCGACCATCGTGGACACGGCGGGCGCATCACCTTCGACCAACTGGGCCGAACCGTTGGCCACGACGTCGGATGCCCGGTTGGACATCAGTCCGACACCCCCGATGAGC
This sequence comes from Mycobacterium sp. SMC-13, assembly GCF_045311035.1. Taxonomy (NCBI): domain Bacteria; kingdom Bacillati; phylum Actinomycetota; class Actinomycetes; order Mycobacteriales; family Mycobacteriaceae; genus Mycobacterium; species Mycobacterium sp. SMC-13. Next base: position 158,517 of record NZ_JBJIAI010000005.1, read on the forward strand.
GGGAACATCATCGCGGCGAGCACGACGCTGGCGAGCAGAACGCACCACGTCATCTTGATGACGGTGACCGCGGTCGGCGGACGGTTCTGCGGTCGCTCGGACATGGGGTACAGCCTAGCGACCGTGGTGGCCAGCAGCTGAGTGCTGGTCGATTACCACGTCCTCAGGGCATCTAGGGGGCTGCGACACGGGCAAAAATTAACGTTTGGACACACGTCCCAAAAAAGCGGCCCCAGAACCATTGCGCAATAGGCCCCTGACCACCTAACTTGAACACACAATGCGATCTAGGTAACACTACTAGCCGCAATGTGGCGTAGATCGCATCAGTGATCTACTCGGGAGGACTCGGCCGTCGGGAGACGGTGTGACGAAGGGATCGCTGGTGACAGGTACACAGCCAGTAGTTCGCGCGACAATCGCTCCCAAGGCCGGAAACGGCGCGATGCAGGGTGTGGTCCAACCTGAAGCCGAAGCCAGGATCGCCTGGGTTTCGCAGGCCCGATGCCGGCAGGCCGACCCCGACGAGCTGTTCGTCCGGGGCGCCGCGCAGCGCAAGGCCGCAGTCATCTGCCGGCATTGCCCGGTGATCGTCGAGTGCGGCGCCGACGCCCTCGACAACCGCGTCGAGTTCGGCGTGTGGGGCGGCATGACCGAGCGTCAGCGCCGCGCCCTTCTCAAGCAGCACCCCGAGGTGGTGTCCTGGGCCGAGTTCTTCGCGACCCAGCGCAAGCACCGCAACGCGGTCTGATTTCCTTCTGGCACAACAGAAGTCCGCAGTTCTCTGCGGACTTCCGTTGTTCGGGCCGGGCTTACGCCTTGACGATGTCGCCCGTGATCTGATCAGCGATGGCCCGCAGCGCCTCGAGGTCTGACACCTCGAACGGCAATGACGGCACGCCCACCAGCGCCACATGCGGGTTGGCCCCGGTGAACCGCGACAGCAGCCGCACCTCACGTTTGGAGATGACGGTGCGATTCGCGTGGATCCGCAGCGTCGCAGCGGCCAGCGCATCGGCGTCCTGACCGGACTGCTCCAGCTTGGCCGCGGCCTCGTCCGCCGCGTCGGCGGTCAGGTCGCACAGCATCGGATGGGTGCGGTTGAGGATCAGGCCGGCCAGCGGCATCTGCTCCTGCGACAACCGATCGACGAAGAACGACGCCTCGCGCAGCGCGTCGGGCTCGGCGGCCGAGACCACGACGAACCGGGTGCCGGGGCGCTTGAGCAGTTCGTAGGTGCGGTCGGCCTTCTCGCGGAACCCGCCGAACGTCGCGTCCAGGGACTGCACGAAACCGGCGGCGTCGGAGAGCATCTGCGAACCCAGCACGGTGGACAGCGCCTTCATCGCCAGGCCCATGGCCCCGGTGACCAGGCGGCCGATGCCGCGCCCGGGCCCCAGCAGCAGCCGCCACAGGCGGCTGTCCATGAAGTTGCCCAGCCGCTTCGGGGCGTCCAGGAAGTCCAGCGCGTTGCGCGACGGCGGGGTGTCGACGACGACCAGATCCCACTTGTCCTCGGCCAGCAGCTGGCCGAGCTTCTCCATCGCCATGTACTCCTGCGTGCCGGAGAGCGACGTCGCGACGGTTTGGTAGAACTGGTTCTCCAAGATCGCGTCGGCGCGGTCCTCGCCGGAGTACTGCACCACCATCTCGTCGAAGGTGCGGCGCATGTCCAGCATCATCGCGTAGAGCTCGCCCGGTACCTCAGGAGCCAGCGGCACCCGCTGCGGGGTGTTGCCGAGGTCCTTGATGCCGAGGGCCTGCGCCAGGCGCTTGGCGGGGTCGATGGTCAGCACCACGACGGTGCGGCCGTACTCGGCGGCCCGCAGGGCCATCGCGGCGGCCGTCGTGGTCTTGCCGACGCCGCCTGCGCCGCAGCACACCACGACGCGGTTCGCGGTGTCCGACAGGATCGTGTGCATGTCCAGCTTCAAGGGTTTGCCGCTCATTTGGTGCCAACCCCTTGCTGCTCGAGTGCTTCGGCGAGTTCGTACAGGCTGCCCAGGTCGACCCCGTCGGGCAGGGCGGGCAGTTCGAGGCGGGGCACTTCGAGGGCGTCCAGCGCCTCGGCGCTCTCGGCGCGCGCCATCATGCGCGTCGCGTGCTGGATGGTTTCGGTGAGGAGTCCGGCGAAGTCGGTGTCGGACAACGTGATTCCGGCGTCGGCCAACCCGGCGCGGACCGCGTCGGCGTCGATGACGCCCTCGGCGGCCTTCGCCAGATCATCCTGCGACAGGTACGCCGGGATGTTGCGGTTGACGATGACGCTGCCGATCGGGAGGTCGAGCTCCCGCAACTCCTCGATGGCCTCCAGCGTCTCCTGCACCGGCAGCGCCTCCAGCAGCGTGACCAGGTGGATGGCGGTGAGCTCCGAGTGCAGCAGTTTCACGACGCCGTCGGCCTGGGAGTGCACGGGCCCGCCCTTGGCGAGATCGGAGACGGCCTTGGTGACGTCGAGGAAGCGCGAGATGCGGCCCGTCGGCGGGGCGTCGACCACGACGGCGTCGTAGGGGCGCTGCCCCTTGAGCTCCTTGGCGGTCTTGCCGTTGCGGACCACGACCTCTTTGATCTTGCCGGTGAGCAGCACGTCACGCAGGCCGGGTGCGATCGTGGTGGCGAACTCGACCGCACCGATGCGCTTCATGGCGCGGCCGGCGATGCCGAGGTTGTAGAACATGTCCAGGTATTCCAGGAACGCGGCCTCGGTGTCGATGGCCAGCGCGTTGACCAGCCCGCCGCCCTCGGCGGTGGCGATCTTCTGCTCCCCGTACGGCAGCGGTGGCACGTCGAAAAGCTGGGCGATGCCCTGCCGCCCCTCGACCTCGACCAGCAGGACGCTGCGGCCGCCGGCGGCCAGCGCCAGCGCCAGCGCGGCGGCGACGGTGGTTTTGCCGGTACCGCCCTTGCCGGTGACGAAATGGAGGCGCGCCTGATCCAGGCGCGCGGGCCAACCGGTATGGGTTCGGCCCGTCGATTCGGAGGTCACCCCAGCATGTTAACCATGCGGTACCCCTCGGCCGATAAGCTCGGCGACATGAGCGAACCGACCCGGTGGGAGTACGCCACCGTCCCGTTGCTGATCCACGCCACCAAGCAGATCCTGGACCAGTGGGGCCAGGACGGGTGGGAGCTGGTGTCGGTGTTGGCCAACCCCAGCGGTGAGCAGCACGTCGCGTACCTGAAGCGGCCGAAGTGAGCGTCTCCGACCGGCTCGCCGAGCTGGGCATCGAGCTGCCGGAAGTCGTTGCGCCCCTTGCTGCTTACGTGCCCGCGGTCCGGACCGGAAACCTCGTCTACACCTCGGGCCAGCTGCCGATGCAGGCCGGCAGTCTGCTGGCCGAGGGCAAGGTCGGCGGCGAGGTCAGTGCCGAAGACGGCAAGGCCCTGGCCCGGGCCTGCGGCCTCAACGCGCTGGCCGCCGTGCACGCGCTGGTCGGCATCGACTCGGTGGTGCGCATCGTCAAGGTCGTCGGCTTCGTCGCCTCGGCGCCGGGCTTCAACGGCCAGCCCGCGGTGATCAACGGTGCGTCCGAATTGCTGGGCGAGGTGTTCGGCCCGGCCGGCGCGCACGCCCGCTCGGCGGTCGGCGTCTCGGAGTTGCCACTGAATGCGCCGGTCGAGGTGGAGTTGATCGTCGAGGTTGCATGACGCACCCCGCGTATGGCGTGCTGAGGCCGGTGACCGAATCGGCCTCGGTACTGCTGTGCGACAACCCGGGGATCATGACGCTCGACGGCACCAACACCTGGGTGCTGCGCGGGCGCGGTAGTGACGAGATGGTCGTCGTCGACCCGGGGCCCGACGACGATGCGCACCTCGAGCGGATCGCGGCACTGGGCAAGATCCCGCTGGTGCTGATCAGTCACAAGCACGACGACCACACCGGCGGCATCGACAAGCTGGTCGGCCTGACCGGGGCAGTGGTGCGCTCGGTCGGCAGCGGTTTCCTGCGCGGGCTCGGCGGACCGCTCACCGATGGTGAGGTGATCGACGCCGCGGGCCTGCGGATCACGGTCATGGCGACGCCCGGCCACACCGCGGATTCACTGTCGTTCCTGGTCGACGATGTCAGGGGCGAGCGCAGCGACGGGAAGGGTCCAGTCCTGACCGCCGACACCGTGCTGGGGCGCGGCACCACCGTCATCGACAACGAGGACGGCAGCCTGCGCGACTACCTGGAATCACTGCGGCGACTGCAGGGGCTGGGCGGACGGACCGTCCTGCCGGGGCACGGTCCCGATCTGCCGGATCTGTCGGAAGTGGCCGCCATGTACCTCGCGCACCGGGAGGAACGGCTGGACCAGGTGCGCGGCGCTCTGAAGGTGCTCGGTGACGAGGCGTCGGCGCGGCAGGTGGTCGAGCACGTCTACACCGACGTCGACCAGAAGCTGTGGGATGCCGCCGAGAAATCCGTCCAGGCCCAGCTGGATTACCTGCGGACGGCCTAGGCTCACCGAAAGCGAGATGCCCCCGACACGCGCGGCGTGCGGGGGCATCTGTGTGTGAGAACTAGCGAGCTCGGCGGGCCAGACGCTCCGAGTCGGAGATCAGAACGCTCTTGCCCTCGAGGCGGATCCAGCCGCGGTGCGCGAAGTCGGCGAGTGCCTTGTTCACGGTTTCGCGGGAGGCGCCGACCAGCTGGGCGATCTCTTCCTGCGTCAGATCGTGGGTGACGCGCAGGGCGCCGCCCTCCTGCGTGCCGAACCGCTGGGCCAGCTGCAGCAGCTGCTTGGCCACGCGACCGGGCACGTCGGTGAAGATCAGGTCGGCCAGGTTGTTGTTGGTGCGGCGCAACCGGCGGGCGAGCACGCGCAGCAGCTGCTCGGCGATCTCCGGGCGGTCCGCGATCCACGCCCGCAGCGCTTCACGGTCCATCGAGACCGCGCGCACCTCGGTGATGGTGATGGCGCTCGACGTCCGGGGGCCCGGGTCGAAGATCGACAGCTCACCGAACATGTCCGACGGACCCATGATCGTCAGCAGGTTCTCCCGGCCGTCCGGCGACCGGCGGCCGATCTTCACCTTGCCGGAGATGATGATGTAGAGGCGGTCGCCGGGCTCGCCTTCGGCGAACACGGTGTGTCCGCGAGGAAAGTCGACAGGCTGCAGCTGTTTGGTCAGTGCGGATACCGCGGTGGGCTCGACACCCTGGAAGATTCCGGCCCTCGCCAGGATCTCGTCCACGTTGCTCCCTAAGGCTGGTGAGTGATAAAAAACGCGCGCAAGCTAGCCAGTGAACTGGTTAACAAAGTCAGTCTAGTGGTAAGCCGTTTCGCAACCAGCCACGCTACACACGATTTGCATGGCGAGTCTCGCGAAATTGCGGATTGCTCGCATAGTGGGCATACGCGCGGCTGGGTAATTCGGGTTCACCGAAGGCTCCGAGCGGGTTGTCGCGCGTCGGCGACGGGGCCGCCAGCGCACGGGGTTCCTCGAATCGGGGCGCCGATCGGTGCGGCAATGTGCCCGCGGCTGCGCTCTGCTGCGACCACGCCGTCTTGACCTTGTCGACGAAGGCTTTGACATCGGCCGCGGTGTACGTCTCCTTCGACGTATCGAGCATGGCTTCCAGGCGGCTCAAACCGAAGGTTGCCAGCATGAGCAACCCAGGAATGCACACCACGAGCAACCAGGACACACGCAGAAGTAAACACGCCGAATGTCTCAGGGTGATCACGAAACGACGCCGGTCAAAGTATCCTTACCGACTTCTCTCAGTACGCTTACCGGCGTGCCTGCGCGACGATCCACCGCAAAATTCGACAACGAAACCCACCTGGGTCTGGTGCGTCGCGCTCGGCGAATGAATCGTGAACTGGCGCAGGCGTTCCCGCACGTCTACTGCGAGCTGGATTTCACCACCCCGCTCGAGTTGGCGGTGGCCACCATCCTGTCGGCGCAGTGCACGGATAAGAGGGTGAACCTCACGACGCCGGCGCTGTTCGCCAAATACCCGACGGCGCTGGACTATGCGCAGGCCAACCGCACCGAACTCGAGGAGCTGATCCGGCCCACCGGCTTCTACCGCAACAAGGCGACGTCGATCATCGGGCTGGGCCAGGCGCTGGTCACCCGCTTCGACGGCGAGGTGCCGAACACCCTGGACGAGCTGGTCACGCTGCCCGGCGTGGGGCGCAAGACCGCCAACGTCATCCTCGGCAACGCCTTCGACATCCCGGGCATCACGGTGGACACCCACTTCGGCCGGCTGGTGCGACGCTGGCGCTGGACGGCCGAGGAGGACCCGGTCAAGGTGGAACACGCCGTCGGGGAGCTGATCCCGCGCAAGGAGTGGACCCTGCTGTCGCACCGCGTGATCTTCCACGGCCGCCGCGTCTGCCATTCCCGGACCCCGGCCTGCGGCGTGTGCGTGCTGGCCCGCGACTGCCCGTCCTACGGCCTGGGGCCGACGGATCTGGCAACCGCCGCGGCGCTGGTCAGAGGACCCGAAACCGAACACCTGCTGGCGCTGGCCGGGATCACCGAGTGAGTCGGTCTGCCCGCTGGACCGTCGTGGTGCTGGCCGTGTTCGTCGTGTTGGGAGTGGCGCTGTGGCGGCAACTCGATGAGCAGCCGTCGGGTTCAGGGTCATCCGGCATGCCGGCCGGCCCGGCCCGGGTGCATCGCGACGCCGACACCCCGGCGGCGCTGGCCGCGCCCCGGGCCACGGCCGCCCTGCCGCCCTGCCCGGCGCCGCAGGGCGGGCCGGGACCGCAAGCCCTGCAGGGCATCACGGTCGACTGTGCGGCCGACGGCACCCCCGTCGACGTCGCGAAGGCCCTCGCCGGCCGGGCCGTCGTACTGAACCTGTGGGCCTACTGGTGCGGCCCCTGCGCCGACGAACTGCCCGCGCTCGCGGAGTACCAGCGCCGCATGGGCGCCCGCGTGACCGTGGTGACGGTGCACCAGGACGAGAACGAGACCGCCGGGCTGCTGCGGCTGGCCGACCTCGGCGTCAAGCTGCCGATGCTGCAGGACGGCCGGCGCCTGATCGCGGCCGCGCTGCGCGTGCCCAACGTCATGCCTGCGACCGTGCTGCTGCGCGCGGACGGTAGCGTTGCCCAGGTCCTGCCCCGGCCGTTCACCAGCGCCGATGAGATCGCCAGTGCAGTGAACCCACAGTTAGGAGTGTCGGGGTGACCGTGCTCAACCCGCAGGCCGCCCCGGCCTGGCTGCGACCCCTGGTCGACAACGCACAGGACCTGCCGCAGGCCTACCGGCGCCGGGTACCGAAGAGCGTGCTGGCGGCCATCACCGCCGCCGGTGCCACCGCGACACTCGCCGGCACCAAACGCGACGCCGCCGTCCTGGTGTTGTTCTCGGGTGCACCCGACGCTCCGGCCGGTGCCCTGCCGCCCGATGCCGACCTGCTGGTCACCGTCCGCGCGTCGACGTTGCGCCACCACGCCGGGCAGGCGGCGTTCCCCGGCGGCGCATCCGATCCGGGCGACGACGGCCCCATCGGCACCGCCCTGCGGGAGGCGAACGAGGAGACCGGCATCGACCCCTCCCGGCTGCACATACTGGCGGAGCTGGACCGAATGTTCATCCCGCCCTCGGGTTTTCACGTGGTCCCGGTGCTCGCGTACTCGCCCGATCCGGGCCACGTCCGCGCCGTCGACCCGGCCGAGACGGCGATCGTCGCGCGGGTTCCGGTGCGCGCCTTCGTCAATCCGGAGAACCGCTTGATGGTGTACCGCAAAGAGAACACGCGGCGGTTCGCGGGCCCGGCCTTTCTGCTCAACCAGATGCTGGTGTGGGGCTTCACCGCTCAGGTGATCTCCGCGATGCTCGACGTCGCAGGCTGGGCCAAGCCCTGGAACACCGACGTCGTCGAGGAACTGGACGCGGCAATGGCGCTGCTGGGCGAGTCCAGCGGCTACCGTGTGGATCAACCATGACACCTTCACAATGGCTGGATCTGGCCGTGCTGTCCGTCGCCTTCGTCGCCGCCGTCTCGGGCTGGCGGTCCGGGGCGCTGGGCTCGCTGCTGTCTTTTCTCGGTGTGGTGCTCGGCGCGGTGGCCGGTGTACTGCTGGCACCGCACGTGGTGGCGCACGTCGACGGCGCCCGCAGCAAGCTCTTCATCGCCCTGTTCCTGATCCTCGGCCTCGTCGTGGTGGGCGAGATCGCCGGTGTCGTGCTGGGTCGCGCCGTCCGTGGCGCGATGCGCAACGAGGTGGTGCGCGGCTTCGACTCGGTCGTCGGCATGGCCCTGCAACTGGTCGCGGTGCTGGTCGCCGCCTGGCTGCTGGCCACCCCGCTGACGTCGTCCGACCAGCCGAACCTGGCTGCGGCGGTGAACGGTTCGCGCGTGCTGTCCGAGGTCAACGATCTCGCGCCGGCCTGGCTCAAGCGCGTGCCCACGCGGCTCTCGGCGCTGCTGAACACCTCGGGTCTGCCGTCGGTGCTGCAGCCGTTCGGCCGCACCCCGATCGTCAGCGTCTCGGCGCCCGATCCCGCGCTCGTCGCCGATCCGGCGGTGGCCGCGGCCAAGGGCAGCGTCGTGAAGATCCGCGGTGTCGCGCAGAGCTGCCAGAAGGTCCTCGAGGGCACCGGCTTTGTGGTGGCGCCCGGCCGGGTCATGTCCAACGCCCACGTGGTGGCGGGGTCCAACAGCGTCACCGTCCAGGTCGACGACAAGAGCTACGACGCCAAGGTCGTGTCATACGACCCCGAGGCCGACATCTCGATCCTCGACGCGCCCGACCTGCCCGCGGCGCCCCTGAAGTTCGACATGCAGGAGGCCCCGACCGGTACCGGCGCGGTGGTGATGGGCTATCCGGGCGGCGGCGAGTTCGCCGCGACGCCGGCGCGCATCCGCGAGGTCATCAAGCTCAACGGTCCGGACATCTACCACTCGACGACCGTCACGCGTGAGGTCTACACCATCAGAGGCAATGTCCGCCAAGGCAATTCGGGTGGACCGCTGATCGACGGCAGCGGCAAGGTGCTCGGTGTCGTGTTCGGCGCCGCGGTCGACGACGCCGACACCGGCTTCGTCCTCACGGCCGACGAGGTGGCCAAGCAGATGGCCAAGGTCGACAACTCCGAAGCGGTGCCGACCGGGAAGTGCATCTCAGCCGGGTAGCTGGTGCAGGAACGTCGACAGCTCCGAGGTGACGGTCGACGGCTGTTCCTCGTGCGCGAAATGTCCTGCGCCGGGGATGGATACGAAGCGGGTCTGCGGGGCGTAACGCTGCGTCCGGCGGACCGGGTCGTCGAGCACGTACGGGTCGGCGGTGCCGTGCAGGTGCAGGACCGGGACCGCGGTGCGCTGTTTCATCGCGCGCATGAAGCGCCGGCCCTCACCGCGGAGCTGACTGCGCGCCGCCCACCGCTGGTACTCGAGCGCCGAATGCGCGGCCGACGGAATCTGGATCGCGGTGCGCAGGTGCGCGGCGGTCTGGGCGAAGTCGGCCGTCGCCGGCCAGGCGGCGCCGGCGCGGCTGCGGACCAGCTGCTCGACGGCCGCACCACCCCGCCGGGTCAGGACATGCTCGGGCCACCACGGCACCTGGTTGCGCAGCATCGCCGGCAGCAGGGCCGCGCGCTGGCCCTTGTCGGTCAGCGTCGACGACCGCAGCGCCACGGGATGCGGTGAACTGACCAGCGCGATGCCCCGCACCACCCGCGGATGCAGCATTGCCGTCGCCCAGCAGACGAGGCCGCCGTCGGCGTGTCCCACCAGTACGGCCGAGTGGTGTCCCAGCGCGCGCACCAGGCCCGCGGTGTCGCCGGCCAGCGTCCAGCCGTCGTATCCGGTCGGTGGTTTGTCGCTGCCGCCGTAGCCGCGCAGGTCGACCGCGACGATGCGGGCGCCCCGCAGGTCGCGCAACTGATGCCGCCACGAGTACCAGAACGAGGCGAACCCGTGCAGCAGGATCACCAGCGGGCGCTCGGCATTCGAGGAGCCGTCCGCGTTCCGGTCCGCGGGCTCGGAGCCCTCGGCTTCGACGACGTGGAAGCGGATCCCGTTCGCGTGCACCTGGAGGTGTCGCCACGGACCGTCGATCCGGACGACCGACGGATCAGGTGGCGGCACTACCAGCCTGAGGTGTCGCTAGAAGCCGTGCGAATGGAGGCTTGGCTCGACGGCTTGTCGTGGCCCGGCGTCAGCGCCACCTTGGCCTCCTTGACCGTGGCGATGGTGTCCCGCGGGCCGCGGATCTTGCGGACCTTGAGGAAGCCCAGGAAGGCGAGCGCACCCGTCGTCAGCACCATCAGCGCGAAGACGATGAGGTACGACGCCCAGCTCGGCAGCCACAGCTCCAGCAGCGAGCCGAGGAAGAAGAAGAAAAAGAACGTCGAGTAGAAGAGCACGACGAGGGCGGCGATGAACAGGACGCTGCCGGTCAGGCCCTTCTTGACGTCGGCGGTGATCTCGGCGCGCGCCAGCTCGACCTCGGCGCGCACCAGCGTCGACATCTGCGCGGTGGCTTCCTTGACCAGATCGCCGATCGACGGATCGGCCTTGGGTGCATGCGGATCCACCAGCGGGATCGAGGTCACCGTGGCTGGAACGGGGCCATTCTTGCGATCGCCATTGCTCACGAACACGTCCTCCCGGCGTCGGTGTAGTCCTGGCATATGTTGCCACGTGGGGCGCCGCTTAACGATCCGGCCCAGCGATACACTGCCCCGATGCGTTTGGCACCCGGGTTTGCTTCGATGTGTGGGATGGCCATTGCTCTGCTTGGCACATCGGTCGGGGTGCCGGCCCACGCGGATGCACCGGTGCCGCTGGGCGGTGGCTCGGGCATCGTCGTGGACGGCGACACGTTCTGCACCCTGACCACGATCGGTCACGACAATCGCGGCAAGCTGGTTGGCTTCACGTCGGCGCACTGCGGCGGCCCCGGCCACGAGGTGGCGGCCGAGGGCGCAGAGAACCGGGGCACCCTGGGCGTCATGGTGGCCGGTAGCCAGCCGCTGGACTACGCCGTCATCGAGTTCGACCCGGCCAAGGTGCAGCCGCTCAACAACGTCAACGGCTTCCAGATCGACGGCATCGGCCCGGACCCGGCCTTCGGTCAGGTGGCGTGCAAGCTGGGCCGCACCACGGGCTACACATGTGGTGTCACATGGGGCCCCGGGCAGGACCCGGGCACCATCGTGGACCAGGTGTGCGGCCAGCCCGGCGACTCGGGCGCGCCCGTCACCGTCAACAACAAACTGGTCGGCATGATCCACGGCGCCTTCAGTGACGACCTGCCGACGTGCGTCGTCAAGTACGTGCCGCTGCACACCCCGGCCGTGACGGTGTCGATCAACGCGGTGATCGCCGACCTCGACGCCAAGAGCCGGCCCGGCGCGGGCTACGTGCCCATCGCCTGAGCCGGCCTGGCCCTGCTGGCGCCCTACTTGCTGGCGCGGATGGCCTCGAAGACGCTGGGGTCGACGAGGGTGGAGGTGTCCCCGAGATCGCGGCCCTCGGCGACGTCGCGCAGCAGGCGGCGCATGATCTTGCCGCTGCGCGTCTTGGGCAGCTCGGGCACGATGTGGATCTCGCGCGGCTTGGCGATGGGGGAGATCTCGGTCGCGACCTGGGCCCGCAGTTCTTCGACGATGTTCTCCGAGCCGCCGTGTGCGGAGGCCTTGAGGATGACGAACGCGCAGATGGCCTGCCCGGTGGTGGCGTCGGTGGCGCCGACGACGGCGGCCTCGGCCACGCCGGAGTGCCCGACGAGTGCGGACTCGACCTCGGCGGTGGAGATGCGGTGCCCGGAGATGTTCATGACGTCGTCGATACGGCCCAGGACCCAGATGTTGCCGTCGGCGTCGTAGCGGGCGCCGTCACCGGCGAAGTACCAGCCCTGCTCGGCGAAGCGGGACCAGTAGGTGTCCTTGAAGCGTTCGTCGTCGCCCCAGATGCCACGCAGCATCGACGGCCACGGCTTGTCGAGCACGAGGTAGCCGGTGACGTGTTCTTCCTCGTCTGCGCCGGGGACCAGTTCGTTGCCGTCGTCGTCGACGATCTTGGCGCTGATGCCGGGCAGTGGGGTCATGGCCGAGCCGGGCTTGGCGGCGGTGACGCCGGGCAGCGGGGAGATCATGATGGCGCCGGTCTCGGTCTGCCACCAGGTGTCCACGATGGGCGTGGTGCCCGCGCCGATGTGTTCGCGGTACCAGCGCCAGGCCTCGGGGTTGATGGGCTCGCCGACCGAGCCGAGCACCCGCAGGCTCGACAGGTCGTGTGCCGCGGGGATCTGGTGGCCCAGCTTCATGAACGTGCGGATCAGCGTCGGCGCCGTGTAATAGATGGTGACGCCGTACTTTTCGATGATGTCGAAGTGCCGGTGTTCGTTGGGTGAGGTCGGCGTGCCCTCGTACACCACCTGCGTGACGCCGTTGGACAGCGGGCCGTAGACGATGTAGGTGTGCCCGGTGACCCAGCCGATGTCGGCGGTGCACCAGTAGACGTCGTCGGCCTTGATGTCGAAGACGTTGTGGTGGCTGTAGGACGCCTGCGTCAGGTAGCCGCCGCTGGTGTGCACGATGCCCTTGGGCTTGCCGGTGGTGCCGGAGGTGTACAGCAGGAACAGCGGCTGCTCGGCGTCGAACGCCTCGGGGGTGTGGTCGGTGGACTGGGAGTCGACGATCTCGTGCCACCAGACGTCGCGGCCCTCGGTCCAGTCGACGTCGATGCCGGTGCGCTTGACCACCAGGACGTGCTCGACACTCGGCTGGCCGGTGACGGCTTCGTCGACGGCGGACTTGAGCGAGGCGGCCTGGCCGCGGCGGTACTGCCCGTCGGTGGTGATGACCAGCTTGGCCTGGGCGTCCTCGACGCGGGCCGCCAGGGCGGTGGCGGAGAACCCGGCGAACACGACCGAGTGCATGACACCGAGCCGGGCGCAGGCCAGCATCGCCACGATGGCCTCGGGCACCATCGGCATGTAGATGGCGACGCGGTCGCCGGCGACCAGGCCCAGGGCGGTCAGGGCGTTGGCAGCCTTGCTGACCTCATCCTTGAGTTGGGCGTAGGTGATGTCGCGGGCGTCGCCGACGGGCTCACCTTCCCAGTGGATCGCGACGCGGTCGCCGTTGCCGGCCTCGACGTGGCGGTCCACGCAGTTGTAGGCGACGTTGAGCTTGCCGTCGCCGAACCACTTGGCGAAGGGTGCATTCGACCAGTCGAGCACCTCGGTGAACGGGGTGGCCCAGGACAACCGCTCGCCCTGGCGGCGCCAGAAATCCAGGCGGTCGGCGTCGGCCTCTTGATACAGCGCGGCGGTGGCATTGGCCTGCGCGGCGAACTCGGCAGGCGGCGGGTAAGCCTGTGGCACAGCGGTGTCTTGTGTCATGGCTGTGAGCGTAGTCACTGACACGTTGCAATGACGTTGGAGGTGACCCGCCACCGGGACGTTGGTGGTGGCCACCCGGTGGCACTACCGTGTGCGGACGTGGCTGCACCTGACCCGCTGGCTCCTTTGGCCGAACTGCCCGGCGTGGCCGAGGCCGGAGACGAGGCTCGCGAAGCGCTCGGGAGGGCCCACCGGCACAAGGTGAACCTGCGGGGTTGGCCGGCGACCGCGGCCGAGGCGTCGATGCGGGCCGCCCGCGCGTCGTCGGTGCTCGACGGTGGATCCCTGAGTTTCAGTAAAGACGGCGAGGCGCCGGCGAAAGGTGAGCGTGCCGACGCGGTGCTGGCCGGCGCGCTGCGCGTGGCCGAGGCGCTCGAAGGTGGCGCGACGGCGCTCGTCGGCGTCTGGCAGCGGGCCCCGCTGCAGGCGATCGCCCGGCTGCACTCCCTGGCGGCCGCGGATCTGACGGATCCGGACCAGCTCGGCCGGCCCCGCACCGATGATCCGGACGTGGGCCGGCGCCTGGAGCTGCTCGGCGAGATCGTGGGCGGTGGGAGCCGGGTGCCGGCGACGGTGCTCGCGGCCGTCGCTCATGGCGAACTCCTGAGCCTGGCGCCATTCGGGGTGGCCGACGGTGTGGTGGCGCGCGCGGTGTCCCGGCTGATCACCATGTCGAGTGGTCTCGACCCGCACGGCCTCGGCGTTCCCGAGATGTACTGGATGCGTCAGGTCGGCGAATACCGTGCCGCGGCACGGGGCTTCGCGTCGGGCACGGCCGACGGGCTGACGGCGTGGTTGATCTGCAGCAGTCGTGCGCTGCATTCCGGAGCTCGTGAGGCGCTGTCGATTGCGCAGGCTTCGGCCAAGTAGCGGTCGGTCCGCGGCCGTCTCCAGCAAACACGCACACATAAAAGCGGGCGGCGCTCCGTCGTCAGAGGGCATCTGACTCGGCTCGCCGCCCGCTAGCACGGAACCCCGGTTACCAAGCGTGCTTGTCGGGTTGTGTGGGTGGCCTCGGCGTCCCTGCAATGCGCTGCGGCTACAACCCCACCCAAGGAGTTCTCTTAGCCGTTCGCTTTTCGCAATTACGCAGGCCCACAACGCTTTTACCATTGTCGCGGTATGTGCTCCGCGTGGGTGCCGGTATTCCGTGCTGGGATGCCCTCTTCGGGAGGTCGAACCTTCTCTTCCGGTTCGGTCTTGGCCTCGGGGGGCTTCCGTGCTTCCTTTGTACTACGTGACCGCAGTCACATCAAGGGTCAATCACCGGCGATTTGTGATTGTTACTCCAGGGGGCTCAGCAACTCGCCAGTAGCTTTCAGAAGCTCAGTCGACGGAGCAGCGAGTACGTCACGGCGCCGGCCGCGAGGGCGCTGGCGCCGACGGCCAGGGTGGTGGCCACCGCGGCGCCCGAGGGTGCCGGCAGCCGGTCCCGCAGCGAGACCGGACGGGTGAAGGTCAGCACCGGCCAGCCGCGGGCGACGGCCTCCTTGCGCAGCGCGCGGTCCGGGTTGACCACTGCGGGGTGACCGACGGCCGCGAGCATCGGCAGATCGGTGATGGAGTCCGAGTAGGCGTAGCAGTGCTCCAGCGCGTAGCCCTCGCGGGCCGCGAGTTCCTCGATCGCCTGGACCTTGCCTTCGGCGAAGCAGTAGAAGTCGACGTCGCCCGTGTACTTGCCGTCGGCGACCACCATGCGTGTGGCCATCGAATGATTGGCCCCGAGTTCGCGGGCGATGGGCGCGACGATCTCCTCACCGGATGCCGAGACCACCACGACATCGCGGCCGCACAGCTTGTGGTCGGCGATCAGGTTGGCGGCTTCTGCGAAGACCAGTGGGTCGACGATGTCGTGCAGCGTCTCGGCGACGATCGACTTGACCTGTTCGACGTCCCAGCCCGTGCACATGTTCGTCAGGTAGGACCGCATGCGGTCCATCTGATCGTGGTCGGCACCGGACATCAGGAACAGAAACTGGGCATAGGTGGACTTGAGGACAGCTTGCCGGTTCAGCAGTCCCTGGTTGAAAAAAGGTTTGCTAAAAGCGAGGGTGCTGGACTTGGCGATCACCGTTTTGTCGAGATCGAAGAAGGCTGCGGTGCGCACCGGACCGGTCGACCCGGCCTCCTGACGCGGCGCGGCCGCGGTCTGCGCGGCCGGATCGGATGCGGTCACGGCTCCAAGCATATGCTCCGGAACCCCGGCGCCGGGTGGGCGCCGCTGTGGCCGTGTCGGTCGCCGGTGGGTCGGCCATCGTGGCGATTGACGTGCTGACACGCCCATTTCACAGACAATCAACAGTTGCGCACAGCCCTGTTGACGTGTGTATAGTGGGCATTACCCGGCCAGCGCCGGGTGTGCATCAGCCCGACCCCCCGGGGCTGATCCACGACGACCTCCGCCTCCTCCCCCCCTGGCGGGGGTCGTCCCTTTTTCGGGGGCGGTCATTTTCCTCGAGGCGTTGCCTCTTCGGCGAGATTTTCGCCAGCGCCGAATTCATCGGTTCCCGTTGTGGCGGAGCCTTGGCGAGCCCGGCCCGTCGGCAGTCGTGACCCATCCGTGAAAAGTTGCGGAACGACATTCTCACCAGCGCGTCAATAAAGTTGTCCACAGTTTGCGATTCATCCACATTCTGGGGGCGGGCTCTGGTGCCGTGGCCTGCCGCGGATCACGGTGGAACCATGACGACGAACGGGGCCCTGGCGTTGATCGCCGACGCCGGACTGCGTGACGAGATCGACCGCATCGCCGCGGCGGCGGGCATCAGGGTGGTGTACGCGACGGAGCCCTCCGGCCGGAAGGCATGGGTCGGTGCCGCGGCGGTGCTGCTCGACTTCGCAGCCGCGCGGCGCTGCCGCGAGCTCGGGATGCCGCGACGGCCCGCCGTGTTCTTGGTCGCGACCGATACGCCCGGCTCCCGCGAGTTCGAGGCCGCCCTGGTGATCGGTGCACAGGAGGTCATCACTCTGCCCGGCCAGGAGTCGGGACTGGTCGGTGTCCTGGCGGATGCCGCGGCCGGCGAATCCGACGGGCGCCGCGGCGCCGTGGTCGCCGTCATCGGCGGACGTGGCGGTGGCGGCGCGTCGGTGTTCGCGATCGCCTTGGCGCAGGCTGCGGGTGAACCGGAGCGCGAGTGCCTGCTCGTCGACGTCGACGCCTGGAGCGGCGGTATCGATCTCGCCCTCGGTGCCGAGTGCGATGCCGGCCTGCGCTGGCCTGACTTGGCGGAGGCAGGGGGACGGCTCAGTTATCCGGCGCTGCGCGATGCGCTCCCGCGCCGGCGCGGGGTGGTGGTGCTGTCGACGGGCCGCACCGGCGTCGAACTGAGGCCGACGGCGCTCGCGGCGGTCGTCGAGGCCGGGAGTCGCGCCGGCGCGACCGTCATCTGCGACGTGCCACGGCAGTCGTCCGCTGCCGCCGAGACCGTGCTGGCCGCAGCCGATCTGGTGGTCGTGGTGGCGCCGGCAGAGGTGCGGGCCTGTGCCGCGACCCGGGTCGTGGCCGACTGGGTGACGGCCGTCAACCCGAACGTCGGTCTGGTGGTGCGGGGTCCTGCGCCCGGCGGGCTGCGCGCGGTGGAGATGGCGACGATCCTCGGGCTGCCGCTGCTGGCGGCCATGCGGGCCGAGAGCAACCTCGACGGCGCGCTCGAGCGGGGCGGTCTCGGTCGAAGTCTGCGGAGCCGGTCACCGCTGGCCGTGGCCGCCCGCCGCGTACTCACGGTGCTGGGCCGACAGCCCGGGGAGGCGGCGTGACGTCGTCGTTGGTGGATCGGGTCCGGGAACGGCTGGCCGCGCAGACGAGCGGGGCCCTGCACCCCAACGCGGTGGCTGCGGCCATCCGCGCCGAGTCCGGCGGCGTACTCGCCGACAGCGACGTACTGGCCGGCATGCGGCTGCTGCAGACCGAGCTGACCGGTGCCGGGATTCTGGAACCGCTGCTGCGGGCACCGGGCACCACCGACGTGCTGGTCAGCGCGCCCGACGAGGTGTGGGTCGACGACGGAAACGGGTTGCGCCGCAGCACGATCAGATTTCCGGATGAGGACGCGGTGCAGCGCCTGGCGCAACGGCTCGCGCTGGCGATCGGGCGCCGGCTCGACGATTCGCAACCCTGGGTCGACGGCCACCTCGGCGGTATCGGCGGTGGCTTGACCGTGCGGTTGCATGCCGTGCTGCCGCCGATCGCCGCCGCAGGTACCTGCCTCTCGCTGCGGGTGCTGCGGCCCGCGACGCAGGACCTGGCCGGACTCGTCGCATCCGGGGCCATCGCGCCGCCTGCCGTCCCGCTGATCACCGACATCGTCGCGGCGCGGCTGGCGTTCCTGGTCTCCGGCGGCACCGGTGCCGGGAAGACCACCATGTTGTCCGCGCTCCTCGGGGCCGTCGATCCCGCGGAGCGCATCGTCTGCGTCGAGGACGCCGCCGAGCTGGCGCCGCAACATCCGCACCTGGTCCGGCTGGTTGCGCGCGGCGCCAACGTCGAGGGCGTGGGCGAGGTGACGGTGCGTGACCTGGTTCGGCAGGCGCTGCGGATGCGTCCTGACCGGATCGTCGTCGGCGAGGTGCGCGGTGCGGAAGTCGTGGATCTGCTCGCCGCGCTCAACACCGGTCACGAGGGCGGGGCCGGGACGGTGCATGCGAACAGTCCCGCCGAGGTGCCCGCCCGCATGGAGGCGTTGGCGGCGGTCGGCGGATTGGACCGGGCAGCGCTGCATTCGCAACTGTCGGCCGCGTGCCAGGTGGTACTGCACACCGCGCGGGCCCGCGACGGGCGTCGGCACCTGGGTGAGATCGCGGTGCTGCGCCGCGCCCCGGACGGGACCGTGACGGTCGTGACCGCGTGGCACGTCGACCGCGGCGCGGGCCCTGGCCTGCCCGCGCTGGGTGAGCTGCTGACTGCGCGGGGCCGGTCGTGAGTCCCGCGCTGCTGCTGGCACTGGCCGTGCTGGTCGCGCCACCGGCGGGCGGCGCCGGGCGCCTCGGGCACAGAAAACGGTTGGTGCGATCTGGACCTCGCCTGCTCTGGCCGGTGGCGGCAGTGGCCGCCGTGGTGGCGCTCGTCGTCCTGCCGATGCCGGTGATGCTGGCCGGCTCGGCCGTGGCCGGCACCGCGGGTCTCCGGTGGCGGCGCTCGCGGCACGCCGCGCAGCGCGCCCGGGAAGCGCAGACGCTGCAGGGCGCACTCGGCATCCTGGTCGGGGAACTGCGTGCCGGGGCGCATCCGGTGGCGGCGTTCGATGCCGCGGCGCATGAGGTCGGCGGACCCGTTTCCGCGGCGTTGGGGGAGGTCGCGGCGCGGGCCCGGCTGGGTGCCGATGTCTCTGCCGGTCTGCGCGCCGTCGCGGGATCGTCGGCGCTGCCCGCCCATTGGCAGCGGCTGGCCGTGTACTGGCAACTGGCGCTCGACCATGGCTTGGCCATCGCCCCACTGATGCGCGCCGCCGAACGTGATGTCGTCGCGCGCGAACGCTTCTCCTCGCGGATCAGGGCGGGGATGGCCGGAGCCCGAACGACGGCGGCCGTGCTGTCCGGGCTGCCCGCGCTCGGAATTGTCTTGGGACAGTTGATCGGTGCGCATCCCGTGCGCTTCCTGCTGGGTGACGGCGCGGCGGTGCTGGCGATCGGTGTGGTGCTGTGCTGCCTCGGGCTGCTGTGGTCGGACCGGATCATCGCGCGGGCACAGCGATGAGCGCGGTGCCGATTCTCCTGCTCGCAGTGGCGGTCCTGCTGATCCCCGGCGCGGCGGTACACCGCATCCGGCCCCGCCTGCCGGACCGGTCCGCGCCGCCCGCGGCGCCGGACGATCCACTGGCGGTGCCGTCGAGCCTGGATGTGCTGGCGGCGTGCCTCTCGGCAGGCATGGCGACCGGCGCGGCGGCCGCGGCGGCGGTGCCGTCGGCACCGGCCGCTCTGGCGAGCGTGCTGCGTCGCGCTGCCGAACTCCTGGCCCTGGGTGCGGGTCCGGCGACGGCCTGGGCGGAGCCGGCTCGCGGTACCGACCCACACGTGATCGCGCTGCTGCGGCTGGCGCGGCGGTCGGCGTCATCGGGCGCCGCGATGGCTCAGGGCGTCGCCGAACTGGCCGAGCAGGCCAGGGCCGACGCCGGGGATGCGGCGGACGCGGCCGCCGAACGGGCCAATGTGTTGATCGCCGGTCCGCTGGGGCTCTGCTACCTGCCGGCATTCGTCTGTCTCGGCATCGTGCCGGTGGTCGCCGGCCTGGCCGGTGACGTGTTCCGGTCCGGGGTGTTCTGATCACAACAAGGGGAGGAAAAACCATGAAAATGACCAGCTTTCGCGCGCTCGAGGCCCGGGCGACCATGCTGCTGACCGATGAGAGCGGGATGTCGACCGTCGAATACGCCATCGGCACCGTGGCTGCCGCGGCGTTCGGCGCCATTCTCTACACGGTGGTCACGGGGGACTCGATCGTCAGTGCGCTGACCAACATCATCTCGCGTGCTCTCACCACCAGGGGATGACCGTGGTGGCGTCACGGTCGAGGCGGCATTCGCGGTTGCCGCGCTCGTCGCGGTCGTCGTCCTCGGTGTCGGTGGGTTGGCCGCGGTCTCGGCGCAGGTGCGCTGCATCGACGCGGCCAGGGAAGCGGCACGGCTCGCGGCCCGCGGCGACGACGGTGCCGCCGTCGACACGGCCCGTCGCACCGGACCCGACGGGGCCTCGGTCGAGGTGCGGCGCGACGGCGGGCGGATCGTCGCGCGGGTCCGCGTCCGGGCACCGCTGCTGCCCGGCGTCACGGTGGGGGCCGAGGCGGTGGCGGCACCCGAACCTGGTGCGTGACGAGCGCGGCGCCGCGACGGTGCTCGCGGTCGCGCTCATCGTGGTGCTCATCGGGTTCCTGGCCGGCGCAGCCGCGATCGGCGCGGCGGTGATCGGCCGGCATCGCGCGCAGTCAGCGGCCGACCTGGCCGCACTCGCCGCCGCGGGCGCACTGGTGGCCGGACCGGGCCAGTCCTGTAGCCGGGCGGCTGCCGTCGCCGAAGCCATGGACAGCCGGGTTGGTCACTGCTCGGTGGAGCGGCTGGATGTGGTGGTCGACGTGGAGGTGCCGGTGCGATTCGGGCGCTGGCACCTGGGCGACGCGCACGGCCGGGCCCGCGCCGGGCCAGGCTGACGGCAGCGCGGTGGCGACAACGATCAGGAGGCCGCAGAAGAACAGATCACCCCACCCGGGCCGATCGGTCGTTGTGTCGCTTGCCATGTCACTACCGTAGAATCTCAACTATGGTTGAGATCAAGCGTATGGGTCCGACCGACCTCCTGACCATCGGGGAGATCGTGAAGCGGACGGGAGTCTCTGCGTCCGCGTTGCACTTCTATGAGCGAAAAGGGCTGATCCATCCCGAGCGCACGTCGGGCGGGACGCGGCTGTACCCACGTCACCTGGAGCGTCGCATCGCCGTCATCCAGGTGGCGAAGCGGCTCGGCATTCCGCTCAGCGAGGTGGCCGAACACTTCGAGACGCTGCCCGACGACCGGATGCCGTCACTGCGCGACTGGACCAGGCTCAACAAGCGGTGGCGGGCGCAATTGCGCGAACGGCAGCGCGAGTTGGAGCGGCTGCAGTCGGAGATGGACCAGTGCATCGGGTGCGGGTGCATCTCGCTCAACCACTGTCTGGTCATCAATCCCGGCGACACGCTGGCCGCCGAAGGGCCGGGTGCGCGGCGACTGCTGCCGTTCGACGGCGCGAATCCGGCTGGCGCCGAATAGGACTCGTCGCGGTCAGGATTCCGGGAGGTCGTCGTTCAGCCGGTCCCCGGCCGCCACGAGCTCGCCATAGGTCGGCAGTCGCAGCGACAGCAGGCCGGCGAACGTGTCGTCGGCGACCTGGAGCCGGTGCGCGGTGACGTGAATCGGCACCCACCCACCGTCATTGGCGCGCAACCGGAGCACCCGCGACGTCGGTCCGCTGCCGAATTCGACCGTCATGACCGCCATCTCGGCGATCTCGTTCGGGTGCACCACCGTCTCGGACGTCGCGTCGGCGCTCCAGTCGAAGAGCGGACAGGGCTCGTCGACCCACTTGATGAGCTTCCAGGTGTTCAGGTCCACCAATGCCCGGTACACGCCCGGCACGGTCGGCCCGCCCGCGATCTGCTGTGCCCGGTCGAGCGGGGTGGCCGCCGAATTCTCGCGGACACCGCGCCAGTTCATGGCCCGGCAGATCAGCCGATCCCGGTCGTCCTCGTCGGGCTCGTTCAGTACCCGCGCGGCGAATCCGACGCTGATGGGGCGGCCCCGGAAGTCGGTCATTTCCCAAGTGCTGGTGAAGGTTTGGCCGGGCTCGGGTTTGAGCACGGCGGAGATGACCCGCGCCTCGTTCGGGTTGAGCTTGCGGGTCTGCAGATCGTCGGCGAACGCGCGGCCGTGGGTGGCCTCGGCCGCCGGGTTGAGGCCGCTGTTGGCCAGCGACTCCATGGTGTCGGTCGCGATGCCGTTGGTCAGATCCCACTTCAGCGGGCCGGGGATCATCCGGTCCGGCGGGTCGGCGTCGGGCGCGCCGACCCAGACGTGGACGCCGTGGATGCGGCCGTCGGTCATCTGCACCACTTCGGTCCGGATCACCCGGTCGCTCTTGGGCGTGATGCTCGTCAGCGGCAGACCGGCGCGCACGGTTTCCCCGATGGCCGACTGGATGGCCATCAGGCTCGCGTTGCGCCGCAGGAAAGTGCTGATGGGAACCATGTCCTGGGTTTGCTGCCCCACCGCGACGACGGCAGGTTCGGCGCCGAGGGTCTCGACGAGGAGCCAGTCGTCCGTCATGGCCGTAAGTTTATCCGTTTCGGCGCGCTTTGCTCTGCCCGGCGTCGGCCGGCGGGCCTACTTCCCGTGGGCCGCCAAAGTGTCGACTACCAGGCGAAGTACCTGGACAGCGCCGGCTTTGTCGAGGGGATCGTTCGCGTTGCCGCACTTGGGCGATTGCACACAGGAGGGGCAACCGTGACGGCACTCACATGCCTCGATCGCCGCGGCCGTGGCGGACCACCAGGTGGACAGCTGCCGGAACCCGCGGTCGGCGAACCCGGCACCACCGGGATAGCCGTCGTAAACGAAAATTGTTGGCAGACCGGACAAGTCGCCGGGGGCCGGGCCGGATGCGGTGGACACCCCGCCGATGTCGCCCCGGTCGCAACTGGCCACCAGTGGCAGTAGACCGATCGCGGCATGCTCGGCGGCGTGCAGCGAACCGGGTACGCGCAGCTGGTCAATCCCGTTGTCCAGCAATATCTCCGGTGTCACGGTGCACATGACCGCCATGGTGTCCAGTGTGCGGGTCGGCATGTCCAGGTCGACGAAATCGAGCACCGTGCCGTCCATGGCCCGGCGCAGGAAACCCACCACGGTGTTGGACACCGACACCGGGACGAGGCCGATGGCGACGGACCCGAATCGGTGGATTTCGCCGGTACCACGCACGCTGATATCGGTGACCTCGCGGGCCGACGTCGTGTAGCCGGGATTCTCGGCGTGCACGAAGGCCACGCCGGCCTCGAAGTCGAGCGCGTCCACCAGGTACGTCTCGCCCTGGTGCAGATGGACGGCGCCCGGATGCACCGAGGCCGGCGCCTGCCCGGCGCCGGTGCTGCCCAGCATGCGCCCGGTGCCGGACTCGAGGATGGCGATCTGCCCGCCGGACGAGCCCCGGATGTCCACCGCGGGATGCGGATCCACACCGGGCGCCGGGAAATAGCCGGCGGGCCGCTTGCGCAGCAGGCCGTCGTCGACGAGGGCTTCGGCCACCGCTTCGGCGTCCCACATCCGCACCTCGGCCGGTGTCAGTGGGAGTTCGGTTGCCGCGCACAACAACTGCGGTGACAGCACGTAGGGGTTGGCGGGATCGATGACGATCCGCTCGATGGGTTTGTCGAGTAGCGCGGCGGGATGGTGCACCAGGTAGGTGTCGAGCGGGTCGTCGCGGGCGATCAGCACGATGAGCGCGCTCTGCCCGCGGCGTCCGGCCCGCCCGGCCTGCTGCCAGAACGAGGCCACGGTGCCGGGGAACCCGGCCAGCACCACCGCGTCGAGTCCGGCGATGTCGACACCGAGTTCCAGGGCGTTGGTGGTCGCCAGGCCACGCAATTCGCCTTCTGTGAGAGCATGTTCCAGCGCCCGGCGGTCCTCGGCGAGATACCCGGCGCGGTACGACGCCACCAGCTCGGCGAGCTCGGGTGCGACGTTCTCGAGCCGGGCCCGGGCGCCGAGCGCGGTCAGCTCGGCGCCGATCCGGGAGCGGACGAACGTCAGGGTGCGGGCGCCTTCGGCGATCAGGTCGGCCATCACCCGGGAGGCCTCGGTGCCGGCGGCGCGCCGGACCGGGGCGCCGTTCTCGCCGATCAGATCGGTGAGCAGCGCGGGTTCCCACAACGCCACCGTGCGGCCGCCGTGCGGCGAGCCGTCCTCGGTGACGGCGGTGACGGTCTGGCCGAGCAGTTCGGACGCCGTCTGCGCCGGGGCGGCCGTGGTCGCGCTGGCGAACACCACTGTGGGTGCCGACCCGTAGCGCTCGCACAGGCGCAGCAGCCGACGCAGTACCATCGCCACGTTCGAGCCGAAAATGCCTCGGTAGTAGTGGCATTCGTCGATCACCACGAACTTCAGCTGTCGCAGGAACACCGCCCACCGCGCATGGTTGCGCAGCAGCGACAGGTGCACCATGTCGGGATTCGAGAAGATCCACCGGGAGCGCTCCCGGGCGAATTGCCTTGCCTCGGTGGAACTGTCGCCGTCATAGGCGGACGGCGCGGTGTTGTCGAGGCCGGGAATCGTGGCACACAGCGACTGCGCGGCCCGCAGCTGGTCGTGGCCCAGCGCCTTGGTGGGGGACAGGTACAGAGCGCGGGCGTGTACGTCGGTTTGCAGCGCGTGCAGGATCGGCAGTTGGTAGGCCAGGGATTTACCGGATGCGGTGCCCGTCGCGATCACCACATGCCGCCCGGCATGCGCCAGCTCGGCCGCGGACACCTGATGCGACCACGGCTGCGCCACACCACGATCCGTGAAGGCCTGTGTCACGTCGGCGCCAACCCAAGTGGGCCAGGGCATTCGGCGCGCCTGGCGCGGCGCCAGGTCGGTGACGTGCCGCAGCGGCTGCTCGTCGGCCGGGGTGCCGTCCAGCGCGGCCGCGAGTAGCTCGCGCCCGAAGTTCGACTCTCCCTGCGTCACAAGATGAATTGTTAACCACAGATCGCTGTGTGACTGTTGCGACCGCGTGGAACATGGTTGACTGATCTTGGTCGCAGCTTCTGTGTTCGTGTGTCAACACCCGGGAACGTCGTCTGCGTTCCCGGTACACCGGAAGACTCGGTGGCCCGCACCCGCAGTAACAGAAGGAAATGAAGGACAAATGCCACAGGGGACTGTGAAGTGGTTCAACCCGGAGAAGGGTTACGGCTTCATTGAGCAGGAAGGCGGCGGAGGCGACGTCTTCGTCCACTACAAGCAGATTCAATCCAATGGGTTCCGCACCCTTGAGGAGAATCAGAAGGTCGACTTCGAGATCGAGCAGAGCCCGAAGGGTCCGCAGGCTCTGAACGTCCGCACCGTCTGAGGTTCACAGACTCCGTAGAACGCCCCCGCATCGTCCGCGACGAAGTGGGGGCGTTTCGTATCGGTGGGTGGTCGCGCCCGGCCTCCCGGCCTTTTGGTCTGGGCTGGCCTACTGTCGGCAGGGTGAGTCAGCTGTCCTTCTTCTCGGCCGAGTCGGTGCCGCCTGCGGTCGCCGACCTGACCGGGTTGCTCGCCGCACCAGGACAGGTGGTTCGGGTGGGCGGCGATGTGCGGCTGTCCGTCGTCGTCGACGCGTTGTGGCGGGCCGAGGCGCTGGCCGAGATGATCGCCGAGGCGGGCCTGAAGCCCGAGATCACCCACACCGACGAGAAGACCCCGCTGGTGCGCACCGAGGCCGACGCCAGACTGGCCCGGATGGCCCAGGACTGGACCCGCGGCGCGGTCAAGACCGTGCCCGACGGGTGGTTGCCGGGTCCCCGCGAGCTGCGCGCCTGGGTGCTGGCCTCCGGTACCGCGGAACCGAACGGCTACCTGCTGGGTTTGGATCCCCACGCACCGGATACTCATTCGACACTGGCGTCGGCACTTATGCGAGTCGGGATCGCGCCGACCTTGATCGGCACCAGGGGACATCATCCGGCGCTGCGGATCAGCGGCCGTCGGAGGCTGTTGCGCCTGGTAGAGAACGTGGGCGAGCCGCCCGGGTTCACGGAGGCGTTTCTCCAATGGCCCCGGATTTAGCGGGTGCAGCCCGTATATTTTGGCCGCATCCGGTTTGCGTAGGCTCGCGCGGAGTGTCAAATTGTGACTTGCCTTGGAACCGGATGACCGTTAGGCATTCATTCGGTGTCCTAGTGCCGACCAAGAAGTGGAGCGTATAGATACGGTGGCTGACCTCGATGGTGCCGGTAGCGGCAGCCGGGTCCGGCGACTCGTCATAGTCGAGTCGCCTACCAAGGCGCGCAAGATTGCCGGTTACCTCGGCTCCAACTATGTCGTCGAATCGTCGCGCGGGCACATTCGCGACCTCCCGCGCAACGCCGCGGACGTGCCGGCCAAATATAAAGGTGAGGCCTGGGCGCGCCTCGGCGTGAACGTCGACGACAACTTCGAGCCGCTCTACATCGTCAGCCCCGACAAGAAGAGCACCGTCACCGAACTCAAGGACCTGCTCAAGGGTGTCGACGAGCTCTACCTCGCGACGGACGGTGACCGCGAGGGTGAGGCCATCGCGTGGCACCTCCTCGAGACGCTCAAGCCCAAGGTGCCGGTCCGGCGCATGGTGTTCCACGAGATCACCGAGCCCGCGATCCTTGCCGCCGCGCAGAATCCGCGTGACCTGGACATCGCCCTGGTCGACGCGCAGGAGACCCGGCGCATTCTCGACCGGCTCTACGGCTACGAAGTCAGCCCGGTGCTGTGGAAAAAGGTCGCGCCGAAGCTGTCGGCGGGCCGCGTGCAGTCCGTCGCCACCCGGATCATCGTGCAGCGCGAGCGCGAACGCATGGCGTTCCGCAGCGCCGGCTACTGGGACGTCACCGCTGAGCTGGACGCCAGCGTCTCCGATGCCAAAGCGTCCCCGCCGAAGTTCACCGCCAAGCTCAACACCGTCGACGGCCGACGCGTGGCCTCCGGCCGCGATTTCGACTCCCTCGGCGCCGTCAAGAAGCCCGACGAGGTGCTGGTCCTCGACGAGGCCGCTGCGGGCGCACTGGCCGCCGGGCTGCGCGGCGAGTCGCTGACCGTCAGCTCGGTGGAGCAGAAGCCGTACACGCGCAAGCCTTACGCCCCGTTCATGACGTCGACGCTGCAGCAGGAAGCCGGCCGCAAGCTGCGGTTCTCCTCCGAGCGCACCATGAGCATCGCGCAGCGGCTGTACGAGAACGGCTACATCACCTACATGCGTACCGACTCCACGACGCTGTCGGAGTCGGCCATCAACGCCGCGCGCACGCAGGCCGGGCAGCTGTACGGGCCGGAGTACGTCCATCCGACGCCGCGGCAGTACACCCGCAAGGTCAAGAACGCCCAGGAGGCACACGAGGCCATCCGCCCCGCGGGTGACGTGTTCCAGACCCCGGGCCAGCTCCACGGCGCCCTGGACACCGACGAGTTCCGGCTCTACGAGCTCATCTGGCAGCGCACCGTCGCCTCCCAGATGGCCGACGCCCGCGGCACCACGCTGTCGCTCCGTATCTCCGGCCAGGCCCGGACGGGCGAGCAGGTCGTCTTCAGCGCCTCCGGCCGCACCATCACGTTCGCCGGCTTCCTCAAGGCCTACGTCGAGAGCCTCGACGAGCAGGCCGGCGGCGAGGCCGACGACGCCGAGAGCCGCCTGCCGAACCTCGCGCAGGGCCAGCGCGTGGACGCCGCCGAGCTCACCGCCGATGGGCACACCACCAATCCGCCGGCCCGGTACACCGAGGCCTCGCTGATCAAGGCGCTGGAAGATCTGGGCATCGGCCGCCCGTCGACGTACTCGTCGATCATCAAGACCATCCAGGACCGCGGCTACATCTACAAGAAGGGCAGCGCCCTGGTGCCGGCCTGGGTGGCGTTCGCCGTCGTCGGTCTGCTGGAGCAGCACTTCGGGCGCCTGGTCGACTACGACTTCACCGCCGCCATGGAGGACGAACTCGACGAGATCGCCGCCGGCAACGAGCAGCGCACCAACTGGCTGACCAACTTCTACTTCGGTGGCGACCACGGCGTCGAGGGTTCGGTGGCCCGCGAGGGTGGCCTCAAGAAGCTCGTCGGCGTCAACCTCGAGGGCATCGACGCGCGAGAAGTCAACTCCATCAAGCTGTTCGACGACGCCGAAGGCCGCGCCATCAACGTCCGCGTCGGACGTAACGGGCCGTACCTGGAGCGGATGATCGCCGATGACGAGAATCCGGGTGAGCTGAAACCGCAGCGCGCCAACCTCAATGACGATCTGACGCCCGACGAGCTGACCCTCGAACTGGCCGAAAAGCTCTTCGCCACACCGCAAGAGGGCCGGGTGCTGGGTGTCGACCCGGAGACCGGGCACGAGATCGTCGCCAAGGACGGGCGGTACGGGCCGTACGTCACCGAGGTGCTGCCGGCGCCGCCGGAGGAGCCGGACGCCGGCACCGGCGCGAAGAAGACCAAGAAGCCCGTCGGCCCCAAGCCGCGGACCGGATCTCTGCTGCGCTCAATGGATCTCGAGACCGTGACGCTCGATGACGCACTCAAGCTGCTGTCATTGCCGCGCGTCGTCGGTGTCGACCCGGAGAGCAAAGAAGAGATCACCGCGCAGAACGGCCGTTACGGCCCATACCTCAAGCGCGGCACCGACTCTCGTTCGCTGGCCACCGAAGAGCAGATGTTCACCGTCACGCTCGAAGAGGCGCTGAAGATCTACGCCGAGCCGAAACGTCGTGGGCGCCAAGGGGCTGCCACGCCGCCGCTGCGTGAGCTGGGCACCGATCCGGTGTCGGGCAAGCCGATGGTGATCAAGGACGGCCGCTTCGGCCCTTATGTCACCGACGGCGAGACCAACGCGAGTCTGCGCAAGGGCGACGACGTCATGTCGATCACCGACGAGCGGGCCTCGGAGTTGTTGTCCGACAGGCGCGCTCGTGGCCCGGTGAAGAAGGCTGCCAAGAAGACCGCCGCGAAGAAGGCGGCGGCCAAGAAGACCGCCGCCAAGAAGGCGCCGGCGAAGAAGGCCGCCGCGAAGAAGGCCTAGGCACATTTGCCGGACTTCTCAACGCAGCTCGTACCTCGCTGCTTGATCGGCGTCCGGCCTAGCTGGCAGCTTCGGTTTCGGAAGCCGGCCGCGGCGACGCCAGCGACAGCGGCCGCGCCAGCTGTGTGGGCGCGGACCGGCCGCGCAGTTCGACGGTCTCGCCGACGTCCCAGCACAGTGCCTCGGCGTCCAGCGCACCGCTGACCGCGATGGCGGAGGCCAACACGTGGCCCTCTTCGAGCTTGGCGAGCTCGGTCAGGCGGGCGGCCTCGTTCACGGGGTCGCCGATCACGGTGTACTCGAAGCGGGCCAGCGCGCCGATGTGGCCGGCGATGGCGCGGCCCGCCGATACGCCGATGCCGAATTCCGTGGTGCCCAGCACCGTCACCAGTTCGTCGTGCAGATCACGGGAGGCGGCCAGCGCGGCACCGGAGGCGTCCGGGTGCTCGATGGGGGCGCCGAAGATGGCCAGCGCCGCGTCACCCTGGAACTTGTTGACGAACCCGCCGTGCCGGTTCACGGTGTCGACGATGATCCGGAAGAACTCGTTGAGGATCGACACCACCTCGGCGGCGGGCCGCGTCGACGCCAGCTGCGTCGACCCGATCAGGTCGATGAACAGCACCGCGACGTCGCGTTCCTGGCCGCCCAGCTCGGTGCCGCGCTCCAGGGCGCGGCGCGCGACGTCCTCGCCGACGTAGCGGCCGAACAGGTCGCGCAGGCGCTGCCGCTCGGACAGGTCGCGCACCATGTCGTTGAACCCGGCCTGCAGCAGGCCCAGCTCGCTGGCGTCGTAGATCTGCATGTGCGCGTTGTAGTTACCGCGCTGCACCTCGCCCAGGGCCCACCGCAGCTGGCGCAGCGGGTCGGCGATGGACATGGCGACCAGGACGTTGCCGGCCAGGCCGACGGCCAGCGCGGTGATCGCCAGCAGCAGGATGGGGGTGTTGAGCTGGTCGTTCTGGGCGATGAAGGTCGTGTACTGCCCGGCCAGCCGGGCCACGATGATGGCCAGTAGCGGCACGCCCGTCGACAGCACCCAGGTCAGCACCTGGCGCTGGATGACGCCGGGGGCCCGGAAGTTCTCGGGCACGCCGTCGCGCAGCGCCGCGACCGCGACGGGGCGCAGCACGCGCTCGGACTGCAGGTAGCCGATGATCGCGGTGGCGGTGGCGCCGAGCGCGCTGGCCACGGCGACGAACGGCGCCGAGCGGCTCGCCACCGGCCAGCTGGCGATGATGAACACCACCGAGCCGAGGAACCAGTTCCCGACGCTGATCAGCGTCCGGTAGTACGGCATCTTGAGCGCCCGGGTGCGGGCCAGCTCGGTGAATGCGGGGTCGTCGGCGTCGCCGTGCAGCGTGTCGCGCCGTTGCCAGCGGATCACGGGGATCAGCAGCCGCAGACTCAGCCAGGCCGCCACGACGAACGAGACGAACAGGACGGCCAGGAACACCGCCAGGTTCACCGCCGGCAGGTCCTGCAGCTGGATGCGATCCTCGGCCGGCAGACCGAACCGCAGGAAGCCCAGAACGAACAGGGCGCCGATGATGTCGGCCTGCAACAGGCTCAGCGTGAACACCGGCCACGGGGTGCGCGCCACCCATCGGACGAACCCCCTGATTCGCCCGATGCGCTCTACATCGGTGGCCACCCGCTAACCGTATCCGGCCAGGGCGACGGATATTGCCGCTGCGCGCAGGTTCGTGTCGTCCGCGCCGGTTACTGTGGGGCGCGATGAGCGGAGTTTTCTCGCGTTTGGTCGGCCAGGATGCCGTGGAAGCCGAGTTGGTGGCCGCAGCGCGGGCGGCCCGGGGTGATTCGGCTCACAGCGGGCTCACAACCGGCAGCATGACGCATGCGTGGTTGATCACGGGGCCGCCCGGTTCGGGCCGGTCCATCGCCGCGGTGTGCTTTGCGGCGGCGCTGCAGTGCACTGCGGAGGCCGCCGAGGGCGGTCCGGGGTGCGGCGCCTGCCGCGCGTGTACGACGACCATGGCGGGCACGCACGCCGACGTCCGGCGCGTGATTCCCGAGGGGCTGTCGATCGGTGTCGACGAGATGCGCGCCATCGTGCAGACCGCGTCCCGGCGGCCCGGAACCGGCCGCTGGCAGATCGTCGTCGTCGAAGACGCCGACCGGCTCACCGAGGGCGCCGCCAACGCGCTGCTGAAGGTCGTCGAGGAGCCGCCGCCGTCGACGGTGTTCCTGCTGTGCGCGCCGTCGGTGGATCCCGAGGACATCGCGGTGACGCTGCGGTCGCGGTGCCGGCACGTGGCGTTGACGACGCCGCGGGCCGACGCCATCGCGCAGGTCCTGGTCGAGAACGACGGCCTGTCCGAGGCCGACGCGCGCTGGGCGGCGTCGGTCAGCGGGGGACATGTGGGCCGGGCCCGCCGGCTCGCGACCGACGAGCAGGCGCGGTCGCGCCGGGAGCGGGCCCTGGGCCTGGCCCGGGACGCGGCGACGCCGGCGCGGGCGTATGCGGCCGTCGAAGAGCTCGTCGCCTCGGCTGAAGCCGAAGCGGTGGCCCTGACGGCCGGCCGCAACGAGGCCGAGACCGAGGAACTCAAGACGGCGCTGGGCGCCGGCGGCACCGGCAAGGGCGCGGCGGGGGCGTTGCGGGGCGCCGCGGGCGCTCTGAAGGACCTGGAGAAGCGGCAGAAGTCGCGGCAGACCCGGGCCTCGCGGGACGCGCTGGACCGGGCGCTGATCGACCTGGCCACGTATTTCCGCGACGCGCTGCTGGTGTCGTCGGGTGCCTCGGGCGCTGCTTCGCCCAACCATCCGGATATGGCCGACAAGGCCGCCGCGATGGCTGCGCACGTGCCCGCCGACCAGCTGCTGCGGTGCATCGAGGCGGTGCTGGCCTGCCGCGAGGCGCTGGCCACCAACGTCAAGCCGAAGTTCGCGGTCGACGCCATGGTGGCGACCATGGGTCAGGCCCTGCGCGCCGGACAACGGAACTGACTTTGGCTGCGCCGGACGTGTCCCGTAGACTCGTCCCGCCCCGCCTCGGTGGGGCGCGCCACCCTAGCTCAGTCGGTAGAGCAATTCACTCGTAATGAATAGGTCAGGGGTTCGATTCCCCTGGGTGGCTCCACAACTTTCGCGCTATCGACGCAGTTCTGGCTGCGCGTGCGGCCCCGCGGACGGCGTTTCGGCAACCGGCGCCACCACGCTCGGGTCCACGTTGAACCTCGGCTTCCGCAACGGGACCGCGATGCAGCCCTGAGCCTTGCCGTCGACGTACGAGCATTTCGTCTTGTCGCCGTTCTTGTCGGTCGTCGTGCAGGCCCCGTACAGGTGTCCGTTCCCGACCTTGGTTTCATAGGTCTGGTTCGAACCCATGCAGTCGCTGCCGACCGTGGCGTTGGCGCCTGGCGCGGTCAAGATCGCCGGAACGGCATACAGCGCGGCAGCACTCAGCAGGGCGGCGAATGTCGGCTTGATCATCGAGTTCGTGGTCATTGCTGGATTTCCTTTTCGGGTGGCTGTGGATGGCTGGGCGGGGATTCAGGAGCGTTCGACCTGAACCGGGACGAGGTCACCGGTCGGGATGTGGGTGCCTTTCACGGCCGTCCTCGGCACGGTGATGCAGCCCTGCGGCTTGTGATCGACCTCGGTGCACTGGGTCTTGACGCCTTCTTTGTCGGTCGTCGTGCAGCTCTCGATGATCGAGCCGTTCGATCGAGTGCCGATGGCGAAGGTGCCACCGCCTTTTCCACAGCGGGTCGCCAAAGACTCTGCACCGGCGAGGGGCGTCGTCAGCGCCAGCGGGGCCACGTACAGCGCAGCCGTGCCGATCAGGGTGGCCAGTGCGATGCGCTTGCCGTTTGCGGTGCCGGTGATGGTCATGGGAGGTCTCCTTTTCCGGTGGTCGCAGGCCCGGGCGGACTTGCTGACACAGGTAGGAGTGGGCACCGCCCCGGAAGGGGACAGTTTTTTCGGAAATACCTAGCGCGGCGCCAGGAACCCCACCGGCCCGGAGGCGACACACACCGACAGCGCCGACGTGTTGGCCTTCACCTGGATCGCGGCCCCCGCGCCGGGCAGGCGCACGAACACCCGGTTCAGGCCGGGGTGTACCGGCACTCGGGCCTCCCGGCCCTCCGGCAGCGACATGGTCAGGGAGCCGTCGCTGTTGGCGAGGTAGTTGATCTCGGCGGTCCAGTCGGCCGGCAGCAGCGGGCCGTCGAGCGGCATGGTGACCGGCGCGTCGGTCTGCACCAGGTAGCCGCAGTTCGGTGCCGGTCCCGGGGCGATCGTGCGGGTCCAGGTCACCTGGGCCGGCACCAACTGGCCGGTCGCGGTGAGCATCTGTAACGAGGTTGTGCTGGAAGCGAATTCGGGGCGGTCACGCAGCAGGGCGAACATGTGGCTGGCCAGGTTCTGCGGCCACGCCACGCGTTGCAGCACCAGGGGATCGACCTCCTGGTCCAGCAGTGGCACGCCGCGGGGCGCATGGGCCAGCGCTGCCTCGGCGTTGACGAGGTAGGCGCGCGTCGGGTTGTCGCGCCAGCTGGGCAGGAACGTCGCCCACGAGTACAGGCTGCTGGCCACGAATGCCGTTGCGGCACAAGCAACAACGACGCGGCGCCGCGGGGAGTCGTCGAACCGCGCACTCCGGTTGGGTGCGCAGAACGCGACTGCGGCCAGCAGCGCCAGTACCACGACGAGATCGGACAGATAACGCAACGTCTGTGCCAGCTCGAGGGCGGTGAACTTCGACGACCGCATCAGATAGATCGGCACCTGGCACGCCACCACGTAGCCCACGGCCGCCAGCCACACCGGGCCCAGTCGCCGCTTCCGCAGCAGCGACACCGCAACCACGGCGGCGAGAACCAGCCAGCCGAGGACCATGACGGCCGGGCCGGGCGTCGCCCACGGGGACGCCGGCGCCCAGCGCTGCCAGTCCCACGGACCACCGGCCAGCGTGGGCACCAGGCCGTGCGTGACGGACCGCGCCAGCAGTTCCCACGTCATCGCCAGGTCCAGCGTCCAGCGCTTCTGGTTGACCACCAGCAGGTAGACCCCGACCCAACCGATGGTGATGGTCAGCAGCCCCAGCCACAGCCGCAGGCCCCGGCGCCACACCGAGACTCCGGCGCCCGTCACATACATCAGCAGCCAGCACACCGCGAACGCGGTGAACGGGATCACCGCGGACTTCTCGAAGAACAGCAGCCCGCCCAGGTAGGCCAGGCAGCCGGTCCACACGTACCGCGGATTTCCGGTGCGGACCAGCAGGATGGCGTCGGCGCAGACCCAGGCCATGGCCGCGGCCATCGGCAGCGCGTTGAGCCCCGCCGACCACCACGCGAAGGCCGGCACGCCCAGGGGCGTGAACAGCGCGAAGGTCAGTGGCACCAGCAGTACCGGCCGCCACCCGAGGATCACCCGCAGGGCGCGCACCAGTGCCAGCGACGCGACGAGTTGCAGCAGCACCAGGCTCAGTGCCGGCCAGAACCACTGCAGCGGCGCCAGCCGCGTCAGCACCCCGGCGAGCAGGAACCCGGCAGGCATGACGTGTCCGTCGTGGTCGTTGAAGAGGAAGTCGGACGACAGCAGGGAATGGGTTCCGGCCTGGCCGATCAGGATCAGGTCGTCCCAGTAGAAGTAGCCGCCGAATGCCAGGACCGCCCGCAGTATCAGCTGCAGCACCACCAGCGCGGCGGCGGTTCGGGCGACCCAGTTCACTCTTGTCGACTGTACGGGGCGTCACGCAGCAACCGTCGGTATGGTTGCGCCGTGCGAACACTTGTCACTGGTGCTGCCGGCTTCATCGGGTCGACGCTTGTCGACCGGCTCCTGTCGGAAGGACACGACGTCGTCGGGCTCGACGACCTGAGCAGCGGCAAGGTCGACAACCTCGCCCAAGCCGAGCAGAACGAGCGATTCGAGTTCGTGAAGGCCGACATCGTCGACGCTGATCTGCACGCGATCGTGGCCGAAGAGCAGCCCGAGGTGATCTTCCACCTGGCCGCGCAGATCTCCGTCGCGCGGTCGGTGACCGACGCGCCGTTCGACGCCGGGGTCAACGTCGTCGGCACCGTGCGGCTGGCCGAGGCCGCGCGCAGCAACGGCGTGCGCAAGGTCGTGCACACCTCGTCGGGCGGGTCCATCTACGGCGTCCCGCCGGGCTACCCGACCAACGAGGACATGCCGGTCGATCCGTCGTCCCCGTATGCCGCCAGCAAGGTGTGCGGCGAGGTCTACCTCAACATGTTCCGCAACCTGTACGGGCTGGACTGCTCGCACATCGCGCCGGCCAACGTCTACGGCCCGCGCCAGGATCCGCACGGCGAAGCCGGTGTGGTCGCGATCTTCAGCCAGGCGCTGCTGGCCGGCCGGCCCACCAAGATTTTCGGTGACGGCACCGATACCCGCGACTACGTGTTCGTCGACGACGTCGTCGACGCCTTCGTGCGGGCCGGCGGCGAAGCCGGTGGCGGGCAGCGGTTCAACGTCGGCACCGGGGTGGAGACGTCGGTGGCGCAGCTGCACACCGCGATCGCCGCAGCCGTCGGCGTGCCGGATGCTCCGGAGTTCCACCCGCCGCGTCTCGGTGACCTGCGCAAGTCCTGCCTGGACATCAGCCGGGCGAGTGCGGTGCTGGGGTGGAGCCCCAAGGTTGCGCTGGCCGAGGGCGTGGCCCGAACGGTGGACTTCTTCCGCGCCTGACCTGCGAGTATGCAGAAAAAGATTGTAAGTACTCACTTTCTGGGTTAGCGTCACGTCATGACCTACGACGTGATTGTCAAAGACGGTTTGTGGTTCGACGGCACCGGCCGTACGCCGCAGCTGCGCAATCTGGGTATCCGCGACGGCGTCGTCGCGACGGTGTCGGCACAACCGCTCGATGAGACGGGCTGCCCGGACGTCATCGACGCCAAGGGCAAGTGGGTGACGCCGGGCTTCATCGACGTCCACACCCACTACGACGCCGAGGTGCTCCTCGATCCGGGCCTGCGCGAGTCCGTCCGCCACGGCGTGACGACCGTGCTGCTGGGTATGTGTTCGCTGTCGACGGTCTACGCCGAGAACGACGACGCCGCCGACCTGTTCAGCCGCGTCGAGGCGGTGCCGCGCAAGTTCGTCGTCGGCGCGCTCGAGCAGAACCGGTCGTGGTCCGGACCGGCGGAGTACGTGCAGGCGCTCGAAGCGCTGCCGCTCGGCCCCAATGTCAGCTCGCTGCTGGGCCACTCTGATCTGCGCACCTCGGTGCTGGGCCTCGACCGCGCGACGACCCCGAACGTCACCCCGACCAACGCCGAACTCGAGACCATGGCCGCGCGGCTCGAGGCGGCTCTGGACGCCGGCATGCTCGGCATGTCGGGCATGGACGCCGCGATCGACAAGCTCGACGGTGATCGTTTCCGCTCCCGCGCCCTGCCGTCGACGTTCGCCACCTGGCGGGAGCGCCGCCGCCTGATCAAGGTCCTGCGCAAGCGCGGCCGTATCCTGCAGAGCGCTCCCAATGTCGCGAAACTGCAAGAGGCACTGAACTTCTTCCTCGAGAGCAGCGGCTGGTTCGGCCGTCGTGCCGGCGTGCGCATGAGCCTGCTGGTAGCTGCTGACGCCAAGTCGTCGCCCGGCGCGGTGTACCTGCTGGGTCCGGTGACCCGCCTGGCCAACAAGGTCCTGAACTCGAAGGTCCGCTTCCAGCACCTGCCGGTGCCGTTCGAATTGTATTCGGACGGAATCGATCTCCCGGTTTTCGAGGAGTTCGGTGCGGGCACCGCCGCGCTGCATCTGCGGGACCAGTTGGAGCGCAACAAGCTGATGGCCGACCCGGAGTACCGGCGCCGGTTCCGCAAGTCGTTCGACAAGAAGGTGCTGGGCCCGACCCTGTGGCACCGCGACTTCCACGACTCGACCATCGTCGAATGCCCCGACAAGTCGTTGATTGGCAAGAGCTTTGGCCAGATCGCCGACGAGCGTGGCAGCCACCCGCTCGACGCCTTCCTCGACGTCCTGGTCGAGCACGGGGAACGCAACACCCGCTGGACCACCATCGTGGCCAACCACCGGCCCAAGCAGCTCGACAAGCTGGCGACGGAGCCGTCGGTCCACATGGGCTTCTCGGATGCCGGTGCGCACCTTCGGAATATGGCGTTCTACAACTACGCGCTGCGGATGCTGCGCCGCGTGCAGGACGCCGACAAGGCCGGCCGCCCGTTCATGACCACCGAGCACGCCGTGCACCGGCTCACCGGTGAGGTCGCCGACTGGTTCGGCCTGGAGGCCGGCACCCTGCGTCAGGGTGAGCGCGCCGACTTCGTGGTGATCGATCCGGCCGGGCTCGACGCCGAACTCGAGGCGTACCACGAGGATTCGGTCGAGTTTTACGGCGGCCTGAGCCGCATGGTCAACCGCAGCGACGCCGCCGTCGTGGCGACCGGTGTGGGTGGCCAGGTGGTGTTCCGCGACGGCGACTTCGTCGAGGGCTACGGGCAGACCGTGAAGTCCGGCCACTACCTGCCGGCGCGCGGCGCGAAACTGCCGGTGGCGCAAGCGGTCTGACATGGCCAGAACCCAACAGCAGCGCCGGGAGGAGACCCGGGCCCGGCTTCTCGATGCCGCGATCGAGACCATCGTCGAGGTCGGCTATGCCCGTGCCTCGGCGGCGGTGATCGCGCGCCGGGCCGAGGTCTCCGACGGCGCGCTGTTCAAGCATTTCGCCACCATGGGCGATTTCATGGCGGCCACGGCGCTGGAGGTCATGCGCCGGCAACTGGAGCAGTTCAGCAAGCAGGTCGCCGAAATCCCTTCGGACCGGCCGGCTCTGGAAGGCGCCTTGATCGCGCTGCGCGACATCAGTGGCAACGCCACCAACGCCGTGATGTACGAGCTGATGGTGGCGGCGCGCACCGACGAGAAGCTGCGGGCGACGCTGCAGGGCGCGCTCGTCGAATACGGCCGCAACATCTACGAGACGGCGCAGGAGATGCCCGGCGCCGATCAGTTGCCGCCGGAACTGCTCATGCTGATCGTCGCCGTGATGGTCAACACCTTCGACGGCGCGGCGCTGATCCGCGCCGTGCTGCCGCAGCCCGAACTCGAGGACGGCCGCATCCAGCTGCTGGCCACGATGCTCGGGAGCCTGGGCGTTCAGACCTGACGGGTGTCGTCCTCGGGTACCCGGGCGCCTTCCAGCGCGACCGCGCGGGCCAGCTGGGCGTACCGCAGTTCCAGGTCCTTGAACCGCATGTAGGCGCTGATGGTCGTGAACAGGAACGCGATGACCAGCGCGTACAACAGCAGATCGGCGCCGCGGCCGATGCCGAGCCAATGCGCCACCACCGTGGTGTCGTTGGGCCGCAGGATCGCGTAGATGGCGCCCAGCACGAAGAACACATAGCCGACCTTGACCCACGCCCGCGACTGCGCGTTGCGGCGCGACGAGAACAGGTAGGCCAGCAGCAGGACCACCGCGCCGATGAGCAAAGCCTTGGTCCAGATCATCGGCGCAACCTCCCGCGCAGCAGTCCGTCGACGATGATGTTGACGCCGTTCACCAGCGGCTGACCCTTCGACATCGAATAGTCGGTGTACAGGATCTGCACCGGCTGTTCGGCGATCCGCCAGTTGTTCTCGACGATCAGGGCCACGAATTCGCTGGCGTGACTCATGCCGTTCATGGTGAGGTTCAGGCCATCGGCGACCGTCTTGTTGAACACCCGCAGCCCGTTGTGCGCGTCGGTCAGGTGCAGCTGGCGGCTGGACCGGCTGAGTTTCGCGACGATGGGCAGCAGCAGCCGCTTGAGCATCGGCATGCGGTCGGGCGGCCGGTCGGCGAACCGGGTGCCGATCACGATGTCCAGATCCTCGGCCTGCAACCGGTCGAGCATCCGCACGACGTCCTTGACCTGGTGCTGTCCGTCCGCGTCGAACGTGGCGAAGAACTGTGCCCCGGGGCGCGCCCGCGCGTATTCGACGCCGGTCTGGATGGCCGCGCCCTGACCGAGGTTCACCGGATGACGCACCACGTGGGCGCCGGCGGCGAAGGCGCGGTCGCCGGTGTCGTCCCGGCCGCCGTCGTCGACGCAGACGACATTGGGGAAGACGGCGCGCACATCGGCGACGACGTCAGCAATGACGCTCGCCTCGTTGTACGCGGGGATGACGATCCAGACGTCGCGATAAGGGGACATGTTGCTGCCGAAACTACACGCTCAGCGGCGCCTGATCGCGCTCAGCGCGGCCAGGTGAACGACGATTCCGACCAGCGGTCCGCACATCAGAGCCACGATCGTGCGGGTCTGGAGGTCCAGTGGCAGCAGCAACAACAGTGCCGCCGCCACCGTGGCACTCACCCAGCCCACCGCGTAGGCCCGGTGCAGCGCGGCGGCCACCGTGGCGGCGCCGGTGAGGGTCAGGAAGGCGATGGCGACGGCGCCTGCCGTCAGCCACGCCAGCAGCGCACCACTCGCGGTGTACTCCGGCCCGAACAGCGTGCGCAGCAGCCACGGTCCGAGCAGCCCGGCCGCCAGCACCGCCAGCGTGCCCAGGCCGGCGAGCACCAGGGCCGGCGTGAGCAGGGCGCGCAGCCTGCGGTTGTCGACGAAATGCGCGATCAGATTGCCCTGCATCGCGGTGAGCGGAACCAGCAGCGGGGCGCGGGTCAGCGTCACCGCCAGGATGATGACGCCGCCGGTGGCGCCCAGGTCCCGTGACGTGGCCTGCAGCAGCACCGGGAAGCCCATCACCAGGACGGCGCTGGCGCCCGCGGCGGCGATCGAGTGCGCCGACCCCGTCAGGAAGGTCCGCGGGGTGCCGGGCGTGTGGATGGCGGCCGCGGACCGGGCCACACGGGAGGCCAGCAGCAGGATCAGCCACGACATCGAACCGGCGACGGTGGCCCACAGGTAGCCGTCCAGGCCCCAGCCCAGGACGAACGCGGCGACCGCGACGGCGACCCGGATACCCGCGTCGGTCACCATCAATGTGCCGTACTGGGTCCAGCCGTCCGCCCCGGCCAGCACGCCGAGGAGGGTGGCGTGCAAGCAGAAGCCGGCCAGGCCGACGCTCAGCAGCGTCACGCTCAGCGGCGTGGATTCGACGAATACGTGGGCCGCCCACAGCGGGGCGGTGCCGGCGATCAGCAGGCCCGCGGCGACGGCCACCAGTGCGGCGACGCGCAGAGGCTGCAGGTGCGGCCCGGGTTGGGGCTCGGCAATGCGCGCGATGCGGACCTCGCGGGTGGCCTCCTGCAGCAGCCCGTTGGCCGCGCCGGTGAACAACCCGAACGCGCCCCAGAAGACGCTGAACACCGAGAACCCGGCGGGAGCCAGGTCGCGCGCGGCGAGGTACAGGATCGCGTAGCCGCACAGCGCGCTGAGCACCGTCGCGACCGCGACCCGCGCCACACCGCTGGGTTTCACAGTGTCGGTAGCTCCGTCGTGTAGAGCCACGCCGTCCACAGTCCGCGCAGGGACTGGTCGGTGTAGTGCGCGGCCAGGCCGGTGAAGTCATCGGTCAGTGCGGTCGAGTGCCGGTACCGGGTGGTCCAATTCCGCAGCAGCGCAAAGAAATTCGTGTCACCGATCGTGCGTCGCAGAGCATGCAGGGTCAGCGCGCCGCGCTTGTAGACGCGGTCGTCGAACATGTCCTCGGGTCCAGGATCGGCGAGCAACAGGTTCTGCGGCAGGCCGCGGAGTTTCTGCAGATTGTGGGTGGCCAGTTGGTCGGCGGTGCGCCAGCCCGACTCCTCGGCCCACAGCCATTCGGCGTAACAGGCAAATCCCTCATGCAGCCAGATGTCGCGCCACCGTCGTACCGTCACCGAGTTGCCGAACCACTGGTGGGCCATCTCGTGCGCGATCAGCCGTTCGGCGCCGCGGCGGCCGTCGCAATGGTTGGCCCCGAAGATCGAAATGCCCTGTGCTTCAAGCGGGATTTCCAGCTCGTCGTCGGTGACGACGACGGTGTAACCGGTCGACAACGGGTACGGCCCGAACAGCCGGGTGAACAGCTGCATCATCTGGGGCTGCCGGCCGAAGTCGTATTCGAAGTTGCGGATCAGCCGCTGGGGCAGGGCCGCGGACATCGGCACCGGCGACTTGGCCAGGCGCACCGATTCGTAGCGACCGATCTGCAGCGTGATCAGGTAGGTCGACGTCGGCTCGGCGAGCTCGTACACCCAGGCCGTCTGTGCCGCACGGGTTTTGCGGCTCACGAGCTCGCCGTTGGCCACCACCCGGTACGGGCTGTCGGTCGTGACCGCGATGCGGTAGCTGGCCTTGCTGCTCGGGTGGTCGTCGCACGGGAACCAGGACGCCGCGCCGTTCGGCTGCCCGGCCACCAGGGCGCCTTCCGTCAGCTCCTCGAAACCGACTGTGCCCCAGATTGATTTGATGGGGCGCGGGTTGCCGCCGTAGCGCACCGTCACTTTCATCGCGGCACCGGCGGGCAGCTGGTCGGCCAGCGTGATGTGCAGCTTGCCGTTGACGGTGCGGAACTTCGCCGGGCGTCGCCCGTTGACCTCGACCTTGGCCACCGACAGGTCGTCGGACAGATCCAGGGTGAACCAGTTCAGCGACGCCAGGGTGACGGCGGTGATGTTGGCGATACCGCTCAGCCGGTTGCTCTCCACCTTGTATTCGAGGCTCAGCTCGTAGCGGGACACCCGGAAGCCGAAGTTGCCGTTGTTCGGCAGGTACGGATCGATCACCGGCGCAACGCTTTTGCGGTCTTTCTTGTTGGTCCGGGTCACGCGGCCTGCGCCTTCTGCCGGTTGCCCGACTTGCGCTTCTTGCCGACCCACGGGGCGATCGGGTTGCCCTGCCAGCG
Source organism: Mycobacterium sp. SMC-13 (assembly GCF_045311035.1). Classification (NCBI taxonomy): domain Bacteria; kingdom Bacillati; phylum Actinomycetota; class Actinomycetes; order Mycobacteriales; family Mycobacteriaceae; genus Mycobacterium; species Mycobacterium sp. SMC-13. The sequence goes on from NZ_JBJIAI010000005.1 coordinate 199,869, forward strand.
GGTCGACGCCGGCACCGCGTCGCCGCGCATCACCAGCGATGCCGGGCCGACCGTCGCTCCGGCGCCGATGCTCGCCGCCGGCAGCGCGACGCAGTGGGTACCCAGCGTCGCGCCTTCGTCCAGCACCACGGTGTCCAGTTGCATGATGCGGTCGTGGAACAGGTGGGTCTGCACGACGCAGCCCCGGTTCACCGTCGCGCCGCGGCCGAGTGTCACCAGGTCGGCCTCTGGCAGCCAATAGGTTTCGCACCACACGCCGCGGCCGATCGCGGCGCCGAGGGCCCGCAGCCACAGGTTCATCACCGGGGTGCCGCTGGCGGCGCGGGCGAACCACGGTCCGGCGACGGTCTCGACGAAGGTGTCGGACACCTCGTTGCGCCACACGAACGGCGACCACAGCGGGTGCTCGACGGCCCGGATGCGCCCGACCATCAGCCATTTCGCCACGACGGCGATGGCGCCGGCGATGGCGCCCGCGTTCAGCAGCACGAGACCGGCGCCCAATGACGCCCACAGCCAGCCCAATTCGCCGGCGAGGGCCTGCAGGACGCCGAGGACCGCCACGCCGATGCCGAATGTCACCATCACCGGGACGATCCGCAGCGTCTCGACCGTCGAGCGCATCACCTTCAACCGCAGCGACGGGTGGAAGGTGCGCACCGCGTCGGCTTCGGTCGGCTGGCGGCGCAACCGGATCGGCGGACTGCCCAGCCACGATGAGCCGGCCTTGGCCTTGTGCGGGGTCGCCGACAGCACCGCGACCAGCCCGTCGTCGGGCACCCGGCGGCCGGGCTGGGTGATGCCGGAGTTGCCGAGGAACGCGCGTCGCCCGACGGTCGCCTTGGCGACGTGAATCCAGCCGCCGCCGAGTTCGTACGACGCCACCATGGTGTCGTCGGCCAGGAATGCGCCGTCGAGTACCTCGGTGAACTTCGGCGTCAGCAGGGCCGTCGAAATCTCGGTGTCCTTACCGACTTTCGCGCCCAGGATGCGCAGCCACCATGGCGTCAACAGGCTCGCGTAGATGGGGAACAGGTAATTGCGGGCGGCGTCCATCAGCCGCTCGGTGGCCCAGAGCTGCCAGCCGACGCGGCTGCGCACGGGGTGGTAGCCCTCGGTCAGGCCGAGGGCCAGCAGGCGCACCCCGATGACGGTCAGCGCGGCGTACACCGCCATGGCCACCACGGCGGCCACGGGCGTCCACAGCGCGACGGGCAGGACCGCCTCGGGCAGCGAATGGGTATGGCGCACCGGCAGAATCAGCACTGCGAGCCCCGCGGCGAGAGCCAGGATCGGCAATCCGCCGAGCAACACCGACGTCACCCCGTACATCCCCACCCAGATCGGGGCGCGCCCCGGCCGCTCTTTCGGCCACGGGTGGTGGGCCTTGCCGGACTTCACCGCCGGCGAACCCTTCCAGTACTGCCCGGCCTTGACCTTGCCGATCACGCCGGAACCCGGTGCGACGTCGGCGTTCTTGCCGACCACGGCACCCGGCAGCAGTGTGGTGCGGGCGCCGATGGTGGCATCGTTGCCGATGCTGATGGGTCCGACATGGAACAGGTCGCCGTCGATCCAGTGCCCGGTGAGGTCGACCTCCGGCTCGACCGAGCAGCGGTCACCGAGCGTGAGCATGCCGGTGACCGGCGGCGTGGAATGCAGGTCGACGCCGTCGCCGACCCGATTGCCCAGCGCGCGGGCGTAGTACACCAACCACGGTGCGCCGGCCTGGTTTTCGGCGCCGCTGGCCTCGCCGAGCCGTTCGGCGAGCCAGACCCGCAGGTGCTCGGAGCCACCGCGTTTGTAGGTGCCCGGTTCCAGACCGGACAGCAGGGCGCGCGCGGCGAACACGGCGATGCCCATGCGGCCGATCGGCGTGACGAACACGAGGAACCCGACCAGGATCACCCACCAGTTCACGGTGTGGGCCCAGGGCAGCAGGTGCAGCGCGGCGGCGACGTTGTTCAGCAGTGCCAGCCACACGACCCACTGCATGCCGGCCAGCGTCGCGAGCGGGATCGCGGCAGCGGTCTGGATGAGCTGCGTCGTCAGCGGAACCGGTGTGACGCTTCGGGTTTCGACGAGCGGCGGCGGGTCGAGTTCATCGAGGTAGCCGGCCAGAGAGCCCAGGCGCGGGTGGTCGTACAGGTCGGCGACGGTGACCTGTGGGTACTTCTCCCGCAGTAGCGAGACGAGCTGCGCGGCGGACAGTGAGCCGCCGCCGAGTGCGAAGAAGTCGGCGCCGGGTCCGTCGATCGGGGAGGCCAGCACGTCGCGCCACAGCCCGGCGAGCCAGCCCATGGTGCCGTCGAGGTCGGGACTGTCGTCGCCCGCCGCGCCCGCCCCTTCGATGGGCCACGGCAGTGCGTTGCGGTCGACTTTTCCTGATGTGCGCGTGGGCAATTCGTCGACCAGGACGAGGCGCGGCACCAGCGCGGCGGGCAGCGACTCGGCAAGTGTCTTGCGGGCCTTGGTGATATCGAATTCGGGGTCGGCGCTGGCGATGTAGCCGACCAGCAGGGGAGTGCCGGTGGCGGTCTTGCGCACCGCGGCGGCACCACCGCTGACACCGGGCAGGTTGACCAGTGCGGCGTCGACCTCGCCGAGCTCGATGCGGCGGCCGCCGACCTTGACCTGATCGTCGGCGCGGCCCTGGAAGTAGAGGCCGTCCGCCTCGAGCCGGACCAGGTCACCGCTGCGGTACGCGCGGCCCCAACCGAGGGTCTCCATCGGCGCGTACTTCTCGGCGTCCTTTTCCGGATCCAGGTAGCGGGCCAGGCCGACGCCGCCGATCACCAGCTCGCCGACGTCGCCGTAGCCGACCTGCAGGCCGTCCTTGTCGACGACCGCCAGATCCCAGCCGGGCAGCGGCAGGCCGATGCTGACCGGGCCGCCGCCGAGTGGCGCGAGGCACGCGACGACCGTGGCCTCGGTCGGTCCGTAGGTGTTCCACACCTCGCGGCCCTCGACCGCCAGGCGCTCGGCGAGCTCGGGTGGGCAGGCCTCGCCGCCGAAGATCAGCAGGCGCACGGCCTCCAGGGCCTCGGCGGGCCACAGCGAGGCCAGCGTCGGGACCGTCGAGACGACGGTGATGTCGCGGGATACCAGCCACGGGCCCAGGTCCATGCCGCTGCGCACCAGCGAGCGCGGGGCCGGGACGAGGCAGGCGCCGTGGCGCCAGGCCAGCCACATCTCTTCGCAGGACGCGTCGAAGGCCACCGACAGCCCGGCCAGCACCCGGTCGCCCGGGCCCAGCGGGTTGTCCTTCAGGAAGATTTCGGCCTCGGCGTCGACGAACGCGGCGGCGTTGCGGTGCGTCACCGCGACGCCCTTCGGGGTGCCGGTGGAGCCGGAGGTGAAGATGATCCAGGCGTCGTCGCGGGTCAGCGGGCGGCCGGCCTGCCAGCCGCGGGTCGAGCCGGGCCCGCGGACCAGGCCCGCCTCGGTGATGATGCCGACGACGCCGGCCTCGCCGAAGACCAGCGCGGCGCGTTCCTCGGGATCGTCGGCGTCGACGGGGACGTATGCGGCGCCGGTGGCGAGGGTCGCCAGGATCGACACGTACAGCGCGTAGCTGCCCGACGGCATGCGGATGCCGATGCGGTCACCTCGGCCGATGCCGCGCGCGGCCAGCCAGGCGACGCTCTCCTCGACGTCGGCGATCAGCTCGGCATAGGTGAGCTGGACGGTGCCGTCGTCGATGGCGGGTGCATCGGGATATTGGTCGGCCGTGGCGTAGAGGATGTCGATGAGGGTCCGGGCCTGCGGTGCGTTCGCCGAACGCACGTACTGCGGGGGGATCTCCTGATGCACGGGTACAAACTACTAAGGCTTGGCGAACGCTTCCTGGCGGCGGGCATGCCGTGGCGGCTTCGTTACCAGTTGTTGTAGCCGCCTTCAGGCCCGAGCATGCGCTCCAGTCGCGTCCGGTTGATGCGGGCCAGCTCGTTGCGGACCACCTTGCGCTCGGTCTCGTGGTCGTTGTGCATGCGGTCGGCCATGTGGGTCAGCACTTCGTTGGCGCTCATGGCGCCGACGAACATCACGAAGTCGAAGCCGAAGTGGTCACGGTAGGTCGCGGCGTGCGCGGTCAGGGTTGCCATGAGATCGGGGTCGCGGTCGCACACCGCGCACTGTTCGAACTGTGAGCGGGCGCTGCCGGGGCGGCGGCCGAGCTGCGGATAGGCCTGCAGGATCGCGTCCACCGAGGAGTCGCCGAGCGCGAAGAGGAGGTCGTCCGCCCGCCGGAACAGGTGGTCGTGGTCTTTGTAGGCGCGTCCGTCGGCGAGGCTGCCGGCCAGGGGCACGCTGTAGCAGCATTCGTACAGTGCGTGCACCGCCCGCTGCTTCGGCATGGCGTTGAACGCGTCGAGACCGATTCCCTGATGCATCAACACATAGACATCATCGAATCTGCAGGGTACGGGCAGATTTCCTCGTGTTACAGCGGGGCAAATTCATTTATCTGGGGTCTGGCGTGCATCACAGGTATCCGATAGAATCGCACATATGTTCGAAACGCCGTTGATGGACCCTGAGGCCGATGAGGCGGCGTTGTCGGGTCGTATGGCGGAGCTCGAACGGGTCAAAGCGCGTGCGGCGGCCCAGCAGGCGCGGCTGGCGGCCGCACTTGAGGCGCGGCGGGTGGCGGCGGCCGCGGCGGGTGGGCCACGGGTGTCGCGGGCCGCGCTGGGTTCGGAGATCGGGTTGGCGCGGCGCGAGTCGCCGCATCGGGGTGAGCGGTTGATGGCGATGGCCCGCATCCTGGTCGCGGACATGCCGCGCACGCTGGCCGCGTTGGAGTCGGGTGTCCTCTCCGAGCACCGGGCCGAGCTGATCACCAAAGAGGCCGAGTGCCTGTCGGTGTTGGGTCGCCGGCTGCTGGATGCCGAATTGTGCTCGGACCCTGCCACCCTCGACGGTAAGGGTGATGCCGAGATCACCGCCGAGGCCAAGCGGATCGCCTACCGGCTCGATCAGGAGGCGATCGTGCAGCGGGTGCGCCGCGCGCCGGCCGGGCGTCATGTCCGGTTCCGGCCTGCTGGTGACGGCATGGCCACCGTGAGCGTGCGGCTGCCGGCTGCCGAAGGCCGCGCCATGCATACCGCGCTGTCCGATGAGGCGGCGAGCACGCTGGCCTCGACACTGCCGGGCAGGACGGTACCGGCCGGGTTGGGCCGCACCCACGACCAGATCATGGCCGACGTGATGGTGCAGCGGGTCACGGGCCGCAACCCGGTGCAGTCGCCGGTGCCGGTGACGGCGAACCTGGTGCTCTCGGATGAGACCCTGCTCGGCGGTGGCTCAGAACCGGCGCATCTGGAGGGGTACGGGCCGATCCCGGCCGAAATAGCGCGGGATCTCGTCGTGGTCGGCGCGCTCGATGCGCAGGGCGCGGCCGCGGTGCGGCGCCTGTACGCCCAGCCGGGTACCAACAAGCTGGTGGCGATGGAGTCGAAATCCCGGGCGTTCCCGAAAGCCCTGGCCCGGTTCATCGCGTTGCGGGATCAGATCTGCCGGACCCCGTACTGCAACGCCAGGATTCGGCACACCGACCACATCTGGCCGCGCGCGCAGCATGGCCCGACCAGCGTGCACAACGGTCAAGGCCAATGTGCGCACTGCAACTACGTCAAAGAAGAACCCGGCTGGCACGCGGCCACAACCTACGACCGGCACGGCCGCCACACCGTCACACTGACCACACCTACCGGTGCGGTCTACACCTCCGCCGCGCCGCCGATGCCGACAGGACTGCAAATCCTGACCCGCAGGGTCCATCTCGCGATCATCGACGAGGGATCGCGCCCGCGAATCATGCGCAACTAGCCCTGATGTGTGGCGACTCACGGTTTCCGGCCGCGCCTGGCGGCGCATGATGAAGTCATGGACGGTGTGCTGTTCTTCGACGGCAAGTGCGGGATGTGTACCCGCGCCCGCAATCAGTTGTTGCGGATGAATCGCACCGGCCGGCTGCGCACCGAACCACTGCAGAAGCCCGGTACCGCCGAACGACTCGGAGTGGCACCGGAGCACTTGATGGAATCGGTGTGGTGGCTGGATTCCTCCGGCGAGGTGCTCGGTGGCGCCAAGGCGGCGAACGCCGCCGTGGCCGCGGCGATCGGCACCCGGTTGCCGTTGTGGGTTTATGGCATCCCGGGCGTCGGCGCGCTCCAAGAGTGGATCTACCGCTGGGTCGCGACCCACCGCTACCACTTCCGCGGCGTCACACCGTGGTGCGAATCCGCACCCTCGGAATGTGTTTCACCGTAGCTCTGCCATCGCGCGGTAACCCTCGAGTGCGCTGGGGTAGCGGGGACGCCAGCCCGCAGCCTCGCGAAAGCGCTTGTTGCTCACCCGAAGTGACCTCGTCATCGACGTGAGTCGGTCACCGAGCAGGAGCCCCAGCCGTCCCGGCCCGCTGATCCAGATGCGGCGCCCGACGGCGGCGGCGCAGGCCTCGGCGTATTCGCGCTTGGTGAGTGGCCGGTCGTCGACGATGTTGTAGGTGCCGCCGGGTGCCGTGAGTGCCGCGACGACGGCGCTCGCCGCATCCGCGACGTGGATCGACGACAGGTAGGTGCCGGGCCGTCCGGGAGAGAACCCGATGTGCCACTTGGCCATGTCGAGGATCTGTTCACTGTGCGCGGCATGCGGGCCGTAGAAGACGCCGAACCGCAGGATCGTCGCCTGCCCGCCGGCCGCTGCGAACCGGCGTGCGCTGGCTTCGGCGGCGTGGTTGCCGCGCGTGATGGGGTAGTGGTCGACGGGCTGGTCTTCGTCGATCCAGTCGCTGCCGCCGTCGCGGTAGATCATCACCACGGATTCTTGAATCAGGTTCGGAATGCCCGCATCCCGCGCGGCATCAACAACGTTCGCGGACCCCTCCGAACGCACGCGCTCACATTCCGCCCAGGCGGATTTGCGGATGAACGCCGTGGTCGACGGCAGCGCCGACGCCAGATTGATCACCGCGTCGTGGCCGGTGAATGCGTCGGCCAGCCCATGACGGTCGAACAGCGGCACCGAAACCGGCTCAGCGCCCTGGCTCCGCAACCACGCGGCTTTCGCATCGCTGCGAGCCAGCGCCGTGACGGCGTGCCCCGCCGCGACAAGGGCGGGCACGGTGTGGATGCCGATGGCGCCCGTCCCGCCGGTCACGAACACCCGCATCAGCTGAACGCCACCGGCAACGTCTGCGGTCCGCGAATGGCGGGCGTATCGCGCCACGTGACTGCGCCGCGGATAACAGGTTGGCGCGCAAGGACTTCCCGCAACGCGACGGTCAACTCGAGCTGGGCCAGCGCCGAACCCAGGCAGTAGTGCGCGCCGTACCCGAAGGCCACGGGGGCGGGGCCGGTGCGGTCCAAGCGGAAGCGGTCAGGTTCGTCGAACACCGCCGGGTCGCGGTTCGCGGCCGCCACCACGACGACGACGCTGTCGCCGGCGGCGATGTCGACGCCGCCCACCGTCTGGTCCTCGGTCGCGGTGCGCACCGTCGACTGCACCGGGCCGTCGAGTCGCAGCAGCTCGGTGATGACGGCCCCGTCGACGGTGTCGACCTGTTCGGTCACCAGCCGAATCAGCCCAGCGCCAAGCAGATTCGCGGTGGTTTCGTGTCCGGCGACCGCGATGAGGATGGCGGTCACCACGACGTCTTCGAGCGACAGTTCGGGATCGGTGGCGATGAAGCTGAACAGGTCATCGCCGGGATTGGCCCGTCGATCGGCGGCGAGCGGCAGGAACTCCGCCATGAGTGCGGCGGCGGCGCCGAAGCCCTCGGCCACCTCTACGGGATCGGCCAGGGTGCCGAGCATGCGGATGATCGACGGCGACAGTTCGCGCAGCGACGCCGCGTGGCCGGGTTCCAGCGCGAGCCATTCACCCACCACCGCGATCGGCAACGGTAGGGCGATCCGCGACATGAAATCGAACGGCTCGCCGGTGGGTGCCTGCGCGATGACCTCGGCGGCGATGGTCTCCACGCCTTCGGTCAGCCCGGATATCGTGCTGCGGGTGAACGCGTCCCGGACCGCGCCGCGCAGCCGGTCGTGGTCGGCGCCGTCGGTGAAGAGCATCGACGCCTTCGCGAATTCCGGCCCCAGCATGGTCATCGACGCGCGTGCCACCGGGTTGGCCAGCGGGTCGCTCGTCCAGCCGGAGCCGCCCAGCACCTGCCGGGCCGCGTCGTAGCCGAGCACCAGCCAACCTTGTGCGGCGTTGTCCCACACGACATCTCCGTCGCGCCGCCGGGCTTCGTAGAAGGGGTAGGGATCGGCGGCGTCCCAGGGCAGCCGGGCTGCCGTGACGTCAGCGGTGCTCATGATCGTCTGTCCCGAAAGGCAAGCCACGCTCGCGAACCCAGGCCACGTGCTGTCGGCCCAACTCTGTGATCGGCTCGGCGACGCCGTCCATGTCGTCGACCGCGGCACGGGCGTGGAAGGTCGCGTGCAAGGCGGTGAAGATGGCGTTCATGGACAGGTTGAGCCGGGAGAAGAACACAAAATCGGCGGGCACCGTGATGTGCCGCATGGGATGGTCGGAGTCGCGGATGTCCAGCATCGAGGCGATGGCACGCCGCGAGGTCTCTTCGGTGTAGGTCACCGGTTGCGGGACAAGCAATTCGTAGATGATCTGTTGGTACCAGCTGTAAGCGTCATCCGCAGTGAGTACGGAATCGGCTGTTAAGAAACCAGCTTCGACCATGGCTGCTCGAAGCTGGTCTCGCTGGCCGTCTACCGCAGCGCGGAGCATGTGCACGATCTGGCCGCGTTGATGCTCGGTGAGTACCTTCACGCAGCCGAAGTCGACGAATCCGACCGTGCCGTCAAGGCCGAATCGGTAGTTGCCCGGGTGTGGGTCGGCGTGGAACAGATTGCCGTGCCGGTACGCTCCGGCGATGAACCGGGTGATCACCTCGGCCCAGGTGTCCTTCAAGTTCTGATCGACGTCTTGCGCTGCGGCCCAGTCCAATCCGTCCAGATACGTCATGGTGAGGACACGGTCGCCGGATGCCTCGCGAACGACCTCGGGTACCCGGATGAACGGATGATCGCGGTACAGCTCATGGAACGCGGTGATGTGCGCGGCTTCCCTGCGGTAGTCGATCTCCTCGGAGATGCGTTCGGAAATCTCCGCGGCGATGGGTGTGACATCGGGCAAGACGGTGCCGAGCGTGCTCGCCGCGCCTGCCGCGAACCGGAACATCGTCGCCAACAGCTCGGTGTTCGACAAGTCATCGCGAATGGCTTGTGCCACACCGGGATACTGCACCTTGACCGCGACGTCGCGGCCGTCGTGCAGCACCGCACGGTGGACCTGTCCGATGGACGCCGCCGCCATCGGTTCGTCGGAGAACGAGGCGAAGACCGCGGAGATCGGGCGACCGAGATCATCCTCGACGACCCGCCGGGCCAGCGCTGAATCCATCGGCGGCGCGTCGGCCTGTAGCCGCGTCAGTGCGCGCTGGTACGGCGAGAGTTCGCCGCCGCCAATGGCATTGGCGTCGACCATCGACACCAGTTGGCCGGCCTTCATCAACACGCCCTTGGAGTGGCCGAGGAGTTCGGCGTACTGCTCGGCGGTGCGCTCATGGAAACGTTCGACGGCGCCGGTGTTGCCGGCCTTCTCCCGCAGCGCCGCGACCATCCGGCCACCGGCGGCGCGTGCGGTGAAGCCGGCGACCGGCATGGTGCGGCGGATGCGTCCGCGCGGCACATTCCCGGTCATTGCGCCTCCCAGCGTTGTATGGTGACCTAGTACGAAATATATGACCCTTCTTATATCCGGTCAATGGTGGGGAGGCAGCGGTGGAAACCTCGACAAGGGAACGGACCAAGGAACGCCTGGTCACCGAGGCCATGCGGCTGTTCAGCGAGCAGGGCTACAAAGCCACCAGCATCACCCAGATTGAGAAGGCCGCCGGCCTGGTGCCCGGCTGCGGCGCCCTCTACAACCACTTCAAAACAAAAGAGGCCGTCCTCGTCGCGGGGATCGACAGGCAGCTGGACCGGCGCCGCGCGATGCACGACATCAGCGCACTGTTCGCCGGCGAGGGCGAGCTGCGGACCGAACTCACGCTGCTCGGCCGGTACGTGCTGAGCGTCCTGAACCAGGAAAGCCAGTTCCTGCAGGTGGCAGCCCGCACACCGGCGGACCAGTCGGACCGCGTCAACGCCGCCTATGCCGCTCTGGTCGACGGCCTCTACAGCGAGCTGACCGACTGGATCAGGGGTTGCGCGCCCCGCCTCGATCCGGCCGACGCCCGGCGGATCGCCGTGGTCGGGGTCAACGCACTGCTGGGCAAGCAGGCGACGCGCGTCGTCTTCCACGCCCCGCAGGTGGACATCCCCGATGACGAGTACATCGCGGACTGGACCGCGATGCTGGCCGGCCGGATCGAAGCCGCGCACTAGTCGGGCAGCGTGACCGGCGGGAAGTACTCGCCTTCCGGCGTCCGGTGCCACCACACCCGGTCGTGCCGCAGTTCGTGGGGAGTGGCGTAGCGGTAGCGGAAGATCCGCGCGCGGACGAACTTGGGTAGCGAATCCGGAAACGGGTTGTGCCGCAACAGTTTCAGTGTGTCCGCGTCGCCGCGCAGCAATCGCTCCAGCAGGCCGGCGAACCACTGGCGCCCGTAGGTCGGCGAGATCGCGGCGAACCACATCAGCCAGTCGAGTCGCAGGTGGTAAGGCGCCCACTGCCGCGGCAGCCGGCCGACGGCGCCGGGCTTGCCCTTGAATTCGTATTCGTGCCAGACGGTTTCGTCGGTGATGTCGTCATCGTCGGTGCCCTCGAGCACCACCTCACGCCGGACACGGCCGATCGAGCCGAAGGCGCCGTAGGTGTTCACCAGGTGCAGCGGATCGAACGATGCGTTCATGCGCTGCTGCGGCGACAGCAGGTTGCGCACCGGCCAGTAGCTCAGCACCATGACCAGGACACTGAATCCGATGACGAGCACCACGAACCACGTCGGCGCTGCGGCGGGCAGGGGTGTGGCGGACGCCGGCCCGGCGATCGCACTGAACGCCAACACCATCGTCAACCAGTTCAGCCACGCATAGTTACCGGAGATCACCAGCCAGAGCTGCGTGACCACCACGATCGCGCCCGCGATGGTGGCGACAGGCTGCGGTGCGAACAACCCGAACGGAACCACCAGCTGCGTGAAGTGGTTGACCGCGACCTCGACCCGGTGCAGCGGCTTGGGCAGGTGATGGAAGAACCAGCTCAGCGGGCCCGGCATCGGCTGCGTCTCGTGGTGGTAGTAGAGGCACGTCAAATCGCGCCAGCACCGGTCACCGCGCAGCTTGATCAGCCCGGCGCCGAACTCGGTGCGGAAGACGAGCCACCGCGCCAGCCAGATCACCAGCACGGGCGGCGCCACGGAGTCGTTGCCGAGGAACACCGCGAGGAATCCCGCCTCCAGCAGCAGGGACTCCCAGCCGAAGGCGTACCACCGCTGCCCGACGTTGACGATCGACAGGTACAGCACCCACAGCAGCAGCCACAGGAGCATCGCCGCCCACAGCGGCACGAGATCGCCGGCACCCGCGACCAGCGCGGTACTGAGCGCGGCGCCCGACCACGCGACGGCCGCGAAGAACGTGTCGGAGTAATGCCAGTGAAAGATGCTGGGCGCCTGCCGGAACGACACCGCCGACAGATATCGCGGAATGGGCAACATGCCCTGCGCGCCGAGGAGGGCGCGGAATTGCCTTGCGGCGCAGAGGAAAGCAATCAGATAGACGCCGGCGATGCCGCGTTCCAGCACCAGCCGGCTGAACCAGTATTCGGGTGCTGTGAACCAATCCATCGCCGATTCCTGACCCGCCGCCGCTTTCCAGCGTACGGCGGGTCAGGCTCGGTGAAAACGAAAGACTAGTGCTCTTGCTCTTCGAACCGGGCGATCGAGCGGGCCAGCTCTTCTTCGGCCTCCTTGCGGCCGACCCAGTCGGCGGCCTTGACGAACTTGCCCGGCTCCAGGTCCTTGTAGTGGACGAAGAAGTGCTTGATGGCGTCCAGCTCGAACTCCGAGATGTCGCTGACGTCCTGGATGTGGTCCCAACGCGGGTCACCGGCGGGAACGCACAGCAGCTTGTCGTCGCCGCCGGCCTCGTCGGTCATCTTGAACATGGCGACCGGGCGAGCGTCGACGATGCAGCCCGGGAAGACAGACTCTGTCAGCAGCACCAGCGCGTCCAGCGGGTCGCCGTCCTCGCCGAGGGTGTTCTCGAAGAACCCGTAGTCGGTGGGGTAACCCATGGGGGTGAACAGGTAGCGGTCGAGCTTCACCCGTCCGGTCTCGTGGTCCACTTCGTACTTGTTGCGCGAACCCTTGGGGATCTCGATGACGACTTCGTGCTCCACCGGGAGACTCCTTAGCTCTGTGCTGATAACGGGCTACACCTTAGACGAGCGATACCCTGCTGAGTGACCCGTACGAGTTCAGGAGCAACATGCGGCCCACCCGGTGGCGCCGATCGACCCACGTGGTGATCGGCGTGGCAGTTCTCGTGCTGGTTGCCGCGCTGGTGGCGGCCGCCGCGGTGATGACGCGGCATGATGCCGTCCCGGCAGCCGGGGCGACGGTCAAGCCCCAGCCCGCGCTCGTCTCGCCGCGACCGGCCGTGCAACCGGTCTCCGACAACGCGCCGCAAGTGGTGCCCGCGCAGCTCGCCGCCGTGCTGGCGCCGCTGGCCGCCAACCCGAATCTCGGCATTCTCGGGGGCCGGATCACCGATGCCATCACCGGCGCGCAGGTGTGGGGGCTGAGCGAGAACGTCCCGCTACAGCCCGCATCCACCAACAAGACCCTCACGGCGGCCGCGGCCCTGCTGACCCTCGACCGCAACGCGCGGCTGACCACCACGGTCGTGTCCGGCGACACCCCGGGCGTCGTGGTGCTCAAGGGCGGCGGCGACCCGACGCTGTCGGCGGCGCCGCCGGGCACCGACACCTGGTACGGCGACGCGGCCCGGATTTCCGATCTGGCCGACCAGGTCCGCAAGGCCGGCGTCACGCCCCGCGCCATTCAGGTCGACACCAGCCTCTACTCGGGCCCGACCATGGCGCCGGGCTGGGACGTCGCCGACATCGAGGGCGGTGACTGGGCGCCGATCCAGTCGGTGATGGTCGACGCCGGTCGCGTCCAGCCCACCACGGTCGAGTCCAAGCGCTCGACGACACCGGCCCTCGACGCCGGCCGCGCCCTGGCGGCGGCGCTGCGGGTCGACCCCGCCAACGTGACCCTCCGCACCAGCCCCGCCGGCGGTCAGCAGCTCGCCGCGGTGCAATCCCCGCCGCTGATCGAGCGCCTGCGCGAGATGATGGGCGCCTCCGACAACGTGATGGCCGAGTCGATCGGCCGCGAGGTCGCCGCCGCGGTGAACCAGCCGCAGAGTTTCGACGGCGGGGTACGTGCCGTTCTCGGACAGCTGGCGAAGGCCGGACTGACCACCTCGGGTGCGACGCTGTTCGACGCCAGCGGCCTGTCGGTCAACGACCGGCTCACTGCCACGGTCCTGGACGACGTCGTCAACGCGGCCGCGGGCACCAATGAGCCCCGCCTGCGCCCGCTGCTCGACGTCCTGCCGATCGCGGGCGGCAGTGGCACGCTGTGGAACCGCTACGCCGACACCTCGTCGGCCGGATACCTGCGCGCGAAGACCGGTTCACTGACCGGCACCAACGCGCTGGCGGGCATCGTCACCGACCAGAGCGGACGGGTCCTGACCTTCGCGCTCATCTCCAACAACGCCGGTCCGGAAGGACGCACCGCGCTGGACGCCCTCGCCGCGGCGTTCCGGTCCTGCGGGTGCGGCACGTGAGCCGGAAGCCGACCGTCGGCCGGGCCGTCGACTGGGGCTTCGCCGCCACGGTCGGGGCAAAGCTGACCCGCCCGGAACCGGCGACCACCGACTACACCCGCAACCAGGTGCGCGCGCAGCTCGCCGATTCGGCGCGCCGGGCCGAGCTCCCGGTGCGCGAGGTGACGCTCCTCAACGAGGGCGCCGAAGTGCCCGAAGCGCGCGTCGTCGACCGGCAGGACTGGGTGCGTGCTGCCGCCGAGTCGATGCGGGTGATGACCGGTGGCGAAACCTCCAGTCCCACAGGCCTGGCCGCGAAGCTGGGCGGACGGATCGCCGGGGCGCAGACGGGCGCGGTGCTGGCGTTCGTGTCGTCGGGCATCCTCGGGCAGTACGACCCGTTTGCGGCGAACGGGGGCGAGTTGCTTCTCGTCGCGCCCAATGTGCTTGCCGCCGAACGGCAGTTGAAGGTCGAACCCGCCGACTTCCGGCTGTGGGTGTGCCTGCACGAGGTGACGCACCGCGTGCAGTTCCGCGCGAACCCCTGGCTCACCGAACACATGTCGCAGGCGCTCGCCGTGCTGACCGACGAATCCGGTCTGGATGCCGGTGACGTCATCGGCCGGCTGGCGGAGTACGTGCGGGCACAGCGGGACGGCGACGCCGACGCGAATTCGCAAGGCATCCTGGGCATCATGCGCATCATGCAGTCCGACGAGCAGCAGCGTGCGCTGGATCAGCTGCTGGTGCTGGGGACGCTGCTGGAAGGGCACGCCGATCACGTCATGGACGCCGTCGGTCCGGCGGTCGTGCCGTCGGTCGCCACCATCCGCAGCCGGTTCGACGAGCGCCGCCACCGCAAACAGTCTCCGCTGCAACGGATTGTCCGCGCCCTGCTCGGTGTTGACGCCAAGATCGCCCAGTACACCCGCGGCAAGAAGTTCGTCGACGAGGTGGTGTCGACCGTCGGCATGAAGCGGTTCAATGCGATCTGGACCGATGCCGAAACCCTGCCGCTGCCAACCGAAATCGATGAGCCGCGGCGATGGATCGATCGAGTGCTCTGACCCCGCTGCGCGCGGCCGTCACCGCCTTCGCGCGCCGGCACCCGGCCGACCGGTGGTGTGTCGGGCTCTCCGGTGGCGCCGACTCGCTGGCACTGACCGCCGTCGCCGCCGCCCTGAAACCGACCATCGCGCTGATCGTCGACCACGGCCTGCAAACCGGATCGGCCGACGTCGCCGCCACTGCGGCGGCACAGGCCCGGCAGTTGGGTTGCGTTGACGCGCAAGTGCTCTCCGTCGATGTCGGTACCGACGGTGGACCGGAAGCCGCGGCCCGCACGGCGCGCTACGCCGCCTTGGACGCCGCCCGCGATGGGGCTCCGGTGCTGCTCGCGCACACCCTCGACGACCAGGCCGAGACGGTGTTGCTCGGCCTGGGGCGCGGATCGGGCCCGAGATCCATTGCCGGCATGCGGGTTTGGGACCCACCGTGGGGACGGCCCCTGCTGGAGGTGCGGCGCGCCGACACCGAAGCGGTCTGCGCCGAACTGGGACTGACGCCCTGGCGGGACCCGCACAACACCGACCCGCGCTACACCCGGGTCCGGCTGCGCACCGAGGTGCTGCCATTGCTGGAGGACGTGCTCGCCGGCGGCGTCGCGCCGGCGCTGGCCCGTACCGCCGCCGCGCTGCGGGAGGACAACGACGCCCTCGACGCCCTGGCCGCCGGGCACCTGGCTGCCCTGCGCGACGGCGAGGGCCTCACCGTCGCCGGGCTCGAGGATCTCCCCGCCGCGCTGCGCCGCCGGGTGATCCGCGCCTGGCTGCTGAGCGTCGGCGCCACCACGCTCACCGACGTCCAGCTGCGCGCCGTCGACGCGCTCGTCGCGGACTGGCACGGGCAGGGCGGCGCCGCCGTCAGCTCGCCGCTGCGGTACCAGCGATTGATCGTGACCCGCCGCGCCGGACAGCTCACAGTCGCCGCCCGGCCCGTGTGAGCGACCGCCGAGCGGGACGGTCTTGGTACTCGGCGCAGAGGCATGGCACGCTGTTGCCGTGGATCTGTATCCGGGTGACATCAAGTCGGTTCTCCTGTCTCAGGAGCAGGTTCAGGCGCGCATCGCCGAGATGGCCGCGCTGATCGCCGAGGACTATCGCGCCGACGCGGGCGACCAGGATCTGCTGCTGATCACGGTGCTCAAGGGCGCGGTCATGTTCGTCACCGACCTGGCCCGCGCGATCCCGCTGCCGACGCAGCTCGAGTTCATGGCGGTCAGCTCGTACGGGTCGTCGACCTCGTCGTCGGGCGTCGTGCGCATCCTCAAGGACCTCGACCGCGACATCAGCGGCCGTGACGTGCTGATCGTCGAAGACATCATCGACTCGGGCCTGACGCTGTCGTGGCTGCTGCGCAACCTCGCGACGCGGGGCCCGCGCTCGCTGCGGGTGTGCACGCTGCTGCGCAAGCCCGACGCCATGCGCGCCGACATCGACGTCGCACACATCGGCTTCGACATCCCCGACGAGTTCGTCGTCGGCTACGGCCTGGACTACGACGAGCGCTACCGCGACCTGCCGTACATCGGCACGCTCGATCCGAAGGTGTACGAACAGCACTAGTCGGAGCAGAATCCGGAGCATGGACACCGCCCTCCGGATCTGCCCCTTCTGTGAAGCCACCTGCGGCCTGACCCTCACCATCGACGACGGCCGTGTCACTGCCGCGCGTGGTGATCACGACGACGTCTTCAGCGCGGGCTTCATCTGCCCCAAGGGCGCCAGCTTCGGTGAGCTCGACAACGATCCGGACCGGCTGACCCGCCCGCTCGTCCGTCGTGACGGCGTACTGACCGAGGCCACGTGGGACGAGGCCTACGCCGTCGTCGCCGATCAGCTCGGCGCGGTGATCGCCGGGCACGGTGGGGCATCGGTCGGGGTCTACCTCGGCAACCCGAACGCGCACACGATCGCGGGCGCGCTGTATGCCCCGCTGATCCTCAAAGCGCTGGGCACCCGCCAGGTGTTCAGCGCCAGCACGCTCGACCAGATGCCCAAACACGTTGCGCTGGGCCTGATGTTCGGCAGCCCGGGCGCGTTCACCGTGCCCGACCTCGACCGCACCGACCATCTCGTGATCATCGGCGCGAATCCGCTGGTGTCCAACGGCAGCGTGACCACCGCGGCCGACTTCCCCGGCAAGCTGCGGGCGCTGAAGAAGCGCGGCGGCAAGCTCGTGGTGATCGACCCGGCGCGAACCCAGACCGCCAAGCTCGCCGACCGGCATCTGGCGCCGCGGCCCGGGACCGACGCGGCGCTGCTGCTCGCCGTCGTGCATGTGCTGTTCGACGAAGGTCTGGTCGATCTCGGTGCGAACGCCGAGCACGTCATCGGCGTGGAGCAGGTCCGCGCGCTGGCCGCCGACTTCGCGCCCGAGGCTGTCGAACAGGCCTGCGGCGTCGGCGCCGACGAGATCCGCGAACTGGCCCGTGAGCTCGCGGCGGCGCCGACGGCGGCGGTGTACGGCCGGATCGGCACCTCCACAGTCGAATTCGGCACGATCGGCAGTTGGCTCGTCGACGTCATCAACATCCTCACCGGCAACCTGGACCGGCCCGGCGGGGTGATGTTCCCGCTCGGCGCGGCGGTCCCGGCGCCGCGGCCACCGAAGCCGGGCCGCGGCTTCCGGACCGGCCGGTGGGCCAGTCGGGTCTCTGGCTACCCCGAGGTGATGTCCGAATTGCCGGCCACCGCGCTCGCCGAGGAGATCGACACCGCGGGCGAGGGGCAGATAAAGGCGATGATCACCATCGCCGGGAACCCGGTGCTGTCCGCGCCGGACGGCGACCGGCTCGACAAGGCCTTGGACAGTGTCGAATTCATGCTGTCGGTCGACCCGTATCTCAACGAGACCACGCGGCACGCCGACGTCATCCTGCCGCCGCCCCCGCCTTCGCAGAGTCCGCATTTCGACGTGCTGCTCAACAACCTCGCGGTGCGCAACAACGTGCGCTACTCGCCGCCGGTGCTGCCGCCGGCCGACCGGCCGGGCGAGGCCGAAATCCTGTCGCGTATCGCGTTGATCCTGACCGGTCTTGGGGCACAAGCGGATCCCGCCCTGGTCGACGCGCAGGTGATCGCGCTGACCTTGGCCAAGGAGACGCACGACCCGGATTCCCCGGTCGCCGGTCGCGACGTCGACGAACTGACGGCCATGCTCCCCGCCGGCCCCGGCTATGAGCGCCGCCTCGACATGATGCTGCGGCTCGGGCCCTACGGTGACGCCTTCGGCGCCAAGCCCGGCGGGCTGACCCTCGAGAAGCTCAAGGCCAATCCGCACGGCATCGACCTGGGCGCGATGCAGCCGAGAATCCCCGAGGTGCTCCGAACCCCCAGTGGCAGAATCGAACTCGCTCCGGAGCCGATCGTCGCCGACGTGGCGCGGCTACGCGAGGCGCTGAGCCGCTCGGCCGGCGGCTTCCTGCTCATCGGCCGCCGCCACCTGCGCTCCAACAACAGCTGGATGCACAACCTGCCCGCGCTGTCGGGTGGCTCCAACCGCTGCACGCTGCAGATTCACCCCGACGACGCCGCCGACCTCGGCCTCACCGACGTCGCGATCATCAAGGGCCCGGGCGGCGAACTGCTGGCCCCGATCGAGGTGACGGACGTGATGCGGCGCGGCGTGGTGTCGCTGCCGCACGGTTGGGGCCACAACCGCGGTGGCACCGGTCAGCAGCTCGCGAGCAGCCATCCTGGCGTCAACGTCAACCAGCTCAACGACGGCACCCACCTGGACCGGCTGTCGGGTACCGCGGTGCTGAACGGCATTCCGGTCGAGATCGCCGCGGCGGGTTAACCGAGTTCCCAGATCACCGTCACCGAGAAGCTGACGGTCTGCTGACCGGGGGACAGCGGCACGGCTTCGGCCATCGCCATCCGCGGCGCCGGCAACGGCGTCGGGGTGGTGCCGCCGGTGGCCTCGGAGATCGAGATCACCTTGCCGAGGCTCAACCCGGACAGCTGCGCGTACTGCTGCGCGCGGTCCTTGGCGTCGTCGAAGGCGTGCGTGCGGGCGTCCTTCACCAGCTGCGAGTCGTCGTCGATCGAGTACGCGACGTTGCTGATCCGCGTGGCATTACCGCCCGCGGTGACGATCTTCGCCAGCACCTGCGACGCGGTGTCGAGCTTGCGGACCTTGATGTCGATGGTGTTGCTGGCCCGGTATCCGGTGATGACGGCGTCGCGGTAGTCGGGCTGCAGCTCGACCTGTTTGGTGGCGATGTCCTTGTTGTCGATGCCCGCCCCGGACAGCGCATCGATCACGGCCTGCTGACGGCTGCTGGTCTGGTTCATGGCGGCGGTGACGTCGGGCGCCGTCGCCTCGATGGACGCGGTGACGTTCAGGGTGTCCGGCGTGCCCTGGACCTTGCCGTTGCCGACGACTGTGACCTGGCGGCTCTCCGGCTTGGCGTCGTCGGAACCGCAGCCGGCGACGCCGACGGTGGTGGCGATCGCAAGTCCGGCGAGGGTCAGGGCGGCAGTACGTCGGGTCGCAAATGGCATGGTTGTCAGCGTACCGACGCGTCTTTGTTGTGCTCGGCGATCGCGTTGCCGACGGCCTCGCCAACCCGGCCGAACAGCTGGTCGCGCAGGCCTTTTGCCCATTCGTGCGAGGCGCGTGGCGCGGTGAGCTGGCCCTTGAAATGGGGGATCACCTCGCGGGCGAACAGTTCGTAAGAGTGCATGGTGGCGGCAGGCGGCGCCCAGTCGTGGCCCAGCATCAGGAACGTGCCGAAGCCGCCGGACCGGTCCAGCATGTCCTGGATGTAGCCGATGCAGTCGGCGGGCGTGCCGATACAGCAATTGCCTTTGGCCGCATAGTCTTCGACGAACTGCCGGGACGTCGGCGCCGGTCCGGTCTGGCTGCCCAGCGGGACGAAGCCGGCCGCGCCGAAGTAGTTCGAGAAATCCTCCAGACCGTAGGTGCAGTCCTCGATGGCCTGCTCCCGGGTGTCGGCCAGGTGCACGACGCCCAGCACCCGCCAGCTGCGCCGGTCGGGCTCGGGCCGACCGGCTTTCGCGGCCTGGTCGCACACCAGGTCCCACGTGGTCTCGAGGGCGGCGTAGCCGCCGGGCACCGACATCGACAGCGACAGCAGCGACGTGCCCAGCTGCCCGGCCAGTCGCGGACCGGAAGGGGAAACCATTGCCGCCGTGGATATCTCGGGATACGGCCAAGTGTACGGCCGGATGTGCAGCGCGGCGTCGCGCAGCGTGAACCAGTCGGTCTCCCGCGTGATGCGCTCGTCGGGTGCGGCGCGGAACAGGGCCAGGATGGCCTCGAGGGATTCCTGCTGCATGCGGCGCTGGTCGACGGGGTCGATGCCCATCATGTAGGCGTCCGACGGCAGCGCGCCCGGACCGGTCCCGAACATCACCCGGCCGCGGGTCAGATGGTCGAGCAGTACCCAGCGGTCGGCGACCATCAGCGGGTGGTGGTACGGCAGCGACACCACGCCGGTGCCGAATCGGATGTTCTTGGTGCGTTCGGCGGCCGTGGCGATGAAAACCTCGGGGCAGGCGATCAATTCGTACCCGCCGGAATGGTGTTCGCCGTACCAGACCTCGTCGTAGCCCAGCCGGTCCAGCCGGACGGTGCGTTCCAGGTCGTATTCCAGTGCGGTGGTGGGAGATTGGCCGACCGGGTGGAACGGTGTGATGAAGGCCCCGAAATCCAGTGGGCGACCCGTCATTTCACTCCTCCGATGAAGTCGATGAGGATGGCGTTGACCTCGTCGGGCCGTTCCTGCTGCAGCCAGTGCCCGGCGCCGTCGATCATGACCTCGCGGTAGTCGCCGGTGACGACGTCCCGCACCCGGTCGCGCGGCGTGAAGCTCAGGACCGGATCGGCAGTGCCGCCCACGAACAGTGTCGGCACCGTGATGGTCGCGGCGGGGGTGGTCTCCGTCAGCTTCCAGTTCCGGTCGAAGTTGCGGTACCAGTTCAGCGGACCGGTGAAACCGCTCTCGGTGAAAGCCCTGACGTACGTCTCGAATTCGTCTTCGGGGAGCCAGTCCGGCAGCGGCGGCAGCGGGGTGTCCGCCAGCGAGTCCGGCGGCGCGGCGAAGCCTTCCTCCGCGACCATCCGGCGCATCGTGCTGCGCGGATCGCGGCCCAGTGCCGAGTCGGCCACGCCCGGCTCCTGGAAGTACAGGATGTAGAAGTAGTTGTCGCCGACCCGCCGGCGCCAGATTTCGGTCGGCGGCGCCGATGCCCGCGGCACCGGCGGCACACTCAGCGCGGCGACCGCCCGCACCCGGTCGGGGTGCAGCAGCGCGAAGTTGCACACCACGGGCGAGCCCCAGTCGTGCCCGACGACCACCGCGCGCTCGGCGCCGACTTCGTCGAGCAGTCCGGCCAGGTCCCCGGTGAGGTGGATGATGTCGTAGTCCTCGATGGCTGCCGGGCGCGACGAACAGCCGTAGCCGCGTTGGTCGGGGGCCAGTACGTGGTAGCCGGCCGCGGCGAGCGCCGGGATCTGGTGCCGCCAGGAGTGCGCGAGCTCGGGGAAGCCGTGCGCCAGCACCACCACTGGTGCGCCGCGGTCGCCGGCTTCGGTGACCTGCAGCTGCACGCCATTGGTCTCGACTAACCGTTTGGTGGACGTCATCACCGTTTCACCAAAGCACAGGTTTCCCTCCGGGAACTGCCGATCGTTTGCATAGCGGTAACCTGTGAACTATCCCGCATCTGTGTATCGGAAGGACCTGGCCGACGAGTATTCGCCGGCCGAAATATGTCGATGAAGCGAAAAAACGTCATCCGCACCCTGACCGTCGTCGCGGTCGTGTTGCTGCTGGGTTGGTCTTTCTTCTATTTCAGTGATGACACGCGCGGTTATCACCAGGTCGACACGTCTGTCGCGGTCGCCCAGATCAACGCCGGGAACGTCACCGGCGCCCAGATCGACGATCGCGAACAGCAGGTCCGGCTGGATCTGAAGAGCGTCAGCGCCGACACCGACAACAGCAACAAGATCATCACGTCGTTCCCGACGGGCTATGCGGTGCCGCTGTTCGATGCGCTCAACGGCAAGAACGTCAAGACCAAGACCGTCGTCAACCAGGGCAGCATCCTCAGCTCGCTGCTGATCTACCTGCTGCCGCTGCTGCTGCTCGTCGGCCTGTTCTTCATGTTCTCCCGCATGCAGGGCGGCGGCCGCATGGGCTTCGGCTTCGGCAAGTCGCGCGCCAAGATGCTCGGCAAGGACATGCCGAAGACGACGTTCGCCGACGTCGCCGGCGTGGACGAGGCCGTCGAAGAGCTCTACGAGATCAAGGACTTCCTGCAGAACCCGAGCCGTTACCAGGCCCTCGGCGCCAAGATCCCCAAGGGCGTGCTGCTGTACGGCCCGCCGGGAACGGGTAAGACGCTGCTGGCCCGCGCGGTCGCCGGTGAGGCCGGGGTTCCGTTCTTCACGATTTCCGGTTCGGACTTCGTCGAGATGTTCGTCGGTGTCGGCGCCTCCCGCGTGCGTGACCTGTTCGAGCAGGCCAAGCAGAACAGCCCGTGCATCATCTTCGTCGACGAGATCGACGCCGTCGGCCGTCAGCGCGGCGCCGGCCTGGGCGGTGGCCACGACGAGCGCGAGCAGACGCTGAACCAGCTGCTGGTCGAGATGGACGGCTTCGGTGACCGCCAGGGCGTCATCCTGATCGCCGCCACCAACCGGCCCGACATCCTCGACCCGGCCCTGCTGCGCCCCGGCCGCTTCGACCGGCAGATCCCGGTCTCGGCACCCGACCTGGCCGGCCGCAAGGCCGTGCTGCGGGTGCACTCGGCCGGCAAGCCCATCGCCCCCGACGCCGACCTCGACGGCCTGGCCAAGCGCACCGTCGGCATGTCCGGCGCCGACCTGGCCAACGTCATCAACGAGGCCGCGCTGCTGACCGCCCGCGAGAACGCCACCGTGATCACCGGCCCGGCGCTGGAGGAAGCCGTCGACCGTGTCGTCGGTGGTCCGCGCCGCAAGGGCCGCATCATCAGCGAGCTGGAAAAGAAGATCACCGCGTACCACGAGGCCGGGCACACGCTGGCCGGCTGGGCCATGCCGCACCTGGACCCGGTGTACAAGGTGACGATCCTGGCCCGCGGCCGCACCGGTGGGCACGCCGTCGCCGTCCCCGAGGACGACAAGGGCATGCAGACCCGCTCCGAGTTGATCGCGCGCCTGGTCATGGCGATCGGCGGCCGTGCCGCCGAAGAGCTGATCTTCCGCGAGCCCACGACCGGCGCGGTCTCCGACATCGAGAACGCCACCAAGATCGCCCGCGCCATGGTCACCGAGTTCGGCATGAGCGCCAAGCTGGGCGCCGTCCGGTACGGCACCGAGCACGGTGATCCCTTCCTGGGCCGCACCATGGGCACCCAGGCCGACTTCGGCCACGAGGTCGCCCGCGACATCGACGACGAGGTGCGCAAGCTCATCGAGGCCGCGCACACCGAGGCGTGGGACGTGCTGACGCAGTACCGCGACCAGCTGGACGCCCTGGCCGGCGAGCTGCTCGAGAAGGAGACGCTGCACCGCCCCGACCTGGAGCGCATCCTGGCCGACGTCGAGAAGCGGCCCCGCCTGACGCTGTTCGACGACTTCGGTGGCCGGATTCCGTCGGAGAAGCCGCCCATCAAGACGCCGGGCGAGCTGGCCATCGAGCGCGGCGAGCCGTGGCCCCCGCCCGTCAAGGAGCCGGCCTTCAAGGCGGCCATCGCCGCGGCCAGCCAGGCCGCCGCCGGATCCGGCGTGAACGGCACCAACGGCGCGCACGCCGCGCCGAACGGTCAGCCCCAGCACGGACAGACCCAGCCGAACTACGGCGCACCCGCGGGCTGGCAGGCCCCGGGCTGGCCGCCCCAGGGACCGCCGCAGCACGGCCACGGCCACCACGCCCAGCCGGGCCAGTGGTACCCGCAGCCGGGCTGGGGACAACCCGGTCCGTCGCAGGGCTACCAGCCGTACCCGCAGCAGCCGGCGCCGCCGCCTGCCAAACCCAACGACGAGTAGGCGCATAGATGACGCGGTCGCAGATCCATTCGGCCAGGCTCACCCCGCCGAAGTTCGATCACGATCGAGCCGAGGCAGCAGTGCGTGAGCTGCTGCTCGCCGTGGGCGAGGACCCGGACCGGGAAGGGCTCCGGGACACTCCCGGCCGCGTCGCGCGCGCCTTCGAGGAGATTTTCGGCGGGCTGTACACCGACCCCGACTCGGTGCTCGACACCACGTTCGACGAGGGGCACGACGAGCTGGTGCTGGTCAAGGACATCCCGATGTATTCGACCTGCGAGCACCACCTGGTGTCGTTCCACGGCGTCGCGCATGTCGGCTACATCCCGGGTGAGGACGGCCGGGTGACGGGACTGTCCAAGATCGCCCGCCTCGTCGACCTGTACGCCAAGCGGCCCCAGGTGCAGGAACGGCTGACCGGCCAGATCGCCGACGCGCTGATGCGCAAGCTGAACCCGCAGGGCGCCATCGTGGTGGTCGAGGCGGAGCACCTGTGCATGGCGATGCGCGGCGTCCGCAAGCCCGGTGCGGTGACCACCACCTCGGCGGTGCGCGGCCAGTTCAAGACCTGCGCGTCGTCGCGAGCCGAGGCGCTGGATCTGATCCTGCGGAAGTGAACCCCGTCCGCACGCGCGTGATGGGCGTGGTCAACGTCACCGCCGACTCGTTCTCCGACGGCGGCCGCTTCCTCGACCACGACCGCGCCATCGAGCACGGTCTGGAGCTGGCGGCGCAGGGAGCTCAGATCATCGACGTCGGCGGGGAATCCACCCGGCCCGGCGCGGCGCGGCTGGATCCCGAGGTCGAACGCGGCCGCGTCCTGCCGGTGATCAGAGAGCTTGTGGCACAAGACATCACGGTCAGCGTCGACACCATGCACGCCGACGTGGCCGAGGCCGCGCTGGAATGCGGCGTGCACATCGTCAACGACGTGTCGGGGGGCCGGGCCGACCCGAACATGGCCCCGCTGCTGGCCGGCGCGCGGGTGCCGTGGGTGCTGATGCACTGGCGCGAGGTCGACGCCGCGCAGCCGCACCGGATTCCGGAGTACCCCGACGTCGTGGCCGATGTCCGGGCCGAACTGCTCACCGCCGTCGACGACGCGGTGGCGGCCGGCGTGGAGCCGGGCAACCTGATCATCGATCCGGGCCTGGGCTTCGCCAAGTCCGCGCAGCACAATTGGGCGCTGCTGCGGGCGCTGCCCGAGTTCGTGGCCACCGGTGTCCCGGTGCTGGTCGGGGCGTCGCGCAAGCGGTTCCTCGGCACCCTGCTGGCGGATGCCGACGGCACGCCGCGCGAGCCCGACGGCCGGGAGACGGCCACCGCGGTGATCTCGGCGCTGGCGGCGCAGCAGGGCGCGTGGGGAGTGCGGGTGCATGATGTGCAGGCGTCGGTGGATGCGGTGAAGGTGGTGCAGGCCTGGCATGGCTGATCGAATCGAATTGCGCGGCTTGACCGTTCGCGGGAATCACGGCGTCTTCGACCATGAACGCGAGGACGGCCAGGACTTCGTCGTCGACATCACGGTGTGGATCGACCTGGCGGCCGCCGCGCTGAGCGACGAGCTGTCGGACACCCTGGACTACGGCAAGCTGGCGCAGCAGGCCGCCGACATCATCGCCGGGCCGCCGCGCAATCTGATCGAGACGGTGTCGGCCGAGATCGCCGACTCGGTGATGACCGACCAGCGTGTCCACGCCGTCGAGGTGGTGCTGCACAAGCCCAGCGCGCCGATCCCGTTGACGTTCAAGGACGTTGCGGTCGTGGCGCGCCGGTCGAGGCGGGGCGGCCGAGGGTGACGTCCGTGGTCCTGTCCATCGGCTCCAACCTGGGTGACCGGCTCGCTCACCTGCAGTCGGTGGTCTCGGGGCTGCGCGCTGTGGTCCGCGCGGTCTCACCGGTTTACGAGACGGCGGCCTGGGGCGGTGTCGAGCAGGGGCCGTTCCTGAATGCCGTGCTGCTGGCCGACGATCCCGGCCTCGACGGCCCGGGGTGGCTGCGGCGGGCCCATGAGTTCGAGAACGCGGCGGACCGCGTGCGCGAACAGCGTTGGGGGCCACGCACTCTCGATGTCGATATCGTCAGCTGCCACGACGGCGACGTCGAAGTGCGCTCCGACGATCCGGTCCTGACACTGCCGCACCCGCTGGCGCATCAACGCGCCTTCGTGCTGGTGCCGTGGCTGGCGGCCGACCCCGGCGCCCAACTGCGAGGTGTTCCGGTCGCCGAGCTGCTGGCCGCGCTCGATGCCGTCGAACGCGACGGCGTGCGCCGCACCGACCTGGCGCTGGTGCCCTGATGGGACCGACCCGGAAGCGGGACCTGGCGATCGGCACGGCGCTGGCCACGGTCGTCGCGTACCTGCTGGTGATCCTGGTGTACCGCTGGTTCCCGCCGATCACGGTGTGGACGGGGTTGTCGCTGTTGGTTTTTGCCGCCGCGGAGGCGGGCTGGGCATTCTTCCTGCGCGCCAAGATCTCGGGCGGTGACATCGGTGTGGGGTCCGGCCGGATCCACCCGCTGGCGGTCGCGCGGTCGGTCGTGGTGGCCAAGGCGTCGGCCTGGGTCGGGGCGCTGGCCCTCGGCTGGTGGCTCGGCGTCCTCGGTTACGTGCTCCCGCGGCGCGGCGTCCTGCGCGTCGCGGCGGCCGATTTCCCGGGTGTGACGGTCGCCGCGGTGAGCGCGCTGGCCCTGGTGGTGGCGGGTCTGTGGTTGCAGCATTGCTGCCGCGCGCCGCTGGACCCGCCGGAGAAGTCCGACGGCGCAACCGAATAGGTAACGATCCGTCCGGACGGGGTGTCGGTCGACCTGCGATGGGAAGGCAAAACGGTACAGTCAGCCCATGATCGATCCGACCCGGGCTGCGCGTGGCAGGCGTGCGAACCGCAGGCCGGGTTGGTTGCTGCTGACGGCGTTGCTGGTGCTCGCGATCATCGCCAGTTCCGCACTGGTGTTCACCGATCAGGTCGAGTTGCTGAAACTCGCTGTGGTCATCGCCCTGTGGGCCGCGGTGGCGGCGGCGTTCGCCTCGTTCATCTACCGGCGCCAGGCTGATCTGGACCAGGCCCGGGCCCGCGACCTCAAGCTCGTCTACGACCTGCAGCTCGACCGCGAGATCGCGGCGCGGCGCGAATACGAACTGTCGCTGGAATCGCATCTGCGCCGTGAGCTGGCCTCCGAACTGCGCGCCCAGTCGGCCGACGAGGTTGCGGCGCTGCGTGCCGAGCTGGCCGCGCTGCGCGCCAACCTCGAGTTCTACTTCGACACCGATCTCGCGCACCGCCCGGCGCTCGAGACCGACCGCACCGGGCAGGCCGCGCCGGTCGGCCGCGTCGTCGCCAGCCGGATCGACACCGAGGACCGGCCCGACCTGATGTCGGAGCCGAACACCGAAGAGAGCCCCATCATCGACGTGGCGGCCGAGCCGCATGTGCCGCCGGACCCGTGGGCGCCACCACCCCCGCCGCCGCAGCCGCCGTTCGGTGGCGCGCACCGTCGTCCGCCGGAGCCGGGCCCATCCGACTGGCAGCCGACGCCGGCCGAAGGCCAGTGGATTCCGGCCGGTCAGCCCGGCAGCAACTGGGCCGCCGCGACGCCGGAACCGGCGCCGCCCCCGCCGCCGCCCCCGCCGCCGCCGGTCCAGGACCGCGGACCCGAACCGACCATGACGCTGCCGGTCGTCCCACCCGCTCCCGAGCCGGCTCCCGAACCGCCGCGCCGGGGCCGCCACGGGGCCCCCGCGGAACCGGCCACTGCGCCGCCCGCGACAGAGACCCCTGTCACATCCGGCCGTCGGCGCCGAGCCGAGCCGGACGACGAACCCGCAGGTCAGCACGTTGGCGGGCAGCCGGCGGCCGAATTGCTGGCGCGCCTGCAGGCCAATCCCAGCGGCGGCGGCCGTCGACGTCGCCGCGAGGACTGAGCTACGCTCTGCGGTGACCGTCCGGTACCTGCCGAGCAGGACTGGAACGAGGAGAAACCACCAATTGTGAGGTCGCTGCAATGAAGCAGCTCGACGGACTGCGTCCGGCCCGGCTCACTGTCGGAATCATTTCCGCAGGGCGGGTCGGCAGTGCGCTGGGTGTTGCGCTGGAGCGCGCCGACCACGTCGTCGTCGCGTGTAGCGCGATCTCCCATGCGTCGCGCGGTCGTGCCGAGCGCCGGCTGCCCGACACCCAGGTGCTGCCCGCGCACGACGTCGCTGCCAAGGCCGAACTCCTGCTGCTGGCCGTGCCGGACGCCGAGCTGACGTCCGTCGTCGCCGGCCTGGCGGCCACCGGATCGGTCCGTCCCGGCACCATCGTCGTGCACACCTCGGGCGCCAACGGCATCGCCGTGCTGGCCCCGCTGACCGAGCAGGGCTGTATCCCGCTGGCCATCCACCCGGCCATGACGTTCACCGGCTCGGACGAAGACATCACCCGGCTGTCGGAGACCTGTTTCGGCATCACCGCGGCCGACGACATCGGCTACGCCATCGCCCAATCTCTTGTTCTCGAAATCGGCGGCGAACCGTTCCGGGTTCGCGAAGACGCCCGCACGCTCTATCACGCGGCCCTGGCGCACGCCGGCAATCACGTCATCACCGTCGTCCTCGACGCCGTCGAAGCCCTGCGCGAGGCGCTCGCCGGCCAGGAACTGCTGGGGCAGGAACTGGTCACGGGTGACCCCGCCGGCATCGCCGAACGCATCCTCGCGCCGCTGGCGCGGGCCTCCCTGGAGAACGCGCTGCAACGCGGGCAGAGTGCGCTGACCGGCCCGGTGGCCCGCGGTGACGGCGCCGCCGTCGCCGCCCATCTGCATGCCATGGCGGAAGTGAATCCCGAACTGGCGCAGGGATATCGGGCCATGTCGCTGCGCACCGCACAACGTGCCCACGCACCCGAAGAGGTTTTCGCCGTGTTGAACGACTCAGGGAGAGCGCAGTGACCGATCGCAGGCCGCCGAAGTTCACCGCCGGCGAGCTGAACCTCTACACCAATCCGACCGACGTGTCGGATGTGTCGCGGGTGCTGCGCGCGACGGGGCGCCGCGTGATGCTCGTGCCGACCATGGGCGCGCTGCACGAGGGGCACCTGGAGCTGGTGCGCTCCGCCAAGAAGGTGCCCGGCGCCGTCGTGGTGGTGTCGATCTTCGTCAACCCGTTGCAGTTCGGCGCGGGGGAGGACCTGGACGCCTACCCGCGGACGCTGGACTCCGACGTCGAGTTGCTGCGCGGCGAGGACGTCGACATCGTCTTCGCACCCAGCGCCGCTGCCATGTATCCGAGCGGCCGGCGCACCACGGTCGTGCCCGGCCCGCTGGGCGCCGAACTGGAGGGCGGCTCCCGCCCGACGCACTTCGCCGGGATGCTGACCGTGGTGCTCAAGCTGCTGAACATCGTGCGGCCCGACCGCGCGTTCTTCGGCGAAAAGGATTACCAGCAGCTGGTTCTGGTGCGCCAGATGGTCGACGACCTCGACCTCGACGTGCGCATCCAGGCGGTGCCGATCGTGCGCGAGTCCGACGGACTGGCCATGTCGTCGCGCAACCGCTATCTCGATGCTGAACAGCGCGAGCAGGCCGGGGCGCTGTCCGCGGCGCTGCTCGCCGGTAAGTACTCCGCGTCGCACGGCGCGGCCGCCGCACTCGATGCGGCCCGGGCGGTCCTCGACGAGGTACCCGCCATCGACGTCGACTATCTGGAGGTCCGGGACCCCTGGCTGGGACCGGCACCGGCGTCGGGCCCGGCCCGGATGCTGGTGGTGGGCCGGCTCGGCACGACCAGATTGTTGGACAACATCGCCATCGATATCGGTGCATCCGCAGGGATCGACGGTCACCCCAATGTGGGGTCTGCCGCCGACCAGGACGGGAACCACGAATTACCTTGGAGGAATTGATGTTTCGCACCATGCTGAAGTCCAAGATTCACCGGGCCACGGTGACGCAGGCGGACCTGCACTACGTGGGTTCGGTGACCATCGACGCCGACCTGATGGACGCCGCCGACATCCTCGAGGGTGAGCAGGTCACCATCGTCGACATCGACAACGGCAACCGGCTGGTCACCTACGCCATCACCGGTGAGCGCGGCACCGGCATCATCGGGATCAACGGTGCCGCAGCGCATCTGATCCATCCCGGTGACCTGGTGATCCTCATCGCCTACGCCACCATGGACGATGCCGAGGCCCGCACGTACCAGCCGAACGTCATCTTCGTCGACGCGCAGAACCGGCAGATCGACTTCTCGCACGACGCCGCGCACGTCCCGGACGGCGTCGACGGCCTGCTGTCGCCGCGGTAACGCCGGTGCTGCTGGCAATCGATGTCCGCAACACCCACACCATCGTCGGGTTGATCTCCGGCTCCGGAGATCACGCGAAAGTGGTGCAGAACTGGCGGATTCGGACCGAGTCGGAGGTGACGGCCGACGAGCTCGCGCTGACCATCGACGGCCTGATCGGTGACGATGCCGAAAACCTGCTCGGCGCAACGGGTTTGTCGACGGTGCCGTCGGTGCTGCACGAAATCCGGGTCATGCTGGACCAGTACTGGCCGAAGGTGCCGCACGTGCTGATCGAGCCGGGTGTGCGCACCGGCATCCCGCTGCTCGTCGACAACCCGAAAGAGGTCGGGGCCGACCGCATCGTCAACTGCCTTGCGGCGTACCACAAGTACGGCACCGCGGCCATCGTCGTCGACTTCGGGTCGTCGATCTGCGTCGACGTCGTCTCGGCCAAGGGTGAGTTCCTCGGTGGTGCCATCGCGCCCGGGGTCCAGGTGTCCTCTGATGCGGCCGCGGCCCGTTCGGCGGCGCTGCGCCGCGTCGAGCTGACCCGGCCGCGGTCGGTGATCGGCAAGAACACCGTCGAGTGCATGCAGGCCGGTGCGGTGTTCGGTTTCGCGGCCCTGGTGGACGGCCTGGTGAACCGCGTGCGTGACGATGTCGACGGCTTCGACGGAAACCACGTCACCGTGGTGGCCACCGGTCACACCGCGCAGCTGGTGCTGCCCGATCTACGGACCGTGCAGCACTACGAGAAGAACCTCACGCTCGACGGCCTCCGCCTGGTCTTCGAGCGCAACCAGCGCAACGCCCGCCGGGCCTAGAAGAACGTCCGGACCAACTCGACCACCCGGTGGTCGGCGTCGAGCACCGGGATCAGCTGCCACTTGTCGAACACCGTGCATGGGTGTGAGATGCCGAATTCCAGCCAGTCACCGACGGCCAGGTCCTGGTCGGCCGGTGCCAGCCGCAGGTAGGCGTGCTGGTCGTTGAGCTTCTCGACGCGGCTGTCGGGCCGCCCGTACGGCACGGGCAGGTCCTGGTCGAACGAGACGTCGCGGCGGCCCATGCCCACGATGGCGAGGTCGGGCTCGGGCCGGGACAGCACCTGCGCCCACACGCTGAGCGCGGGCTCCAGGTGGGCGCTGTCGGTGCGGCCGAGCGGCGTCGTGCGGGCGTAGAGACCGTCGTCGTGCGTCAGGTAGCAGCCGCTGCGCAGGACGGTCTGCACCGTCATGCCGTCGGGCCAACCGGTCAGGATGTCGGCGACCAGGTCGAAATACGTGCTGCCGCCGGCCGTCGCCAGGATCTCGTCGGTCTCGAACAGCGGGTGCAACCGGATGACGGTGTCGCGCATGGTCTGCAGGTACGCCGAGACGGCAGCCACCGCGGCGTCACCGACCTCATGGCCGGTGGCCGCCTCGTATCCGGCGACGCCGACGAGCCGCAGCCGGTCCGAGTCCACCGCCGCGCGCGCCACGGCGTCGACGGTCTCGGCGTCGCGGCAGCCGGTGCGGCCGCCCGGCTGGCCGATCTCGACGCAGACGTCCACCTGGCGGCGCCGGCCGGTCAGCGCGGACGTCATCAACTGCACGCCACGCACCGAGTCCACCCAACAGGTCAGCTCGAAGTCGGGATTGGCGTCCAGCTCGGCGGCCAGCCAGCGCAGCCCGGTGACGTCGACGAGCTCGTTGGCCAGGATGATCCGGCGCACCCCGAACGCCCGAAACACCCGGACCTGGCTGATGGTGGCGGCCGTGACAGCCACTGCTCCCGCGCCGAGCTGACGGGCGAGAAGCTGCGGTGACATGTGGGTCTTGCCGTGCGGCGCGAGCTGTACGCCCCGGCGCCGGCACCAGCGCGCCATGGTGACCATGTTGTGCACCAGCGGCTGGGTACGCAGCGTGCACACCGGCGACACCGCGCCGTCGGCGAACAGACTGGGGCGGCGACGGCACACCTG
Organism: Mycobacterium sp. SMC-13; assembly: GCF_045311035.1. Taxonomy (NCBI): domain Bacteria; kingdom Bacillati; phylum Actinomycetota; class Actinomycetes; order Mycobacteriales; family Mycobacteriaceae; genus Mycobacterium; species Mycobacterium sp. SMC-13. Next base: position 231,979 of record NZ_JBJIAI010000005.1, read on the forward strand.
AGCAGGCGTCTGGCCCCACCACGAGGCCGGCAGTCCCTTGAATTTCCAGTCGATCGGCTCGTGGTCCAGCGCGTCTACGGCGGACTGCTCGAAACTGGTGGCCATGGGCTTCATTTAAGCTGGCATTTCGTGAGCGAAGCCGACAGCCCCGACATTCCCGAGCAGTTCCGCATCCGCCAGGCCAAGCGTGAGCGGCTGCTGGCCGAGGGGCGCGACCCGTATCCGGTCGAGGTGCCGCGTACCCACACCCTGGCCGAGCTGCGGGCGGCCTATCCGGAGCTCGCCGCGGACACCGCGACCGGTGACATCGTCGGCGTCGCAGGGCGTGTGGTGTTCGCCCGGAACTCCGGAAAGCTGTGCTTCGCGACGCTGCAGGAGGGTGACGGCACCCAGCTGCAGGCCATGCTGAGCCTGGACAAGGTGGGCCAGGAGTCGCTCGATGCCTGGAAGTCCGACGTCGACCTGGGCGACATCGTCTTCATCGAGGGCGAGGTCATCAGCTCCCGGCGCGGGGAATTGTCTGTGCTTGCCCAGAACTGGCAAATTGTGTCCAAGGCGCTGCGGCCGCTTCCCGTCGCGCACAAGGAATTGAATGAAGAGACGCGGGTCCGGCAGCGGTACGTCGACCTGATCGTGCGGCCCGAGGCCCGCAATGTCGCCCGCCAGCGCATTGCGGTGGTGCGGGCATTGCGTTCGGCATTGGAGCGTCGCGGTTTTCTCGAAGTCGAGACCCCGATGCTGCAGACGCTGCCCGGTGGCGCTGCCGCCCGGCCATTCATCACGCACTCCAACGCGCTCGATGCGGATCTGTACCTGCGCATCGCGCCCGAGTTGTTCCTGAAGCGCTGCCTGGTCGGTGGCTTCGAGAAGGTTTTTGAGCTTAATCGGAACTTTCGCAACGAGGGCGCGGATTCCACGCATTCACCGGAATTTGCGATGTTGGAGACTTATCAGGCCTACGGCACATATGACGATTCCGCGATTGTGACGCGTGAGCTTATTCAGGAGGTTGCCGACGAGGCCATTGGTACCCGAATGGTCCCGCTGCCGGACGGTTCCACCTATGACCTCGATGGTGAATGGGCGACCATCGAAATGTATCCGTCGTTGTCGGAAGCGCTGGGTGAGGAGATCACCCCGGAGACTTCCGTCGAGTACCTGTGGAAGGTGGCCGAACGGCTCGGCGCCGAGATTCCCCGGGACCGCGGATACGGTCACGGGAAATTGATCGAGGAACTGTGGGAGCACACCGTCGGCGATCACCTTTGGGCGCCGACCTTCGTCCGCGATTTCCCGGTGGAGACCACGCCGCTCACTCGGGCCCACCGCAGTATTCCGGGCGTTACAGAAAAATGGGATCTGTATGTCCGGAAGTTCGAGCTCGCCACCGGATATTCGGAGTTGATCGATCCGGTGATTCAACGCGAGCGTTTCGAGGCGCAGGCGCGTGCCGCCGCTGCCGGTGACGACGAGGCAATGCGACTTGATGAGGATTTCCTTATCGCATTGGAGTATGCGATGCCGCCGACGACCGGAACAGGAATGGGACTCGACCGCTTGCTCATGGCGTTGACGGGGTTGACGATTAGGGACACGGTTTTGTTCCCGATTGTGCGGCGCCAAGCCGACTGAAAACTGAGCTGACCCTGAGACTTGTTGAAGGAATTGAACTCCTATGCCAGCATTGTTATGGCAGAGTCGATTCTGCATTTTTCCGAGGCAGAAGGGTTAGTGTGGGCCGATGGCAAAGAAAGTGACTGTCACGCTCGTCGACGATTTCGACGGTGAAGGTGCGGCGGATGAGACGGTCGAATTTGCTCTCGACGGGGTGAACTACGAGATCGACCTCACCACCAAGAACGCCACCAAGCTTCGGAATGATTTGAAGAAATGGGTCGAGGCCGGCCGTCGTGTCGGTGGTCGCCGCCGCGGCCGCGCCAGCACCGGCGCGACAGGGCGGGGCCGCGCGTCCATCGACCGTGAGCAGAGCGCCGCGATCCGGGAATGGGCGCGCCGCAACGGCCACAATGTCTCCAGCCGGGGCCGTATCCCGGCGGAGATCATCGACGCGTTCCACGCCGCCACCTGAGCCCGCGGGCAACAGAATTCAGGATTGCCCGCAGTTTCTCTGTTCGCTTTCGGCGTAGCCCGGTCGGCCCGATCCGGGAAACGTTTCGTCGCCGCAGCGCGTTGGCCTTTTCGCAGCGCTGAGTGGCCTTGCGAGCTAGGGGATACCGCAGGGCACGCATGGTCGCCGCCCATTAGAGTGGACGGTAGGCGCACAGCGTCGCGACACGCGAAGTGACGTGGCAGGAGCTGCGCTACGAGGGAGAGCAGGTAACACCGATGTTCGAGAGATTCACCGACCGGGCCCGCCGGGTCGTCGTCCTGGCTCAAGAAGAAGCCCGGATGCTCAACCACAACTACATCGGCACCGAGCACATCCTGCTTGGCCTCATCCATGAGGGCGAGGGCGTAGCTGCCAAGTCGCTGGAATCGCTGGGCATCTCGCTCGAGGGTGTGCGCAGCCAGGTCGAGGAGATCATCGGCCAGGGTCAGCAGGCGCCGTCGGGCCACATTCCGTTCACGCCGCGCGCCAAGAAGGTGCTCGAGCTGTCGCTGCGTGAGGCGCTGCAGCTCGGCCACAACTACATCGGCACCGAGCACATCCTGCTCGGCCTGATCCGCGAGGGCGAGGGCGTCGCCGCCCAGGTGCTCGTGAAGCTGGGCGCCGAGCTGACCCGCGTGCGTCAGCAGGTCATCCAGCTGCTGTCGGGCTACCAGGGCAAGGAGACCGCCGAGGCCGGTACCGGTGGCCGCGGTGGCGAGACGGGCAACCCGTCGACGTCGCTCGTGCTGGACCAGTTCGGTCGCAACCTGACCGCCGCCGCCGCCGAGGGCAAGCTCGATCCGGTCATCGGCCGTGAGAAGGAAATCGAGCGGGTCATGCAGGTGCTGAGCCGCCGCACCAAGAACAACCCGGTGCTGATCGGTGAGCCGGGTGTCGGTAAGACCGCCGTCGTCGAGGGCCTGGCGCAGGCCATCGTGCACGGCGAGGTCCCCGAGACCCTGAAGGACAAGCAGCTCTACACGCTGGACCTGGGTTCGCTGGTCGCCGGCAGCCGCTACCGCGGTGACTTCGAAGAGCGCCTGAAGAAGGTGCTCAAGGAGATCAACACCCGCGGCGACATCATCCTGTTCATCGACGAGCTGCACACGCTCGTGGGTGCGGGTGCCGCCGAGGGCGCCATCGACGCCGCCAGCATCCTGAAGCCGAAGCTGGCCCGTGGTGAGCTGCAGACCATCGGTGCGACGACGCTCGACGAGTACCGCAAGTACATCGAGAAGGACGCTGCCCTCGAGCGCCGGTTCCAGCCGGTGCAGGTGGGTGAGCCGACCGTCGAGCACACCATCGAGATCCTCAAGGGTCTGCGGGACCGCTACGAGGCGCACCACCGCGTCTCCATCACCGACGGTGCGCTGGTCGCGGCCGCGACGCTGGCCGACCGCTACATCAACGACCGGTTCCTGCCGGACAAGGCCATCGACCTGATCGACGAGGCCGGCGCCCGCATGCGCATCCGCCGGATGACCGCTCCGCCAGACCTGCGCGAGTTCGACGAGAAGATCGCCGATGCGCGCCGGGAGAAGGAATCGGCCATCGACGCGCAGGACTTCGAGAAGGCAGCCCGGCTGCGCGACTCGGAGAAGACGCTGGTCGCCCAGCGCGCCGAGCGCGAGAAGCAGTGGCGTTCGGGTGACCTCGACGTGGTCGCCGAGGTCGACGACGAGCAGATCGCCGAGGTCCTGGGCAACTGGACCGGCATCCCGGTCTTCAAGCTGACCGAGGCCGAGACCACGCGTCTGCTGCGCATGGAAGACGAGCTGCACAAGCGGATCATCGGCCAGGTCGACGCCGTCAAGGCGGTCTCGAAGGCCATCCGGCGTACCCGCGCCGGCCTGAAGGACCCGAAGCGTCCGTCGGGCTCGTTCATCTTCGCCGGCCCGTCCGGTGTGGGTAAGACCGAGCTGTCGAAGGCGCTGGCCGAGTTCCTGTTCGGCGACGACGACGCGCTCATCCAGATCGACATGGGTGAGTTCCACGACCGCTTCACCGCGTCGCGGCTGTTCGGTGCCCCTCCGGGCTACGTCGGCTACGAAGAGGGCGGCCAGCTCACCGAGAAGGTGCGCCGCAAGCCGTTCAGTGTGGTGCTGTTCGACGAGATCGAGAAGGCCCACCAGGAGATCTACAACAGCCTCCTGCAGGTTCTCGAGGACGGTCGCCTGACCGACGGTCAGGGTCGCACCGTCGACTTCAAGAACACCGTGCTGATCTTCACCTCGAACCTCGGTACGAGCGACATCAGCAAGGCGGTTGGTCTCGGCTTCACCCAGGGTGGCGGCGAGAACAACTACGAGCGGATGAAGCTCAAGGTGCACGACGAGCTGAAGAAGCACTTCCGCCCGGAGTTCCTGAACCGTATCGACGACATCATCGTGTTCCACCAGCTGACGCAGGACGAGATCATCCAGATGGTCGACCTGATGATCGGCCGGGTGTCCAAGCAGCTCAAGGCCAAGGACATGGAGATGGAGCTGACCGACAAGGCCAAGGCACTGCTGGCCAAGCGCGGCTTCGATCCGGTCCTGGGTGCCCGCCCGCTGCGTCGGACCATCCAGCGCGAGATCGAGGACCAGCTCTCCGAGAAGATTCTCTTCGAGGAGGTCGGCCCCGGTCAGCTGGTCACCGTGGACGTCGACAACTGGGACGGCGAGAGCAACAACACCGAGGATGCGGTGTTCACGTTCGCCGGCCGTCGCAAGGAATCGGCCGACCTGGCCGAGGCCGCTGCGACTGCCTCGGAGTAGTCAGCCAACGCGAAAAGCCCCCGATTCGTCGGGGGCTTTTCCGTTTGGTCAGCCGACGAGTTTCCCGTGCTCTTCGAACAGCGGGCGGTACTTCGCATCGCAGTTCTTGAGCGCCCAGTCGTTGAGCGCCTTCATGTTGTCCAGCATCGCGTCCATCTTGTTGGGATCGGCGAGGTCTTCGAGGTAGCGATGCGGTTCGGCGGGCGCTGCGGCGATGAGTTCACCCTGCGTGACGGGCGCGTCCTTGAGCAGGTCGTCGACGATCTGGCTCTGGTTTGCCGCACCGCTGCCGAATGCCGAGTTCATGTCGCGCAGCTTGCGGGCGACCAGCTTCGCGTCGAGCGTGCAGAAGTCGCCGGCGCCGCTGTTGCCGGCCGCGGCGGTCGCTCCGGCCGTGCCCGCGCTCGAGTTCGAACTGTGGCCGGCGGTGCCACAGCCGGCCACCGCGAGCGTGGCGGCGGTGGCGACTGTGCAGACCAATCTGGCCGTGGTGGCGAACAACATCGCAGTGCCTTTCCGTCGCTGTGCAGGGGGTCGAGATCGACGCTAAGCGCCCGGCGGTGCCACGGATATAAGGGAAGTCCCTACGGATCTGCGCGGACGGGAAACGGTTCGGTGTATCTTGATCCCGTTACGACGGTGCATGGAAGCCGGTGAGAATCCGGCACGGTTGCGCCACTGTGAGCCCTCTGCGGCGAGTCAGATCTTTCGCCGTCGTGCAGAACCGAACAAAGTAGGGGCGCGTGACCCCGTAGGAGGTTTGACCATGACGAGTATTGCGGTTTCCAAGCCGGGCGTATCGACCAAGGCGCTTTCGGCCACTCGAGTGGCAGTGCTGCTGGGCGTGACGATCTTCCTGGCCATGCTGGCGTACTACCTCGTCGGCATCGACGAGGGCATGATGTCGATGTTCGGCAAGACCGTCGTGGTCCACGAGTGGGTGCACGACTCGCGGCACTTCCTCGGCTTCCCCTGCCACTGACGCAAGGGACTTTCATGGAAATCCGCGTCATCGGGCGCGGAGCCCTCGCCGGCCTGGTCGCCGGCATTCTGGGGTTCCTGTTTGCCTGGATCTTTGCCGAGCCCACCATCGACAAGGCCATCGACTACGAATCCGGCCGCATGAACGTGCTCTCGACCGTGCACACGGCCATGGGCCATCCGGTCGAGCCGGACGGACCGGAACTGTTCAGCCGGTCCATCCAGTCGGGTATCGGTGCGGCCACCGGCATCATCGCGTTCTCGGTGGCGATGGGTGCGCTGGTGGCCGTCGCGTATCTGGTGCTGCACGGCCGGTTCCAGGTCCGGCCCAAGGTGCTGGGCTGGACCATCGCCGGTTTCGGCTTCCTGGGTGTGTACCTGCTGCCGTTCGTGAAATACCCGTCGAACCCACCCGCTGTCGGCCACGAATTCACCATGGAGGCCCGCGGTTTCCTGTACCTGGGAATGGTGTGGGGGTCGCTGACTCTGCTGGGCCTCGCGGTGTTCGCCGCGCGCAAGCTGTCCGCGAAGGTCGGCTGGGCGCGCGCCGTCGGTATCGCGGTGCTCGGGTTCTTCGTGCTGTACGGCGGCCTGCTGGCGGCGCTGCCGTCGCTGGGTGACCTGGCCGCCAATGTCGAGCACGCCGGCGAGTTCGGCTTCGCGCGCGCGGCAACCGAGACGCCGCAGCCGATCACCAACACGTTCGGGACGCCGGTGACCGTCGACGGCAAGGTCTATGCCCCCGGGCAGCTGATCTACCCCGGATTCGACGCCGACCTGCTGTGGAAGTTCCGGTGGTACTCGCTGATCGACCAGGCGTTGATCTGGACGGTCATCGGGCTGGTGTTCGGCGGGCTCGTCGAGCGCTACCTCGGTGGCACCAGGAAGGCCGCACCGGCGCAGGACGTGGCAGCCGCGCTCTGACGATTGCGGTTGCCGCGCACTACAGTTCGAGGCATACCGACACAGAAAGGCGGCAGCATGCTGGTTGTCACGACGAATGACCTGCCCGGGTGGGAGATTCAGCGGGTCTGCGGTGAGGTGTTCGGCCTCACCGTCCGGTCCCGGAACGCCTTCGCGCAGATGGGCGCCGGCTTCAAGGCGATGTTCGGCGGCGAGCTGCAGGGCATGACCAAGAACCTCGCCGAGAGCCGCAACGAAGCCATGGGCCGGCTGCTCCAGGAATGTCACGCCCGCGGCGGCAATGCGATCATCGGGATGCGGTTCGACACCACCGAGATCGGCGACGTCTGGACCGAGATCTGCGCGTACGGCACTGCGGTACAAGCGGTTCCGGTCACCGACGCCGCCCGCTACACCGCACAGCAGTTGGGTTACGGCGGCCCGGGTCCGGCACAGGGCCCGACAGGGTAGTCTCCACGGCGCAGCTGGTTTGCCAATGGCGCTTCGGCGTCTGCGGCATCGAATGGCGAAAATCGCCATGAGAGGGAACCCGGTGAGAATCCGGGACTGTCCCGCAGCGGTGAGCAGGAACGACCGCCGTCATCGGCACTGGTTCGTATCGAACTGGGAAGCGACGGCCACTAGGTGCACCCGAGGGTGCGTGCCCGCGAGTCCGAAGACCTGCCAGCTGTGCCGGATGCGCCGCGTCCGGCGGTGCATCGCCTCGTGGAATGGGCTGATCGCCGAGGGCGGTTTGTGCTGTCCTCGATGAATGTCCTTGGGCGGTGCGCACTTCCGTCGCATTTGAAGGACGTCAGTTGTCAACACCATTCACCGCAACCATTCTCGGCGCGCCCCGCATCGGTCCGAACCGTGAACTCAAGCGGGCCGTCGAACGCTATTGGGCGGGCCGGATCGACCGGGCCGCGCTCGAGGAAATCGCCGCGGGCCTGCGCCGCGAGACCATCGCCGCGTTGTCGGCCGCCGGACTGGATTCCATTCCGGTCAATACGTTTTCCTACTACGACCAGATGCTCGACACCGCGGTACTGCTCGGCGCCCTGCCGAGTCGCGCGGGCGGCATTGCCGATGATCTCGATCGCTATTTCGCGGCGGCTCGCGGGACGGCGGACATCGCACCGCTCGAGATGACGAAGTGGTTCGACACCAATTACCACTACCTGGTCCCGGAGATCGGCCCCGACACCACGTTCACACTGCATCCCGACAAGGTGCTGGCAGAGCTCAAAGAGGCTCAGGCGCAGGGTATTCCGGCCCGGCCGGTGATCGTCGGACCGATCACGTTCCTGGCGCTGAGCAAGGCCGTCGACGGCGCCGAGGCGCCCATCGGGCGCCTCGACGAGCTGGTGCCGCTGTATGCCGAACTGCTGGGCCGACTCGCCGCAGCCGGTGCCGAGTGGGTGCAGATCGACGAACCCGTCTTGGTCACCGACATCCTGGACGGCACTGCCAACGCCGCCGAATTGGCCGAGCACGTCTACGCGGTGCTGGCCGGCGCCGCAGATCGTCCGGCGATCCTGGTCGCGACCTACTTCGGCGAACCGGGGAACGTGCTGCCGGCGCTGGCCCGTACCCAGATCGACGGTATGGCAGTCGATTTCGTTGCCGGGGGTGACCAACCGACAGTCGGCATCCCGGGCCTCGCGGGCAAGCTGTTGGTGGCCGGCGTCGTCGACGGCCGCAACGTCTGGCGCACAGACCTGGAGGCCGCACTGTTCCGGCTGGAGTCAGTGCAGGAGTCGGCACGTTCGGTGGCTGTGTCCACGTCGTGCTCGACGCTGCACGTCCCGTACTCGCTCGAGCGCGAGGACGGTCTCGACGACGCGCTCCGTGGCTGGCTGGCGTTCGGTGCCGAGAAAGTCGACGAGGTCGCGACGCTGGCGACGGCGCTGCGCACTGGCCGGGGCTCGGTGGCCGCGCAGCTCGAGGCATCGAACCGGGCGGTCGCGTCACGCAGGCACGACCCGCGACTGCACAACGCCGCCGTCCGAGCCCGGCTCGACACGGTCCTGTCCGGTGGCATCAGCCGCGGGCCGGCCGCCGAACGGCGTACGGCACAAGACGCCCGCCTGCATCTGCCGGCACTGCCGACCACGACGATCGGTTCGTTCCCGCAGACCGTCGAGATCCGCAAGGCCCGGGCGGCGTTCGTCGCCGGCGAGATCGACGAGGCCGATTACATCGGCCGGATGAAATCCGAAGTCGAGACGGTGATCCGGTTGCAGGAGGAACTCGGCCTCGATGTGCTGGTGCACGGCGAGCCCGAGCGCAACGACATGGTGCAGTACTTCGCCGAGCAGCTCGACGGCTTCTTGACCACCAAGAACGGCTGGGTGCAGTCGTACGGCAGCCGCTGCGTGCGCCCGCCGGTCCTCTTCGGCGACGTCACCAGGCGGCAGCCGATGACGGTCGAGTGGGCGACCTACGCGCAGACATTGACCGACAAGCCCGTCAAGGGCATGCTCACCGGCCCGGTGACGATCCTGGCCTGGTCGTTCGTTCGCGACGATCAGCCGCTGGCGGACTCGGCCAACCAGGTGGCGCTGGCCATCCGGGACGAGACCGTCGATCTGCAGTCCGCCGGCATCGCGATCATCCAGGTCGACGAGCCGGCGTTGCGAGAGCTGCTGCCGCTGCGCAATGCCGACAAGGCGGCCTACCTGCAGTGGGCGGTCGACGCGTTCCGACTCTCGACGTCGGGCGTCAGCGACGCCACGCAGATTCACACGCACCTGTGCTATTCGGAGTTCGGTGAGGTGATCGGCGCCATTGCCGATCTCGATGCCGACGTGACGTCGATCGAGGCGGCACGCTCACACATGGAGGTCCTCGACGACCTCAACGGCATCGGGTTCTCGAACAGCGTCGGCCCCGGTGTGTACGACATTCACTCGCCCCGGGTTCCCACCACCGGCGAGATGGCGACATCGCTGCGCCGTGCGCTGGATGCCGTTCCGGCAGAACGGCTCTGGGTGAACCCGGACTGCGGGCTGAAGACCCGCAAGACCGACGAGGTTTCCGAGTCGCTGCGGCGCATGGTGCAGGCGGCACTGTTGGTTCGCGCCGGATAGCTCGCCGATGACTGCGCTCCGGAACCTGAGCCAGGTTCCGGAGCGCAGTTCTTTTCGGGTTCACGCGGCGGTGCGTCACCTGAAATAAAACCGGCTGCCCGAGCCTTGACCTTGCTGGGCCAGTGCCCGGAAACCGATTGGAGACGAATCGATGTCGCGAGTAGTGCAGTTCGCCGAATACGGCACACCTGAGGTTTTGCGAGTGGTCGATGTCGAGCCGCCGGCTCCCGGACCCACCCAGGTGCGAATCGCGGTACGTGCCGCGGGCGTCAATCCGATCGACTGGAAGATCCTCGGCGGATACATGCGCGAACTGATGCCGCTCGAGCTGCCCGCCGGTGTGGGGTCCGACGTGGCCGGCGTCGTCGACGCCGTTGGGTCCGAGGTGACCGAGTGGGCGGTTGGCGACGAGGTTCTGGGCCGGTCGACGACAGGTTCGTTCGCGGATCTTGCGCTGGCGGAAGCTGCCGAGCTCGTCCGTAAGCCTGAGGGCGTCGGCTGGGAAGTGGCGGGCTCGCTGGCAGGCGCGGGCGGCACTGCGTACACGGTGCTGGGGAAGCTCGGCGTCAAGGCGGGCGACACCCTGCTCATCCATGCGGCCGCGGGCGGCGTAGGTACTTTTGCCGTCCAGCTCGCAAAGGCTCAGGGTGTCAATGTCATTGGCACGGCGGGTGAATCCAACCACGAATACCTGCGTTCGCTCGGCGCGACGCCGGTCACCTACGGCGATGGTCTGCTCGAGAGGGTGCGGGCCGCCGCACCCGACGGAGTCGACGCCGTTCTCGACGCCTCCGGTCGCGGCGAGATTCCGTTGTCGATCGAGCTCACCGGCGATCCGGCCCGGGTGCTCACGCTGGTCGCCTTCGACCAGGCCGACACCGGCATCGAGGTGCACGCCGGTGGGTCCGGAAGCGAACTGGGCGCCGCCCTTCGCGAACTCGCGACGCTTGTCGCGCAGGAACGTCTTGCCGTCTCGATCAGCGAGACGTACCCGCTGACCGAAGCCGGTGCCGCGCTCTCGGCGAGCACGACGGGCCATGTGCACGGCAAGCTCGTCGTCGTGCCGTGAACACTACGACGGTCAGCTGACCACCACCAGCAGGTCATTGCCTTCGACACTGGCCGTGGGCGCCACCGCGAGCCGCGTGACGGTACCGGCTCTCGGCGACGTGATGGCTGCCTCCATCTTCATCGCCTCGATGGTGGCGACCGTTTGGCCGGCGCTCACCCGCTCGCCAACGGTCACCCGGATCGTCACGACGCCGGCGAACGGCGCCGCAACGTGGTCCGGGTTGCCGCGGTCCGCTTTCTCCACCGCGCGGACTGCGCTGTCGATCGACCTGTCCCGCACCAGGATCGGGCGTAGCTGACCGTTCAACAGGCACAGCACCGTCCGCATGCCGCGGTCATCGGGCTCGGAGATGGCCTCGAGACCGATGAGCAGCTCGACGCCCTTCTCCAACTCGACGCGGTGCTCTTCGCCGCGGCGCAGCCCGTAGAAGAACTGGTTGGCGCTCAGGCGGGAGGTGTCGCCGAATTGTTCTCGATGCGTGCGGAATTCGCGGGTCGGACCGGGGAAGAGCAGCCGATTCAGGGCCGCTCGGCGGGTAAGACCGGGTTCCGCCAGTTCGGCGTAGTCCTCGACGGTGAGGGTTGCCGTCGGCCTGGTGTCGGACCTTCCGCGAAGGGCCTTGCTGCGCAAGGGTTCCGGCCAGCCGCCGGGCGGGTCGCCGAGCTCGCCGCGGAGGAAGCCGATCACCGAATCCGGGATGTCGCAGCGGTGCGGGTCGGCGGCGAACTCCCCGGCGCTCATCCCGGCGCCGACGAGCGCCAGCGCAAGATCACCTACCACCTTGCTCGACGGCGTCACCTTCACCAGCCTGCCGAGAGCGTGATCTGCTCCGGCATAGGCGTTTTCGATGTCCTCGAACCGGCCGCCCAGCCCGAGGGCGGCGGCCTGGGTACGCAGATTGCTGAGCTGCCCGCCCGGGATCTCGTGGGTGTACACGCGGCCGGTCGGTGCGGGCAGGCCCGCCTCGAACGGCGCGTAGACGCGGCGCAACGCCTCCCAATACGGTTCCAGCTCACAGACGTTTGCCAACGACAGACCGGTGTCGTGCGCGGTGTGCGCGGCTGCCGCAACGATCGACGACAGCGCAGGCTGGCTGGTGGTGCCGGCCAGCGGTGCCGCCGCCCCGTCGACTGCAGAGGCACCGGCCTGCCAGGCCGCGACGTACGTGGCCAGCTGTCCACCTGGGGTGTCGTGGGTGTGGACGTGTACAGGCAGGTCGAAACGGGATCGCAACGCCGACACGAGTTTTGCCGCCGCGGGTGGTCGCAGCAGACCGGCCATGTCCTTGATTGCCAGCACGTGGGCACCGGCATCGACGATCTGCTCGGCCAGCTTCAGCCAGTAGTCGAGCGTGTACAGCGTCTCCGCGGGGTCGGAGAGGTTGCCGGTGTAGGACATCGCGACTTCGGCCACCGCGGAACCGGTTTCGCGCACTGCATCGATCGCCGGCCGCATCGACTCCACGTTGTTCAGCGCGTCGAAGATGCGGAAGATGTCGATGCCGGTGGCGGTGGCCTCCTGTACGAACGCCGACGTGACCGATGTCGGATAGGGTGTGTAACCCACGGTGTTCCGGCCGCGCAACAGCATCTGGAGGCAGATGTTGGGCATCGCCTCCCGCAGCGCGGCCAGCCGCTCCCACGGGTCCTCTTTCAGGAACCGAAGCGCCACGTCGTAGGTCGCGCCGCCCCAGCACTCGACCGACAGCAGCTGCGGCGTCATGCGCGCCACGTACGGGGCCACCTTGACCAGGCCCGAGGTACGCACTCGAGTTGCGAGTAGCGACTGATGGGCGTCGCGGAACGTGGTGTCGGTGACCCACAGCCGCGGCGACTCCAGCAGGGCGGCCGCAAAGCGCTCTGGGCCGAGCTCGGTCAGCAGCTGCTTGCTGCCCGCCGGTGCCGGACCGTCGAGATCGATCTTCGGCAGCTTGTCACGTGGATACACAGCCGATGGACGACCGCCATGCGGTTGGTTCACCGTGACATCCGCGAGGTAGTTGAGGATGCGCGTGCCGCGGTCCCCTGGAGTGTGGGCCGTCAGCAGTTGCGCACGCTCGTCGATGAACGATGTCGACACCTTGCTTGCGGCGAAGTCCGGATCATCGAGAACCGCTTGCAGGAAGGGGATGTTCGTCGACACCCCGCGGATGCGGAACTCCGCGAGGGCGCGTCGGGCCCTCCTGACCGCCGTCGCGAAGTCGTGGCCGCGGCAGGTGAGTTTGACCAGCATCGAGTCGAAGTGGGCGCTGATCTCCGCACCGACGTTGGTGCCGCCGTCCAACCGGACGCCGGCACCGCCGGGAGAACGGTAGGCGGTGATCCGGCCGGTGTCGGGACGGAAACCGTTGGCGGGATCTTCGGTGGTGATGCGGCACTGCATGGCGGCGCCACGGATTCTGACACGATCCTGGCTCAGCCCGAGCTCGGCCAACGACCGGCCGGCCGCGATCCGCAACTGGGCGGTGACCAGGTCGACGTCGGTGATCTCCTCGGTCACCGTGTGCTCGACCTGAATGCGCGGATTGCACTCGATGAACACATGGTGCCCGCGCTCGTCGAGCAGGAACTCGACGGTTCCGGCGCAGAAGTAACCGATCTGGCGCGCGAATGTCACCGCATCAGAACAGATCCGGTTCCGCAGTTCGTCGGTGAGGTTCGGGGCGGGGGCCAGCTCGACCACCTTCTGGTGCCGGCGTTGCACACTGCAGTCCCGTTCGAAGAGATGGATCACCTCGCCGGTTCCGTCGGCCAGTATCTGCACCTCGATGTGGCGGGGGTTGAGGACCGCCTGCTCGAGGTAGACGTTCGGGTCACCGAAAGCAGACTCCGCTTCGCGCGACGCCGCCGCGATGGCCTCGGCCAGCGCGGCCGGCTCGGTCACCCGCCGCATGCCACGTCCGCCACCACCCGAGACGGCCTTGACGAACAGGGGAAACTCCATACCGGCTGCGGCCGTGAGCAATTCGCTGACTGACGCAGACGGAGCCGACGATGCGAGCGCCGGTAGGCCGGCGGTTCGGGCCGCGGCGATGGCGCTGGCCTTGTTACCGGTCAACTCCAGGACGCCGGCACTCGGGCCGACGAACGTGATGCCGGCCGCGGCGCACGCTGCCGCGAGTTGGGGGTTCTCCGAGAGGAATCCGTATCCCGGGTACACCGCGTCGGCGCCGGACAGCTGGGCCACCCGGATGATGTCGGGCACCGACAGATAAGCCCGAACGGGATGGCCAGGCTCGCCGATCTGGTAGGACTCGTCGGCCTTCAATCGGTGTGGGGAGTTCCGGTCCTCGTGGGCGTATACCGCCACCGTCGCGATACCCAGCTCATAGGCCGCCCGGAAGGCCCGGATCGCGATCTCACCCCGGTTGGCGACGAGGACTTTGGTGATGGCGCGCTCAGGCAATGGAACGTTGTGGTTGGCCCGAGTATTCACTCAGGGGACGGATCAGTGCGTTCGACGCCGCTTGTTCCATGATGTGTGCGGTCCAGCCCACGATGCGGGCCATCACGAAAAGCGGTGTGAAGACCGGGATGTCGAAACCCATGAGGTAGTAGGCCGGCCCGGTGGGGAAGTCGAGGTTCGGCTTGATCCTGGTGGCGGTGAACATCTCGCGCTCCAGCACGGTGTAGATGTCCAGCCACCGCTGGCCGCCGCGGGCTGCCACCACCCGGTCGAGCGCAGCCTTCATCGTCGGCACCCGAGAGTCACCGTTCTTGTAGACGCGGTGTCCGAAGCCCATCACCTTCTCTTTGCGAGACAACTTGCCGTGCAACCACTTCGGGGCGTTCGCGGCCGAGCCGATCTCCAGCATGTCGTGCATGACGGCCTCGTTGGCGCCGCCGTGCAGCGAGCCTTTGAGGGCGCCGATGGCGGCGGTCACCGCGCTGTAGATGTCCGACTGCGTGGAGGTCACCACCCGGGCGGCGAACGTGGACGCGTTGAAGCTGTGCTCGGCATACAGCACCATGGACTGGGAGAACGCGACGACGATCGCCGGTTCGGGGACCGATCCGAAGCACATGTTCAGGAAGTTCTCGGCGTATCCCAGCTGACTGTGCGGTTGGATGGGCGAAAGTCCTTGCCGTCGGCGGATATCGGCGGCGACGATCGTCGGCAGGACGGCGAACATGCGCAGTGACTTGGCGTAGTTGGCGGGAGTCGTGCTGTCGTCCTCTTCCGGATCCTCGGCGCCGAGGTAGCTGATCGCGGTGCGGACCACGTCCATCGGGTGGCAGCTCTCGGGCAGCTTGGCCAGCAGCGAGTACATCGACCGGTCGATCCGCCGGGACGCCCGCTCGCGCTGGCAGAACATCGCGAGTTCGTGTTCGGTCGGCAGCTCGCCGTGCCACAGCAGGTAGGCCACCTGCTCGAACGTGCAGTGCGTCGCCAGATCCTGTACCGGATAGCCCCGGTAGGTCAGGCTGTTGGTCTCGGGCACGACTTTGGAGATGGCGGTGGTGTCGACGACGACACCGGCCAGACCCTTGTGGATGTGGGGCGGTTGAGTGGTCATGATTTCACGTCCTGGAGGGTGAAATTGAAGATGTCGGAATCGAATTGGTTGTATTCGGCATAGCGCAGCAACTCGTACAGCCGGCTGCGGTGTTGCATCTGGCCGAGCAGGCCGGCCTGGGTTCCGGCGGTGTGGATTTCGCGCAGGCCCATCTCGACCGCGTGCATCGCCAGACGCAGCGTGGTGACCGGGTAGATCACCAGGTTGTAGCCGATGTCTGACAACCGCTGGGCCGTCACGAGTTCCGACTTGCCGAACTCGGTCATGTTGGCCAGCAGGGGAGTGTCGACCGCTGCCCGGAACTGCTCGAATTCCCTTGGGGTGGACAGTGCTTCGGTGAAGATCAGGTCGGCGCCGGCATCGGCGTAGGCCTTGGCCCGGTCGATGGCCGCGGCGATGCCCTCGATTCCGGCGGCATCAGTGCGCGCACAGATGACGAAGTTGGGGTCCCGGCGAGCGGCGACCGCGGCACGCAGTCGCTTGATCATCTCGGTGGCCGGCACGACTGCCTTACCGTCGAGGTGGCCACAGCGCTTGGGGTTCACCTGGTCCTCCAGATGGCAGCCGGCCAGCCCGGCATCCTCCAGGATCGTGATGGTGCGTGCGGCGCTCATCGGCTCGCCGAAGCCGGTGTCGGCGTCCACCAGGGTGGGCAGGTCGGTGGCCGCGGCGATCTGGGCGCTGCGGGCGGCCACCTCGGTCAAGGTGGTCAGCCCGATATCGGGCAGGCCCAGGTCGGCCGACAGCACCGCGCCCGAGACGTAGACCCCCTCGAAGCCGATCTCTGACACC
Source organism: Mycobacterium sp. SMC-13 (assembly GCF_045311035.1). Taxonomy (NCBI): domain Bacteria; kingdom Bacillati; phylum Actinomycetota; class Actinomycetes; order Mycobacteriales; family Mycobacteriaceae; genus Mycobacterium; species Mycobacterium sp. SMC-13. Next base: position 248,204 of record NZ_JBJIAI010000005.1, read on the forward strand.
AGCTTCGCCACCAGTGGCGAGAATGCGCCCGGATAGCGTTGCAGCCGGCCGGAATTCAGTGCCGTCCGCAACGCCACCCGCTTGTCGGCGGCCGAGACCCGCGAGCCGAGCAGGCCGGCGCTCATCGGAAAATCCCCGACGGGATCGTGGGCGCCTTGTCCAGCACGACCTGGTCGACGCGCACGTTGAGGGCGCCGAGGCTGCCCGGCTTCATGGCCGCAAGGCCGTCGACCACGGCCAGGAACCGGTCCTGCTCGGCAGGGGCGACGACGCCTTCGGCGAGCGTGGTGAACTTGTCGCGGTACTGCTCACGCCCGAACGGACGCGCGCCGAGCGGGTGCGCGTCGGCCACGGCCAGCTCGTCGACGATCACCTCGCCGCTCTTGAGCGTCACCACGGCCCGGGCGCCGAACGCCTTCTCCGCCGGGTCATTCGAGTGGTAGCGGCGGGTCCACTCCGGGTCCTCGACGGTCGAGATCTTGTGCCACAGCTCGATGGTGTCCGGCCGGCGGGCGCGCTCGGGCGCGTACGACCGTTCGTGGTGCCACTCACCGTCCTGCAGTGCGACCGCGAAGATGTACATCACCGAGTGATCCAGGGTTTCCCGTGTTGCATCCGGGTCGAACTTTTGCGGATCGTTCGAGCCGGTGCCGATCACGACGTGCGTGTGGTGACTGGTGTGCAGCACGATGGTGGCGATCTGGTCGACATCGCCGATCCGCGAACGCATCCGGCGCGCCAGGTCGATGGGGGCCTGGCTCTGGTACTCGGCGCTGTGTTCCTTGGTGTAGCTGTCCAGGATGGCCAGCTTGGGTTCACCGGGGCCGGGCAGCGGCACCCGATAGGTGTGCTCGGGCCCGGACAACAGCCAGGCGATGACGCCGTCCTCGCCTTCCCAGATGGGGGCGGGGGAGCCTTCACCGCGCATGGCACGGTCCACGGCCTCGATCGCGACCTTGCCGGCCAGCGCTGGGGCGTAGGCCTTCCAGCTGGAGATCAGACCCTTGCGGGACTGGCGGGTGGCGGTGGTGAGGTGCAGCGCCTGGCCGACCGCGGCATAGATGGTCTCGGGGTCCAGCCGGAGCATGGTGCCGAGGCCGGCGGCGACGGACGGGCCGAGGTGCGCGACGTGGTCGATCTTGTGTTCGTGCAGGCAGATTCCGCGGACCAGGTCCATCTGCACCTCGTATGCGGTGGCGATGCCGCGGATCAGGTCGGCGCCGCGGACGTCGAGCTGCTGGGCCACCGCGACCAGGGCCGGGATGTTGTCCCCCGGGTGCGAGTACTCGGCGGCCAGGAAGGTGTCGTGGAAGTCGAGTTCGCGGACGGCCACCCCGTTGGCCCAGGCGGCCCACTCGGGCGAGTAGGTGCCGTCGATGCCGAATACCGTGGCACCGCGCGGCGTGCGGTGCGCCTGTGCCTGGGTCCGGGCGACGGTGACGGGACGCCGGATCACCGATGCGGCCGAGACCGCGGCGTTGTCGATGATCCGGTTGACGACCATCGCCTCGACTTCGGGCGTCACGTCGACCGGATCGGCGGCCACCTCCGCGATCTTCCACGCCAGGTGTTCCGAGCGGGGGAATTCCTCCGCGCTGCGTCGGGTGCGTACCTCGTGTGTCTGCATGATTCGCACGCTACGCAGCTGATCGCGAGCCGGAAAGACCCTGTATTTGCGTAATTTTGCGTCCTTGGTGGTTGTAGTTTGCGAACTTTGTGTAAGCCGCGGGGGTTAGGCTCGCGGCAGTGGCAAAGACATTCGTGGGCGCCCGTCTGCGACGGCTGCGCGAGGAACAGGGCCTGACGCAGGTCGCGCTGGCGCGCGTCCTGGGTTTGTCGACGAGCTACGTCAACCAGCTGGAGAACGACCAGCGCCCGGTGACGGTACCGGTGCTGCTCACCTTGGCGGAGCGCTTCGATCTGCCGACCAACTACTTCGCGCCCGAATCGGACGCGCGGCTGGTTTCCGACCTGCGCGAGATCCTCGCCGACACCTCGGCGACGGCCGGCCAGATCGAGGAACTGGTGGCGAGAATGCCGGCGGTCGGTCAGATGCTGGTCAGCATGAACCGCCGATTGTTCGATGCCACAACCGAACTCGACGCCATGCACACCCGCGCCACCGTCGACGCGTCGGCGCCGTTGCCGCAGCCGATGCCGTTCGAAGAAGTCCGGGACTTCTTCTACGACCGGAAGAACCACGTCGGTGAACTGGACGCCGCGGCCGAATCGTTGTTCGGCCGGTTCGCTATGCGGCTCGGCGGTTTGGATGCCCAACTGGCCGACTTGCTGACCGCAGAGCTCGGCATCAGTGTGGTCATCGACGACGGGGAGGTGTTGGGGCCCAATGCCAAACGCTTGTACCGCGAGGACGTCGGCGTTCTCTACGTGGCCCGGTGGCTGCACCCGGGGCAGCGCGCATTCCAGCTGGCCACCCAGCTGGCGCTGTTGATGTATGCCGACCTGATCGCGGCGCTGGTGGCCGCCGACGACCAACTGAGCGCCGAGGCAAGGGAAGTCGCGCAGATCGGGTTGGCGAACTACTTCGCCGGCGCGCTGTTGATGCCGTACCGGCTGTTCCTGGCGGCGGCCGAGGAACTGCGGTATGACATCGACCAGTTGGCGCGCCGGTTCGAGGTCGGATTCGAGACCGTATGCCATCGGCTCTCGACGCTGCAGCGCCCCGAAGCCAGGGGTGTGCCCTTCATCTTCGTGCGCACCGACAGCGCGGGCAACATCTCGAAACGTCAGTCCGCCACTGCCTTTCATTTCTCCCGGGTCGGTGGCAACTGCCCGTTGTGGGTGGTGCACCAGGCCTTCGCGAGACCCGGGGAGTTCATCACCCAGGTGGCGCAGATGCCCGACGGGCGGTCGTATTTCTGGATCGCGCGCACGACGACGTCGGCCCCAAGTCGGTTCCGGGGGCCGCGGAAGCGTTTCGCCATCGGTCTCGGTTGCGACCTGGCGCACGCCGACAAGTTGATCTATTCCGCCGGCATCGATCTGGCCGACCCTGAGGCCGCGATTCCGATCGGTGCGGGCTGCAAGATCTGTGACCGCCCTGCCTGCCCGCAGCGGGCCTTTCCCTACGTCGGTCGTCCCGTGCAGGTCGACCGGCACAGCAGCACCGATTTGCCCTACTCGTCTTCGGGCGGGCACACCTGAATTAATATCTGGGCACGTCAATATCCAGGCTTGCCGAACCGGTTGGTTCGGGATTACAGTCAGTTTCCGAACCAACTGACTTGGGAGGTCCCTGTGGACGTCGATACCGCCCGCGCTCGTTTCGCCGAACTGCGGGGCCAGGCTCATGTCGATCCGGCCGAGTTGGACGAAATCTGGGCCTCGCTGGAACCGGTCCGAGCCGTCGACATGGTCGGCAACTGGAAAGGCGACGAGTTCGACACCGGCCACAAGATGAACGGCCAACTGCAGGCGGCCCGGTGGTACGGCAAGATCTTCAAATCGATCAACGATGTCGAGCCCATCGTCTGCTACGACGAAGCGGGGCAACTGTTTTCGAACAGGGACCTCAGCCGTGGCGGCGCGACGTTGTGGGACATCGAGTTTCGCGGCGAGGTGACCGGGACCATGGTCTACGACGGGCAGCCGGTGTTCGACCACTTCAAGCGGGTCGACAGCGACACCCTCATGGGCATCATGAACGGCAAGCGGCAGCGCACCGACGACAAGCTGTTCTACTTCCTCCTCGAACGCGACCAGTGAGGTAGCTGGCTGTTACCCTGGCGGATGCTATGAGAGCAGCCGGACATGCGACACGCGAGCGCATCATGGCTGCCGCCAAAGCGGAGTTCTCCGCCCTCGGATTTGCCGGTGCCCGGCTGAATCGCATTGCCGCCGAAGCCAATGCCAGCAAGGAGCGGCTGTACAGCTACTTCCAGAGCAAGCAGAACCTGTTCGAGGCGGTCGTCGAGCAGTGGATTCAGGACGCGCCGTACGACGCGATCTTCAAACCCGACGACGTGCCGGCGTACGCTGTCGCGCTCTTCGACTACATGGTCGCGGACCCGGTCGGGGCGCGGTTGCAGCGCTGGATCGAGCTGGAGGCCGCCGACGGGATGTTCGGTGACCACGTGCTGCGCCGCATCTTCCAGTCCAAGCTGGACCGGATCGCCGAGGCCCAGCGGAGCGGAATCATCGACGCGTCGTGGCGGCCGATGGATCTGCTGGTGCTGCTCAACGACATGACCTATGCATTGGCCGCGGGCGGATTCGGTATCGACCGCATCGTCGATCAGCCGCTGTCGCCGGAAACCGCCGCCGTCCGGCGCGCCGCCGTCGCCGAGGCCGCGCGCCGGCTGGTTCAACAGCCCGCCGGTGACTGACGACCTGGCCGGGTTCGGCCCGTTCTTCGCCATTGTGCGGCAACAGGATTCGCCGATGCCGCCGTGGCGGCCGATGGCCGAGCTCGTCGACGATCCCGACGCGCTGACCGCGCGCGTGCACAAGGTCAGGTCGGCGCTGATGGGCAACGGCGAGCCCGAGATTCGCGTTGCCGCGTCCGTCGCGCACCTGGGGCTGGTGGCGCGGCTGATCGCGCCGATGATCGGCACCGCCGCTCTCGGGGAGCCGGTGTCGTGGTCATTGGCCGACCTGGCCTGGCAGGACCAGCTGGGCGGTCCCTATCCACTGGCGGTCTCCGCGCGGCCGGCCGGGGGCGCGCCCGCAGTGGAAGTACTCACGAACGCGTTCGGGCGATTCGGCGTCAGCCCGAAAGTGTTGTGGGGCAACGTCGGGTCGGCCGCCAACAGTGCGGCCCAGCAGATCGGCCGGACCCGGCCCGACTTGGCCGAGCAGGCACGACAAGCGGCCGACGCGGTGCTCGCGGACCCCCGAGTCGACGGGGGAGTGCTGCGCTCAGGGCCGGCATTTCGCCGAAACAGCTGTTGCCTGATCTACCAGCTGGCCGGCGACAGGGCGGCGTGCTGCGGCGACTGCGTGCTCACCGCACCGGGATCAGATCGAACGCCTGCTTGATGATGCTCAGCAGCCACTGCGCCGCCGTCTGACCTTTGAACGTCGGCCAGGTCAGCTGGAAGTTCACCACCCACGGCTGGCCGGTGTGGTCGACGGCGTACCAGCTGAAACCGAGGTCGCCCGGCAGATTGCCGCCCTTGGAGCCGAGGTACGGCCACTTGGCGCGGTCCAGGTCGATGCCGGCGACCTTCGACATGATGTCCCGGACCGGCGCGGCCGGCCCGACAGCGGCGGCCTGCACCGCGACGTGCTCGCGGCAGATGTCGGCGGCGCTGCCGTACCACTCGGCCCCGATGCTGGATGCCGGCGTCCGGGTGCGGTACGGGTCGGGCTCGTACGGCCGTGAACTCACCTGCTGCAACAGCGCCGTGCGCTGCGCCTTGTCGCCGTTCTTCCACTGGTCACGCACATCGGGCTTGCCCCAACCGATCGAGAACAGCTCGTGCATGGTCGGGTACGGCGTCAGACTCGCCGGGTCGTGGTGCCCGGCGACCACGAGTGCCTCGTCGACCGCGGCCGGGCCGACCTTGTTGATCAGCATGTCGGTGGCCATGTTGTCGCTCACCGAGATCATCTGCTGGGCCGCCTCGTGCACCGTCACCTGGGTGCCCGGCGCCAGGTTGTCCATGCCGGCCGAACCGAGCTTCTTGCCTTCGGCGGTGACGGTGACCTTGTCGTCCCAGCTGAGGGTGCCGGCCGACACGGCCCGCGCAACGGCAAGCAGCACATAGATTTTCATGATCGACGCCAGCGGCATCGGCTCGTCGACGTTGGTGCCGGCGACCTTGACGCACTTGCCGTCGACGACCTTGGCGACCTGATACGAGTAGTGCGCGCCGGACTTCGCGATCGCCGCGTCGACGTCGGCCCAGGACTTGACGGGCGGCGGACGCAGCGAGACCTCCATGCGGTCGACGGTGCCCTTGCCGTCGACGTGCAGCTGGATGTCCTGGTTCACGCCATAGGAGTTGGTGACGTGCAGCGTCGACTGTCCGGCGCCGATGTCGATGCCGGTGAGCTTGAACGGGCGGTCCCACCAGATCCACTTCATCCGGTAGGTGATGTCGTCGACCTGGTCGGGCGCGGCGAGCGTCTTCACCCCGGCCGGCTCGATGGACCAGTCCGAGTTGAGCATGTCCATCGTCTGCCTGGACCGCATGCCCTGCGGGGTGCTCATGTCGATCAGCGCGCCGTAGGCAGCGCTCGATGGCGGCGCGACGGCTGCGGGCGTACTGCTACAGCCACCTAAGACGACGATGACTGCGCCGGCCGTGGCGAGCGCAGCCCGGGTCTTATGCCTGCTGGCCGGAACCAGCAACGTCCAACACAACCTCGAATTCGAGAAGTGATGCTCCGGTGGCGACGGGATTCGCCCGCTGCCCGGCGTGCGCCTCGACGGCCGGGCCCGTGGCCCAGGCCTGGAACGCCTCGTCGGACTCCCACTGCGTCACCACGAAGTAGCGGTTCTCACCCTTGATCGGGCGGAGCAGCTGGAACCCGAGGAAGCCGGGCTGGCCGTCCACCGCGTGGGCACGGTTCGCGAACCGCTTCTCCAATTCCGGGCCGGCGTTGGGCGGAACTTCGATCGCATTGATCTTCACCACAGGCATGTGGTTCAGGTTACCGCGCTAGTCGACAGGCAGGATGGGGCCATGACGACCGACCTGCTCACCGCCCGGGGCGGCACCGGCGAGCCGATTGTGCTGGTGCACGGATTGATGGGCCGCGGGACGACGTGGGACCGGCAGTTGCCGTGGTTGACGGAATTGGGCGAGGTCTACACGTACGACGCCCCGTGGCACCGCGGGCGCGGCGTCCACGATTCCGAGCCGATCAGCACCGAACGGTTCGTCGCTGACCTGGCCGACGCGGTCGGTTCGCTGGGGCGCCCGGCGCGGTTGATCGGGCACTCGATGGGTGGGCTGCACAGCTGGTGTGTGGCCGCCGAGCATCCGGAACTGGTCACCGCGCTGGTGGTCGAGGACATGGCAGCGGATTTCGTCGGCTTCACCATCGGTGCCTGGGATCCCTGGACACATTCGATTCCGGTCGAATTCGATTCGGCGCAACAGGTTTTGGATCTCTTCGGCCCGGTCGCCGGCCAGTACTTCCTGGACGCTTTCGATCGCACCGAGACCGGTTGGCGGCTGCATGGCGAGGCGGCGCACTGGGTGGCGATCGCCGCCGAGTGGGGCACCCGGGATTACTGGCAGCAGTGGACGGCAGTACGGGCGCCGACACTCCTCATCGAGGCCGGCAACGGGGTCGCGCCGCCGGGGCAGATGCGCAAGATGGCCGAGATCGGGCACCGGACAACGTATGTGGAAGTTCCCGGCGCAGGCCACCTCGTGCACGACGACGCACCCGAGGTCTACCGCCGCGCGGTCGAGGATTTCCTCGCGTCCGTCTGATTACTCGAATCGGGAACGTGCCGCGGCGAGGTCGTGCGCGACGCGGTCAAGGTCGCGGGAGTCTCCCACGTCGGTCCAGTTGACGTTGCCGAAACCGTTGCGCGCACCGGGATTTCGGGTGATGGCGCTCAACAGGGCGCCGAGTGCGAAGGGGGCGACCATGATCGCGACCATCGCGACGAGAGTCAGGATGGTGTTCATGCCGATAATTCTCGAATCCGGGGCAACCGAATAAACAGTGGCAGTTCGGACGGCAATCGATAAAATACTGCCATGATCAACAGTGTCTCGGTCCTGGTGATGGACGGAGTGGCGCCGTTCGAATTCGGCGTGGTGTGCGAGGTCTTCGGCATCGACCGGTCAGCCGACGGTGTGCCGAACTTCGATTTCAAGGTCTGCGGGCCGGTGGCCGGGCAGCCCGTACGGACGTCGGTCGGCGCCTCTTTGACCCCCGACCACGGCATCGACCAGCTGCTGGGGGCCGACCTGGTCGCCATTCCGGCCGTGGCAGGTCCGGTCTATCCGCAGGCGGCGCTGGATGCCATCCGCAATGCCGCGGACTCCGGTTCGATGATCCTGACCATCTGCTCAGGGGTGTTCGTCGCCGGCGCCGCGGGGCTGCTCGACGGCCGGGCGTGCACCACGCACTGGATGCATGCGGACAAGCTGGCTCGCATGTTTCCCACCGCCCGCGTCGACCGTGACGTGCTGTTCGTCGACGACGGAAATCTGATCACCAGCGCGGGAACCGCTGCCGGCATCGATGCCTGCCTACATCTGGTGCGCCGCGAGATGGGTAGCGAGATCACCAACAAGATCGCGCGCCGCATGGTGGTGCCACCGCAGCGCGACGGCGGACAGCGGCAGTTCATCGAGCAGCCGATCCCGGTCCGGTGCTCGGAAGGCTTTGCGCCGCATCTGGATTGGATTCTGACCAACCTGCGGCAGCCGCACACGGTGGCGAGCCTGGCCAAACGGGCGAGCATGTCGGGGCGCACGTTCGCGCGGCGGTTCGTCGAGGAGACCGGCCGGACGCCCATGCAATGGGTCACCGATCAGCGCGTGCTGTACGCCCGTCGGCTACTGGAGGAGACGGATCTCGATGTCGACCGGGTGGCGGACAAGGCCGGATTCGGTACCGCAACCTTGCTGCGGCACCATTTCCGGCGCGTCGTCGGCGTCAACCCGTCCGACTACCGGCGGCGCTTCGCCTGTCCCAATCTGGTTGCGCCGCAAGCGCGTTGACTAGCCCTGCGGCCGGCACTGCACGTTGACGTACACGGTGTCGAACTGACCGGAGTTGATGCGCTGGCCCCGGCCGTCGATGTTGGAGCCGGTCAGCCCGTGCACATCGGTCACCGAGCACGCCGACAGCGGGCCGGAAGTGCTGGTGTTGACCTGGACGTGATAGCCGCGGGACTGCAGCTCGTTGATGGTGTCGACGGCCGAGCCGCCGCCGGTCGGCAGCGCGGAGGCCGTGGCCGGGGCGAGTGCCGCGGCAGCGATTGCGGCTGCGGCGGCTCCGACGATGACGAGGCCGCGTCGATTGTTGTTTGCTTTCTGTTCACCTGAAATTCGGTATGCGGTCATGCTTCCGTTCTATCGGAGCATCACCGCATGTGGTACTGACTCATGCCGTTCTCATTGGAAAGCAGGCGGTTTCATGCCGTTCTCATTGAAACGGGGTTTTTAGCGCTCGCCCTCACCCGCGAGTGCGTACCGGTCATCGGCGGTCTGCTCGACCAGGCCGTCGACCAGCAGTGAGTCCAGGGCTCGGTCGCGCTGCGCGGTATCGGTGAGCCACGCCACATCCAACTGCGCCCGCGTCACCGGAGTTGCGCTGCCGCGCAACACATCCAGCAGCCGACCCCGGACCTGGCGATCGGTCCCGGCGTATTTCTGCACGGGACGCGTCGGCGCGTCCAGCTCCGGATGGCCGGCGCTGCGCCACGCGCAGACGGTCAACGGGCAGACGCCGCATTTCGGTGTGCGGGCGGTGCAGACGATGGCGCCCAGTTCCATCAACGCGGCCGAAAACACATGTGCCGTGCCATCTTCGGGCAGGAGCGCGGCGACGTCGTCGAGGTCACGCGAGCGTGCGGGCGTGTCGGCCACACCGCGAACCGCGCGTGCCACCACGCGGCGCACGTTGGTGTCGACCACGGGGACGTCCTGCTGATACGCGAAGCAGGCGACGGCCCGCGCGGTGTAGGCGCCGACGCCCGGCAGTGTCAGCAGCGTCTCGACGTCGCGGGGTACCTCGTCGCCGTGTTCGGTGGCGATGACCTCGGCGCATTCGTGCAACCGCTTGGCGCGCCGCGGATAGCCCAGCTTGCCCCACGCGCGCAGCACGTCAGCGGCCCCGGCCGCCGCGGTCGCGGACGGCGTGGGCCAGCGGGCGATCCAGTCCCGCCAGATCGGTTCGACCCGCGACACCGGGGTCTGCTGCAGCATGAACTCGCTGACCAGAATTTGCCATGCGGTGACATCCGGGGCCCGCCACGGCAAGTCGCGCTGCGCCGTGCGGTACCAGCCCAGGAGCTCGTCGGCGGGTATGAGAATTTGCCCTGAACTCATTGCGCGTCCGCTATGCGTGCAGGGCACAATGGGCGGCATGCCCAACTCGAACCCGATAAGCGCGTGGAAAGCACTGAGAGAGGGTAACGAGCGATTCGTTGCCGGTGAGTCGCTGCACCCCAGCCAGAGCATCGAGCGCCGTGCCGAACTGGCCGGCGGGCAGAAGCCGACGGCCGTCCTCTTCGGTTGCGCGGACAGCCGCGTCGCCGCCGAGATCATCTTCGACCAGGGTCTCGGCGACATGTTCGTCGTGCGTACCGCCGGTCACGTCCTCGACTCCGCGGTGATCGGCTCGATCGAGTACGCCGTGGCCGTTCTGGAAGTGCCGCTGATCGTCGTGCTCGGCCACGACAGCTGCGGTGCGGTCAAGGCCACCATCACGGCTCTCGACGACGGCGCGGTGCCGGGCGGGTTTGTGCGGGACATCGTCGAGCGCGTGACGCCGTCGATCCTCGTCGGCCGCCGCGAAGGACTCTCCGAGGTCGACGAGCTCGAGGCCAAGCACGTCAACGAGACGGTGCGCCTGCTGAGCGGGCGGTCGAACATCATCGCCGAGCGTCTGGCGTCGGGCAAGGTCGCCATCGTCGGCGCCACCTATCACTTGGCCGAGGGTCGGATCACCAAGCGCGACCACGTCGGCGATATCGGCGAATAGTCGGCGGAACTGGGGTGGCGAATACCACCCCAGTTCACAGACGACACGCCGGACCAGGTCAGAGCCCACCGCGTTTTGTGCCCTTACCGTGACAATGTGCCGGATCTAGAACCGCATGGCCCGCTGCCATCCCAGATCTATTTCCGTCGTCGGATGCTGGCGATCGGTGTCGCCGCAGTCGTCCTGCTCCTGGTTGTGATCATCGGGGTCGTCGTCTTCAGCAACAGCACGGGCGATTCCAAGGATGCTCAGCCCACCGCGAAGACGTCGACGTCCGCGACGCCGCTTCCGGGCGAAACACCCGGGGTGAAGAGTCCGATCGCGCCGCCGCCGAACGCGGCTCCGGCCCCGACGCCCACCCCGACCACCGCGGTCACGCCGCCGCCGGTGCTCAAGGCGGGCGACGACTGCCCGGACAGCACACTGGCCGCCAAGGGCATCACCAACCAGCCGACCTACGTGATCGGCGACCAGCCGAAGTTCACGATGGTGGTCACCAACATCGGCCTCGTCGAGTGCAAGCGTGACGTCGGTGCCGCGGTGCTGGCCGCCTACGTCTACTCACTGGACAACAACCGGCTGTGGTCCAACCTGGACTGCGCCCCGTCGAACGAGACCCTGGTCCGCGGCTTCAAGCCCGGCGAGCAGGTGACCACCGAGGTCACCTGGACCGGCATGGGCTCGGCGCCCAACTGCCCGCTGCCGCGTCAGGCGATCGGGCCGGGCACCTACAACCTGGTCGTCCAGCTGGGCAACCTGCGATCGGCCCCCGTGCCGTTCGTGTTGTCCGAGGCGCAGCAGCCCGGCGCGGGTGCACCGCCGGCGGGCGAGGCACCGCCCCCGGCGCCGGCGGCCCCGGCGCCCGGCGAGCCGACGCTGCCCGGCCCGGCCAACTGATCTCAGGCCAGCCGGTCTGCGATCGTCGACTCGGCGAGCAGCGACAAACCCTCACGGATGTGGCGGGCCCACATGGACCCGATGCCCTCCACCGACTGCAGGTCGTCGGCGCTCGCGGCGAGCAGGCCCTGTAGCGATCCGAACGACCGCACCAACAGGTCGACGTGTGCGAACTGCAGGCGCGGGATGCCGGCCATCGCCCGGTAGCCGCGCGAGCTCATCGCCGAATCCTGCGCCTCGGGCGTCGACGGATAACCGAAAACCCTTGCCAGCGTGGTGAAGTCGAGTAGCTCGTTGTCGCTCAGTGCGTCGAGCTCCTCGAGCGTCGCCGTCACCTGGTCGGCGGTCGGCGGGTCGGGGTTGGCGTGGTAGTCACGCACGATCAGTTCGCGGGCGGCGTCGTTGTCGCCGACGAGTTCGTCGAGCTGCAGCTTGAGCTGGCGGCCGTCGGTACCGAGCTCGACGACGTCGGCGTCGATCTCCAGGCTGATCCGGCGGACCATCTCCATGCGCTGCACGACGGTCATGACGTCGCGCAGCGTCACGAAGTCCTCGATCTCGGCCATCGACAGCTGCTTGCTGACCTCGTCGAGCCGGAACTTGTAGCGCTCCAGCGTGGCGATGGTCTGGTTCGCGCGCGACAGGATGGTCGCCGATTCCGGAACGACGTGCCGCTCCCCGGCGACGTACACCGTGACGATGCTCATCGAGTGGCTGACGGACACCACCGGGAAGCCGGTCTGGATGGCCGCGCGCTCGGCCGAGCGGTGCCGGGTACCGGATTCGTCGGTCGGGATGGACGGGTCGGGCACGAGCTGCACGTTGGCCCGCAGGATGCGGGTGAGGTCGCTGGAGAGCACGACGGCGCCGTCCATCTTCGACAGCTCCCGCAGCCGGGTCGGCGCGAACCGGACGTCGAGGGGGAAGCCGCCGTCGCAGATGGCCTCCACGCTGTCGTCGTAGCCCAGCACGATCAGCCCGCCGGTACGGCCGCGCAGGATGCGCTCGAGGCCGTCCCGCAGCGGCGTGCCGGGCGCCAGCTTGCCCAACGTCTCGCGCAGTGTCGGTCGGGCCAGATGCACGACGTTGCCGCGCCCGGCCCGGGTTCCCGCTTTCACCGACATCGGTGCACTCCTCGGTGGTTTTCCGGCCGGGCTCTACCCGGTCCGGTCCACATTCTCTGTGATCTTGCGTAACACCCGCAACGCCGCGGTGATGTTGTCGGCCGGCAGCACCCGAAGCCCGCGCGGCGGTGACTCGATTCCGGTGGGCACCACGGCCGTGGTGAAGCCGAGGCGGGCGGCCTCGGCGAGCCGGCGGTCCATGCCGGTGACCCGGCGCAGATCACCCGCCAGGCCCACCTCGCCGATGGCGATCGCGGTGGCCGGCAGTGGCAGGTCGGTGTACGCCGACGCGATGGCCAGCGCGACCGCCAGATCGGACGACGGATCGGTCAGCCGCATGCCGCCCACCGTGGACAGGTAGATGTCGTTGGTGCCGACGGGAAGCCGCGCCCGCTTCTCGAGCACCGCGGTGATCATGGCCGCGCGGGCCGAGTCGATACCGCTGACCGCGCGGCGCGGCGAACCCGCTGACGGCGAGCCGATCAGCGCCTGCACCTCGCCGATGAGTGGCCGCTTGCCGTCGAGGCTGACGGTCACCGCGGTGCCGGACACCGGGGCCGGCCGCTGGTCGAGGAACAGCCCAGACGGGTCGGCAACGCATTCGATTCCGTTGTCGTGCAACATGAAACAGCCGACCTCGTCGGCCGCGCCGAAGCGGTTCTTGACGCCGCGGACCATGCGCAGTGCCGACGCGCGGTCGCCCTCGAAGTGCAGCACGACGTCCACGAGGTGCTCCAGTGAGCGCGGCCCGGCGATGGCGCCGTCCTTCGTGACGTGGCCGACCAGAACCATCGCGATGCCCGTCGTCTTGGCCGCCATGGTGAGGGCAGTGGTGACGGCCCGGACCTGTGTCACGCCGCCGGTGACGCCGTCGGCCTCGGCGGTGGACATGGTCTGCACCGAATCCACCACCACGAGGGTGGGCTGGACTGCCTCGATGTGGCCGAGCGCGGTCTGCAGATCGGATTCGGCGGCCAGGTAGACGTCGTCGTGCGTGCAGCCGGTGCGCTCGGCGCGCAGCCGGATCTGCCCGGCGGACTCCTCGCCCGACAGATAGAGCGCACGCCGCCCGGACATGGCCCAGCGGTGCGCGACCTCGAGCAGCAGTGTCGACTTGCCGACGCCGGGATCACCGGCCAGCAGCGTCACCGAACCCGGTACGACACCACCGCCCAGCACGCGGTCCAGTTCGCTGATCCCGGTGTGGAAATGCCTGGTCGTGCCCGGATCGATCGAGCTGATCGGTACTGCGGGCGACGCCGGCGCGACGGCGCGATGCGTCGCGGGCGTCAGCGTGCTCAGTACGGCGACTTCGTTGACCGTGCCCCAGGTGCCGCAGTCCGGGCAGCGGCCCACCCATTTCGCCGTGGTGTGCTGGCACTCCGAGCAGCGGAACTGCGAACGTACTTTCGAACCGGTTCTGGCCATGCCGCGAACTTAGTCGCTGGTACCGACAGATTGCGTCAGGCTCGGCGTCCGAATCCGAGTCGCCTGGCCAGTTTTCGCATCAAGCCGGGTTGATCATCCGGGTGGTCCCCGATGACACCGAAATCCACGTGTACGGCGACGGGCCTGTCGTCGCGGTCGTACGTCGCAAGGACCGGGAAACCGCCGTCGCCCCAACCGGATCCGCTGACGACGACATTGGCACCGGAGGCCGGGTCGAGTGACACATTGGCGTAGCCCGGGCCGATATCCGGTGCCCACAGGCCGCGGTCGATGGCCTCGGCGCGATCTGCCAGCACTGAATCCTCGACCGCCGCATCGTGAACCGCGAGCAGCCCGTGGTCGGTGCCGGTGAACGCGCCGAAGCTGGGGACGGGCGGCACGAGTAATTCGTCGGCGGAACCGAGCAGGGCCGGTTGGCCGTCGCCGATCGCCACGCTCAAATATGCCTGGCGGGGCTCAGGAGTGCCGTCGTCGCTCACATCGACCACCGTTGCCCAAACCCGGTACGAGCCATTCGGGACGGCGAGTATGCAACCGCCGCTTCTCGGGCCGAACGGATCCCGCGCGATCAATGCGCCGGTACTGACCTGCACCGTTCCGAGTTCGACGACGGTGCATCCCGCAGCGCGACCGGTGGTGGCTGCGAGGAACGAAGCGAGGCTAGTGATGTCCCTCGCCGCCGCCGGCAGGTGCCGGAGCGGCGTCGCCGGCCTCGCGGCGCGGGGCCTCGCCGGCGGAGATCGGGACCGCGATGGTCTTCTCGCCGGCGTTCTGGAACTTGAACGTGAAGTTGTAGTTCAGGCCGTTGCTGATGGGCTTGGTCAGCGCCACCATCGCGATGGAGGTCGTGGCGTCCTCGGACCGCGGCAGGGTCTGCTTCTGGCCGTCCGGGGTGCCGACCAGCAGCACGCCGCCCGCGGGCACCGTGGTGCCGCCGTTGACCAGCACCTCGCCGGTGTCGGAGGTGATGCCGATCAGCTTGTCGGGGTTGTCGGGCGACTTGTTGGTCGCGACGAACAGCAGCTCGACCATGGTGCCGGGCTTGACGAAGTCGCGGGTCTGCGGGGCGCGCAGGTAGACGTTGCGCAGATCCACACCGGCCTTCTCGTTGCCGATGGTGGTGGCGGTGCCGTTGACCGCAGGCAGCTGGTTCGCGCTCTGTGAGACCTGGCCGCTGCTGCAGCCGGTGAGCGTCACCGCGGTGGCCAGCCCGAAGGCGGCCAGCGTGACGGCAGAAGTGCGCGATTTCATGCGGTTCACTCAAGCCTCCTGCTTGGGCGCCAGCGGCGATGCGCGTGACGGCCTTGGGTATGTCCTGCTGTGTCCCCGGACTGGTCCGGCGTTCGACTATGCAGAGTAGTAGGTGGCGGTTGGCGGCGGTAGCGGAGGCCCGCCATCTGCCTGGTTCGGGCGTCTTTCCGGCCGGGAATGACCGGTGAATGGGACGTGAATCCGGGGGAATTCGGCCGGATTGTGGCCCCCGCCACTGCACGTAAACGCCGCGCTGTCAACCCCTTTCACGCATCTGTATGGCCCCTGACCTGCATTGTTGATCCGCGGGTGTCTGACGCCCGTGCTAACATTGCTATGTGAAAGGGGCCCGAATCTGATGATTTTCAAGGTCGGAGACACCGTCGTTTACCCACACCACGGTGCAGCATTGATCGAGGCGATTGAAACCCGGACCATCAAAGGCGAGCAGAAGGAATATCTCGTCCTCAAGGTTGCGCAGGGCGATCTGACCGTTCGAGTACCCGCAGAAAACGCTGAATACGTCGGTGTTCGCGACGTGGTGGGTCAGGAAGGCCTCGACAAGGTGTTCCAGGTGCTGCGTGCCCCGCACACCGAGGAGCCGACCAACTGGTCTCGTCGTTACAAGGCGAACCTGGAGAAGCTGGCTTCCGGTGATGTGAACAAGGTGGCCGAGGTCGTTCGTGACCTGTGGCGTCGTGACCAGGAGCGCGGTCTGTCCGCCGGCGAGAAGCGCATGCTGGCCAAGGCTCGTCAGATCCTTGTCGGTGAGCTGGCCCTGGCCGAGAACACCGATGACGCGAAGGCCGCCACCATCCTGGACGAGGTTCTCGCCGCGGCGTCCTGAACGCCATCTCCAACGGAGCAGTGAACTTCCGTATCGGTCTCGGTACCGACGTACATCCCATCGAGGCAGGGCGGCCGTGTTGGCTGCTCTGCCTGTCCTTTGACGATGCTGACGGCTGTGCCGGGCATTCCGACGGCGACGTCGCCGCGCATGCACTCTGTGATGCCTTGCTGAGTGCTGCCGGCCTCGGTGACCTGGGCAGTGTCTTCGGTACCGATCGTCCCGAGTGGCGCGGCGTCACCGGCACCGACATGCTCAAACATGTCGCCACGCTGCTGACGGCTGCCGGTTTTCGAGTCGGCAATGCGGCGGTCCAGGTGATCGGCAACCGCCCGAAAATCGCGCCCCGCAGGGAAGAGGCCCAGCAGGTGCTGTCGGCGCTTCTGGATGCTCCGGTCTCCGTCTCGGCGACCACCACCGATGGTCTCGGGCTCACCGGTCGGGGCGAGGGTCTGGCGGCGATTGCGACGGCGCTGGTGGTCTCGCTCGATTAGGCCGGTAAGCTGGCCCGTCGTGACCGAAAACCGTCTCGAGGGCCTGAGGCTCTACGACACCATGACCGGTGCCGTGCGGGACTTCACCCCGGTGCGGCCCGGACACGCATCCATCTACCTGTGTGGCGCAACCGTGCAGGGCCTGCCCCACATCGGCCATGTCCGCAGCGGCGTCGCTTTCGACGTGCTGCGACGCTGGCTGACGGCCAAGGGCTACGACGTTGCGTTCATCCGGAACGTCACCGACATCGACGACAAGATTCTCAACAAGGCCGCCGAAGCCGGCCGGCCCTGGTGGGAGTGGGCCGCCACCTTCGAGCGGGCCTTCACTGCCGCCTACGACGCGCTGGGCGTGCTGCCGCCGTCGGCCGAGCCCCGGGCCACCGGGCACATCACCCAGATGGTCGAGGTCATCGAGAAGCTGATCGAGCGCGGGCACGCCTACGCGGCCGACGGCGACGTGTATTTCGACGTGCTGAGCCTGCCCGACTACGGCAAGCTCTCGGGTCACCGCATCGACGATGTGCACCAGGGCGAGGGCGTGGCGACCGGCAAGCGTGATCCGCGGGACTTCACCCTGTGGAAGGGCGCCAAGCCCGGTGAGCCGTCCTGGCCGACGCCGTGGGGCCGGGGCCGCCCCGGCTGGCACACCGAGTGCGTCGCGATGTGCCAGGAGTACCTGGGCTCGGTGTTCGACATCCACGCCGGCGGTATGGACCTGATCTTCCCGCACCACGAGAACGAGACGGCGCAGGCCAACGCCTGCGGCGACGAGTTCGCGCGGTTCTGGCTGCACAACGGCTGGGTCACCATGGGTGGCGAGAAGATGAGCAAGTCGTTGGGCAACGTGCTGGCGATTCCGGCTGTGCTGCAACGGGTTCGGGCCGCCGAGCTGCGTTACTACCTGGGCAGTGCGCACTACCGGTCCATGCTCGAGTTCTCCGAGAACTCGCTGCAGGACGCGGCCAAGGCCTACACCGGCATCGAGGAGTTCCTGCACCGGGTCCGCACCCGGGTGGGTGCCGTCGAGGTCGGTACCTGGACCGAGAAGTTCGCGGCCGCACTCGATGACGACCTGGCGGTGCCGGCGGCCCTGGCCGAGGTGCACGCCGCCCGCGCCGACGGCAACCGCGCGCTGGATGCCGGTGACCACGCCGGCGCGATGGCCGCGGCGACGTCGATCCGGGCCATGATGGGCATCCTCGGTTGCGACCCGCTCGACGAGCGCTGGGAAACCCGCGACGAGACGTCGGCAGCGCTGAACGCCGTCGACGCTCTGGTGCAGTGGGCGCTCAAGAGCCGCGCCGAGGCCCGGGAGAACCGGGACTGGGCTGCCGCCGACGCGATCCGCGACCAGCTGAAGCTGGCCGGCATCGAGGTCACCGATACCGCTGACGGCCCGCAGTGGGCCCTGACTGATGGGGTTCCTGGGGCGAGCGAAGCGACGGGGAAGAGGTAGGACATGGCCGGAAACTCCCAGCGCCGCGGCGCGATTCGTAAAGCGGGCACCAAGAAGGGCCCGACCGTCGGCTCCGGTGGCCAGCGCCGGCGTGGGCTGGAGGGCAAGGGCGCGACGCCGCGCGCCGAACAGCGCCCCAACCACAAGGCGTACAAGATCGCGCAGAAGGCCGCCCGGTCGAATCAGGGACGGCACAAGAAGACCGATGACGTCGAGGTCGTGGTCGGCCGCAACCCGGTCGTGGAATGCCTCCGCGCCGGCGTCCCGGCCACCGCGCTCTATGTCGTGCTGGGCACCGAGGCCGACGAGCGGCTGACCGAGTCGGTCACGCGCGCGGCCGATGCCGGTATCGCCATCATGGAGGTGCAGCGCCACGATCTGGACCGCATCACCAGCAACGGCATGCACCAGGGCATCGCGCTGCAGGTGCCGCCGTACCAGTACGCGCACCCGGACGATCTGCTGAAGTCGGCGACCTCCGACTCGAGCCCGGCCCTGCTCGTCGCGCTCGACAACATCTCCGACCCGCGCAACCTGGGCGCCATCGTGCGGTCCGTGGCGGCGTTCGGCGGGCATGGCGTGGTGATCCCGCAGCGGCGTTCGGCGTCGGTCAGCGCGGTGGCCTGGCGCACCAGCGCCGGAGCGGCCGCCCGGCTGCCGGTGTCTCGGGCGACGAATCTCAACCGAACGCTCAAGGATTGGGCCGACGCCGGCCTGACCATCGTCGGACTGGACGCCGGCGGCGACACCACCCTGGACGAGCTGGACGCCTCGGGGCCGATGGTCGTCGTGGTGGGCTCGGAGGGCAAGGGTCTGTCGCGACTGGTGCGGGAGAACTGCGACCACATCGTCTCGATCCCGATGGCGGGCCCCACCGAGTCGCTCAACGCGTCGGTGGCCGCCGGCGTGGTGCTGGCCGAGATCGCCCGGCAGCGCCGCTGATTCAGCGGTCGGTGCGGGGCCGCGTCAACTTGAAGCTGTCGACCGCCCGCACCTCGCCGAACGGACCGCTCACCGCGTAGTAGGTGGCGTCCATCGAGGTATTGCCACCCGGTTGGCCTGGGTCGACATCGAAAGCCACGAATCCGCACGGGTTTTCCCGATCGCGGAAGACGGACCAGGGCGCGGCTTCCTCGATGTAGTTCGGTGTCTTCCTTCCGGTGCCGGGATTCACCTCGCCGACGGACATGAGGACGCGGCAGCGCGGTTCGGGGAACAGCATCGTGTTCGACGGGATCGACGTGCCGCCCCCGCCGATGACCAGGTGCACGGTGCCCTTGCTGGTGTCGATCGAGTCCGATTGTGCGGCAACCGGATTCGGTGTCAGGGTGTCGGTCGGCAGGGTGCCGCGGAGCGCATGGCTGCGTTCGTAGTGGTGCTCGTGCCCGCACACCACGAGGTCGACGTTGAACCGGTCGAACAGGGGCAGCCAGTTCTCGCGGATGCCGAGGTCGGCGCCGTTGGTCTTGTTGCCCGTGGAGACCGCCGTCTGGTGCATGCACACCACCACCCAGTCGATGTCCTTGTTGCTGCGGGTTCGTTCGAGTTCTTTTTCCAGCCAACGTTTTTGGGCGCCACCGGAGTAGCCGCGCACGTATGAGTTGCCGCCGTCCTGGTAGCAGACGTCGTCGTTGGCGAGGATGATCACGCGGACCGAGCCGGCGGTGAAGGCGTACCAGAGGCCACGCAGTTCGGGGTCGGAACCGGAGTCCGGCAGCCCGAAGTAGGCCTGGTAGGCGCCGTAGCCGATGGGGCCGTTGCCCAGTTCGTTCTCGTGATTGCCCGGCGCCGGCATCCACGGCCGGTGCCGCGCGGAACGGGTGTTGTTCTCGAACCATTCCGACCAGGTGCGGACCCGGTCGTGCGCGAGGTTGGCGTAGCAGAGGTCGCCGTTGACGAGGTGAAACAGCGGGGCCAGCCGTTCGACCGCGGTGGTGATGTCGCCGGCGGCCGGCGATCCGACGTGATCGCTGCCGAACGATGCCGCGACCTTGGCGTCGAGCATGGGCGTCGACTGGTCGCCGAAGCTGGTGAACCGGATGGGTGCGCGGCCCCGGGGTGCGGTACGCACCGAGCCCAGTTCGGGACTCGCGCCGTCATGCACGGCGGCGTAGATGTAGTCGGTGTCGGGCGCGAGGCCGGTCAACCGGGCATGGTGGACGCGAATCTCACTGCGTGACGCCGCGTCGCGGTAGGTGACGGTCTCGGCCGCGACGGCGGTGCCGACACCGTCGTCCGGGGTGCCCAGCATGACGTGGGGATTCTGCACTGCGGACGCGGTGTGCCAGGACACCACGACCTCGGTGGCCGCGTCGGAGCCGAACTGGGTGTGCAGCCCGGTGACCGGTGGGGCGCCGCCGCGGTCGGCCCGCTGCCACAGCATCGGACCGCTGCGCGTGGTCGTGACGTATCCGGTGGCGCCGGCTCCGAGGCCCGCGCCGACGAGAGCCGACGTGCCTCCCACGATCAGCGATCTGCGGCTCACGTCCACGACAGCCATCTTGCCTGCGATGCGGACCGCCGGCCCGGCGGCAGCGCCGCCCGACAACGAATCGACGTGTGCTGTTCTCGCCGCGGTAACCGCGCTGGCTCAGCGGCGCTGCAGCTCGACGACCGGGATGACGCGGTCGGTCTTCTTCTCGTAGTCGGCGAAACCGGGTGCGCGCTCGACGATGCGGGCGTAGGCGGCGTCCCGTTCGGCACGGGGCAGTTCGCGCGCCACGACGTCGTATTCCTCGGTGCCGATTTCGATGTGGGCGTTGGGATTTGCCCGCAGGTTGTGTACCCAGGCCGGGTCGGCGTCGGCGCCGCCGGCGGATCCGACGATCAGTCGCTTGCCGTCGATGACGAACGTGGCCGCCGGGTTCACCCGCGGCTCACCGCTCTTGGCGCCGGTGGTGTGCAGCAGGAGCAGCGTCAGGTTCTCGAACGGTCCGCCGACCTTGCCGCCGTTGGCCCGGAATTCGGCCATGATCTGTTCGTTCCAGCTGTCGGCCATTCGTCTTCCCCGCTCATCGCAGTCCCAACATCGAACAGGTCAACCATAATCCGGTCACGGCCAGAATCAGGGTGACCGGCGCCGTCACCAGCCCGACGGTCGTGAACTCCCGGGCCCGCGCGGGCATCTCGCCGCGGACCACGTTGCGCCACAAGAGGTTCGACAGCGACCCGGGGTAGGTCAGGTTGGGGCCGATGTTCACCCCGATGAGGACCGCCAGCACCGCGACCGGCCCACCGGCCGCGACCAGCGGCAGCAGCACCAGCACGGCGGGCAGGTTGTTGATCAGATTCGAGAGCAGCGCCGCGATGGCCGCGATGCCGAGCAGTGCCGGCAGCGTGGCGCCGTGTGGCAGCAGCTGAGAAAGGACCCGGCCCAAACCGAGATCCAGTACCGCGCTCACCAATACACCCAGCGCCAGCACGGCGACGAGGAACGGCACGTTGGCCGCCCGCACGATGCCCATGGGCGTCTCGTGACCGCGCACGACGGCCCGCACCGCCAGCACCGCGGCGCCGGCGAACGCGGCCCACGCCGGCTCCAGCCCGAGCAGTGAAGTGGCGCCGAAGCCGATGAGCGTCAGGATCAGCACGGTCAGGACGAAATACGGGATCTCGGGTGGGGGTGGGGCCGGTCGGTCCACGGCGCCGGCCTGCAGTTCGCGCCGGAAGTACCACCGCAGCAACACATATTCGGCAGCGACGGCGAACAGCCAGGGCAGGGACATCGCCGCGGTGAATCTGGTGAAGCTCAGGCCTGCGGTCGTGAAGGCCAGCAGATTCGTCAGGTTCGATACCGGCAGCAGCAGCGACGCGGTGTTGGCCAGGTGCGCCGCGGCATAGCCGTGCGGCCGCGCCGGCACGCCGAGCGTGCGTGCGGTCGACAGCACGACGGGCGTCAGCAGCACGACGGTGGCATCGAGGCTCAGCACGGCGGTCGTCCCGGCCGCGATGATGAAGACGATGACCAAGAGGCGGCGCGCCGCGGACTGTCCGGCGCCCCAACTGTGCCGGGCCATGTAGACGCCGGCGGCGTGGAAGAGCCCTTCGTCGTCGCAGAGTTTGGCCAGCACCAGGACCGCGGCGAGAAACCCGACGACCGGCAGCAATCGGCCGATCTCGTGGAGTGCGGTGTTCACAGCCAGGGATCGGCGGGTTGCCAGAGCGTCGGCAGATGCAGCGGCAGGCCGTCGTCGGCGGCCAGCCGGCTCAGGACGCGCATCGAGACGTCGAGGTCGTCACCGGCGTACGGCAGGGCGCGCAGCGGCTCGTGCAGGGGCCGGAAGAAGTCGTCCCAGTGCGTCAGCACCACCCGGCGCGCCCCGACGGTCCGAACCGTCTCGTTCCAGTAGTCGACGAGGTACTGCTCGGGCTGCAGACCGAGCTGCCCGATCCCGAGATACACGACCTCGGCGCGTTGCCCGGCGAGGGCGCCCGGCACGAATCCGGCGCTGCCGACGGCGAGCAGACGACGGCCGCTGCTGCGGTGGTGGATGTGCGTCGACCACGCCTCGCCGCACTTGTATGCCGATGCTCGTACCGGCGGCACCACGGGTGCGGTGATGGTGCCGGGAAAACGGTCGGGTGGGCAGTGGTGTCCGGTGAACAGCGTTACGTCGAAGGCGCCCAACGTGATCGGCTCGCCGGGAGTGGCCACCGTCAACTGCGCGTCGGGAAGCCCGCCGCCGCGGCCGATGTTCGCGGCCGACGTCCCGCCCACCAGCTGTGCGCCGGTGCGCGCGGCGACGACAGCGGAGTCCATGGCGTGGTCGAAGTGCGTGTGGACCGGCAGCACCGCATCGAGCCGGTCGATGCCGAGCCGGTGCAGGCAGCCATCAATGCGCGGTAGTGCGGGGTTCAGCCGGCCCAGCCCGACGGCCAAGAGACTCGGCCGGGAGAAGAAGCCGTCGGTCAACAGCGCCGACGAACCGTCGGACACCAGCATGGTGGTGACGCCGGCCCAGGTGACGGTCAGCGGCGAGTCGGAACCGGCCGCGGGCTGGTCGAAGTAGCGGGTGTATGCGGCCAGGTCGGGCCGGCCCAGTTTCGGTCGCATCAGCAGAAGGCCTCGATCTGTACGTTCTCGGTGGTGAGCCGGTCGAGGACGGCCCGCGCGATGTCGACGGCGCCGGGCGAATCACCGTGCACACAAATTGATTTCACGGTGATCTTGATGGTTGAGCCGTCGACGGCACCGACGCGGCCGGCGGTCACCATGGAGGCCACCCGATCGGCGATGGTGGAAACGTTGTGCAGCACCGCATTGCGCTGCGTGCGCGGCACCAGTTGTCCGTCGGGGCGGTAGGAGCGGTCGGCGAAAGCCTCGGGCACGGTGCGAAGTCCGATTTCTTCGGCGGCGGCGAAGAACGCCGAACCGGCCAGTCCCAGCACCGGGAGCGATGGGTCGACGGCGTGCACCGCCGCGGCCACGGCCCGCGCCTGCACATGATCGGTGACGATCGTGTTGTACAGGGCGCCATGGGGTTTGACGTAGCTGACAGTTGATCCGGCGACCTGCGCCAGCGCCTGCAGCGCGCCGATCTGGTAGATCACGTCGGCGGTCAGGTCCTCGGAGCTGACGTCGATGTAGCGGCGCCCGAAGCCCGCCAGATCGCGGTAGCCCACCTGTGCGCCGATCCGCACGCCGCGTTCGGCGGCCGCCCGGCAGACCCGCAGCAGCCCGGCCGGATCACCGGCATGGAAGCCGCAGGCGATGTTGGCGCTGGTGACCAGATCGAGCATCGCGTCGTCGTCACCGAGGCGCCACACCCCGAAGCCCTCGCCGAGATCGGCATTGAGATCCACCACCGCCATGGCAGCCAGCCTAGGCTCGACGCCATGTCCACTCGTGACGACATTCTGATCACCGCCTTCGGTCTCGCCCAGCTGATCGCCGCGGGCGACGTGACGCTGCTCGATGTGCGCTGGCAGCTGGCCAAGCCCGACGGCCGCGACGACTACCTGGACGGGCACATCCCCGACGCGGTCTACGTCTCGCTGGAGGACGAGCTGTCCGATCACACCGTCACGGGCCGTGGCCGTCATCCACTGCCGTCGGGCGCCGCGGTGCAGGAGGCGGCGCGCCGGTGGGGCGTGCGGGATGGCGTGCCGACCGTCATCTATGACGACTGGAACCGCGCGGGCTCGGCGCGCGCCTGGTGGGTGCTGCGCGCCGCGGGCGTCGAGAACGTCCGCATCCTGGACGGCGGGCTGGCCGCCTGGACCACCTCGGGTGGTCCGCTGGACCGCGGTGACGTCGAACCGGCACCGGGCGACGTCACCGTCACGCACCAGGACCTGTATGCCGGCGCCATGCCGACGCTGACCGCCGACGAGGCCGCCGCGCTGGGCCCGCGCCTGGGTGACGTCCGCGCGCCGGAACGGTTCCGTGGCGACGTCGAACCCATCGACCCCATCGCCGGGCACATTCCGGGGGCGATCAACCTGCCGAGCGTGCTGGCGGCCGACGGCACCCTGCGCACCGATGGAGGCGCAGACGTGGACGGTGTCTACTGCGGTTCGGGCGTCACCGCGGCGGTGGCGGTGGCCGCGCTGGCGGCCGCGGGTCGGGACGTCGCGCTGTTCCCCGGTTCGTGGTCGCAGTGGAGCAACGAGCCGGGGCGAGCGGTCGGGCGAGCGTAGCGACGGGTGGTCGATCCCGCTACCGGCGACTGACCCGTCCGACGCCCCAGCACAGCAGGAAGATGCCGAACGAGATCGACGTGACGAACACCGAGACCGGCACACCCGGCGCCAGCGACAGCACGATGCCGCCGACCGCGGCGATCTCGGCGAACACCACCGACGCCACGATGGTGGTGACGGGGGAACTGAAGACCCGGCCCGCCGCGGCGGCCGGGGTGATCAACAGCGACATCACCAGCAGGGCCCCGACGATCTGCACGCCCTGGGCGGCCGCGACACCGACCAGCGCGGCGAACACGATGCCCAGCGCTCGCACCGGAACCCCGCGGGCGGCAGCCACTTCCGGGTCGGCGGTGGCGAACAGCAGCGGCCGGTAGCAGGCTGCCAGGATCGCGACCACCAGCACGGTGACGACTGCCAGCAGCGTCAGTCCCGAATAGCCGACGCCGACGATCTGCCCGGTGAGCAACGCGAAACTGGTGCCGGTGCGACCGGGGTACAGGTGGATGAACAGCACGGCCAGACCCAGCCCGAAGGCCAGTACGACGCCGATGGCCGAGTCGCGCTCGCGTGAGCGTTGCCCCAGGATGCCGAAAAGGATTGCTGCCAGGGCACTTCCGACGAGGGCGCCGAGGCCGACGTTGAGCCCGGTCAGCAGTGCGAAGGCCGCACCGGTGAGGGAGAGCTCGCTGGAGCCGTGCACTGCGAACGACATCTGCCGCATCACGATGAACGGTCCGATCAGGCCACCGAGCAGCGCCAGTAGCGCCGCGGCGAGCACGGCCTGCTGGACGAAGTCGCGGCCGAGCAGGTCCGCGGTCAGCGCCGTGTTGAAGAAGTTATTCACAGCAGTGTCCGCTCGCATGCTCGGAGTTGTCCACGCCGGCACCGTCCTGGCCGACGACGACGTACTGGCCACCGATCCGGGCGACCTGGATGTCGGCGCGGTACAGCGCGGACAGCGTTTCGGACGTCATGACCTCCTCGACGGTGCCGATCCGGAAGCGGCCGTCGACCAGGTACAGCACGCGGTCGACGTACGGCAGTACGGGATTGACCTCGTGGGTGACGAACAGGACCGCGGTACCGGCGTCCTTGCGGCGCTGGTCGATGAGGGCCGACACCAGTTTCGCGTTGGCCGGGTCGAGGTTGAGCAGCGGTTCGTCGCACAGCAGCAGCGCGGGGTCGGACGCCAGGGCCTGCGCGATGCGGACCCGCTGCAGTTCGCCGCCGGACATCACCGAGACGGGGACGTCGGCCAGCCGCGCGCCGTCGACCTGGCCGAGTGCCTGGGTCACCACGGCGCGGCGCTGCGCGCGCTTTCGCGGACCGGCGAAACCCCACTTGTGCCCGTCGCAGCCGAGGCCGACGAGGTCGCGGCCGCGCAGCGTCAGCCCGGTGTCCAGTGAGCGGTGCTGCGGCACGTAGCCGATGGCGCCGGTGGTGGTCATCCGCCCGGCCGTCAGCAGCTGTTGGCGCAGCAGCACTTTGAGCAGCGAGGTCTTGCCGGTGCCGTTCGGGCCGAGCACCGCGATGAACTCGCCGCGGCGCACCGTCAGGTCCAGCCGGTCCCACAGGACGCGGTCGCCGAACGACAGTCGTGCGCCGGTGAGTTCGGCGACCGCTTCAGAAGGCACGGTTACTGATTATCGACCCGGCGCCGCGGCGATATCGAGCTGGTGGGCCAATGCCTCCGCGGTCTGCCGCTGCCAGGTCAGGAAGTCCTGTCCGGCGGGCAGCGTCTCGGTGACCTCGACGATGGGCAGCGCGGACTTACGGGCGGCGTCCTGGAGCTGCTTGGTGACGGCGGTCTCGGTCTGCTTGTTCACCACCAGGGCGTCGACCTTGTGGCCGTTGATGAGGTCGAGCACCGCGGCCACGTCGGCCGGGGCGGGGTCGTGGCCTTCTTCGGCGGCGGCGGCGAAGCCGTGCGGGGTGCTGTCGACGACGCCCGCGGCGGCGAGCAGGTAGTGCGCGACGGGTTCGGTGGAGACCACCGCGGCGCCCGGGTGCTTCTGTCCGATGGCGTGCTCGGTGGCGGCGATCGCGTCGGTCTTCTTGCCGAACTCCGCGGCGTTGGCGCGGTAGGCGTCGGCGTTCGCGGAATCGGACTTGGCCAGGTCGTCGGCGATCTTGGCGGCGACGGCCTTGGCGACGGCCATGTTGTAGAAGACGTGCTCGTTGGCCTCGCCGGGCGCGCTGTGCGGCAGCAGCGAGTAGGCGTCCACGGTGGTGACGTTCTTGTGGTTCTTCAGCACATCGTCGGCCCAGTGGTCGTAGCCGCCGCCGTTGATGACGACGAGGGAGGCGTCGGCGATGGCGGCCGCGTCGGCCGGGGTGGCCTCGTAGGAGTGCGGGTCGTCGACGTCGCTGGTGAGGAGGGACTTGACGTCGGCGTGTCCGCCGGCGACGGCGGTGGCGACGCTGCCCCAGACGTTGGTGGTGGTGACGACCTTGGCGGCGCCGTTGGCGTGGCCGGAGTCGTCCTGCGACCCGCAGGCGGCCAACCCGGTGACCGAGGCCAGCGCGGTGAGGGCGGACAGTGCGATGAGCCTGGTCCGGGTCATGTGTGCTCCTGTGGGCTAGTGTTAATGAAAACCGTTTGCAATAAATCTAGTGCACCGTTGCCGTGCAGCGCGAATCGGATGCGCTAGCGTCACAAATATGCCGAGGAGCCCCAACCCGAGGCGTCGGGCCACGCTGGCCTCGCTCGCTGCCGAGTTGAAGGTCTCGCGCACCACGATCTCGAATGCCTACAACCGGCCGGACCAGCTCTCGCCGGAGTTGCGTGAGCGGGTGCTCGCCGCCGCCAAGGAGATGGGCTACCCGGGGCCGGACCCGGTGGCGCGTTCGCTGCGCACCCGGAAGGCCGGTGCCGTCGGACTGATCATCACCGAGCCGCTCAACTACTCGTTCCGTGATCCGGCGGCGCTGGATTTCGTTGCCGGACTTGCCGAATCATGCGAGGAGGCCGGGCAGGGCCTGCTGCTGGTGGCGGCCGGGCCCAATCGGTCGGTCGAGGACGGCACCGCCGCGGTGCTGTCCGCCGGGGTCGACGGGTTCGCGGTGTACGCCGCCTCCGACGACGATCCGTACCTACCGGTCGTGCAGCAGCGCGGCGTCCCGATCGTCGTCGTCGACCAGCCGAAGGACCTGCAGGGCGCATCCCGGGTCTGCATCGACGATCGTGCGGCCATGCGCGGGATCGCGGAATATGTTGTCGGCCTTGGACATCGGGAGATCGGCCTGCTGACCATGCGGCTCGGCCGGGACTGGCCGCACGGTGACGCGCAGTCGGCCGTGGTGGACCCGGAACGGCTCACCTCGCAGCATTTCCACGTGCAGTGCGAACGCATCCTCGGGGTCCGCGACGCGATGTCCGATGCGGGCCTGAACCCCGACGGCCTGACTGTGGTGGAGACCTTCGAGCACCTACCGAGCTCCGGTGGCACGGCGGCTGCCGTTGCGCTGCAAGCCAATCCGCGCATCACGGCGCTGATGTGCACCGCCGACGTGCTGGCGCTCTCGGCGATGGACCATCTGCGGTCACGCGGCATCTACGTGCCCGGCCAGATGACCGTCACCGGATTCGACGGCGTCCCCGAGGCGCTGGCGCGCGGGCTCACGACCGTCGCCCAGCCGAGCCTCGAGAAGGGCCGGCGGGCCGGATATCTGTTGAACAATCCGCCGCGGTCCGGCATCCCGGTGATCGAGGTGCTCGACACCGAACTCGTCCGCGGCCGCACGTCGGGCCCGCCTGCCTAACCGGCCCGGCGCGCCGCCAGGTACGCCAGCGCCGCCGCGACGTCCTCGGGGGAGTCGACGCGGTACTGCGCGGCCGACGGCCCCGGGCCGACCTTCACGCCGACGTCACCGTCGCGCAGCCGGGCGAAGGCCTTCTCGTCGGTGACGTCGTCGCCCAGAAAGACCACGGCGGTCGCGTCGTCGCGCTCCCGCAGGGCGTCGATGGCCGAGCCCTTGTTGGTGGTGACCACCGCGAACTCCAGCACCGCCTTGCCCTCGGTGGGCTCGGCGGCCCACTGCGTTCCCGCCTCGCGCGCGGCGGCCAGCGCGGCCTCGCCGTCGGCCGCCGAGGCGTTGCGCACGTGCAGGGCGGCGCTGGCCGGTTTGGTCTCGACCGCTGCACCCGGGTAGCGGTTTGCGATCTCGGTGAGTGAATCCACGATCTCGGCCAGCAGTGCGGTGTCGACGGTCTGCGTGAATCCGGTGTTGAACTCCGCGCCGTGACTGCCCACGAGGTGCACCGAGTCCGGCATGCCGGACAGCTCGCGCAGGACGTCGAGGGCGCGTCCCGACACCAGTGCGACGAAGGTGTCCGGCAGGGCAGCCAGGTCCAGCAGGGCGGCCGACCCGGCGGGCAGGGCCCGCGCGTCGGCAGGGTTGTTCACGATCGGCGACAGCGTGCCGTCGAAATCCGAGGTGACGAGCAGTCGGGGGGTGGCGGCGACGGTGTCGAGCGCCGCGATCAGATCAGCCGGGAGCACCGGTCAGACTTTAGGGTGCTCCCCGTCACCGATCAGCAGCCGGACCGCCAGATCGAGCCGCTTGCTCACGTCGGTGGCCGAGGCACGACGCGTCAGCCAGGCCAGCAGGTTCGACAGCCACACATCGGAGATGACGCGGGCGATGTGGTACTGGTCCTCGGTGGGCTCACCGTCGCTCATGGCACGGGCGAACATCGAGTCCATGAGCTTGCCGACGTGATCAACCTCACCGGCTGCGGACGCGTCGGCGAACACGAAAGCACGCGTCATGGCCTCGGTCAGCAGCGGATTGCGCTGCATCGACCGGTTCAGCTTGCTGACCATCACGTTGAGACGCTGGTACGGCGTACCGCCCGTCAGTGAGGCGCGATCGGTCTTGGCGTCGATGCGCTCGAACTCCCGGCCCAGCGCGGACACCAGCAGGTGCACCTTGGACGGGAAGTAGCGGTACAGGGTGCCGACGGCGACGTCGGCGCGTTCGGCCACCGCACGCATCTGAACTGCCTCGTAGCCGCCCTTGGAGGCGATGGCCAGGGTGGCGTCCAGGATGCGCTTGCGGCGCTCGCGCTGTGCTTCGGAACCGAGCTCGGATTCGGTTAGTACGGCCATGTTCGTCACCTCCCGCGGGCGGACGGCGGAATCGGACTCGGGTGTTGCTGGCGTCGGCATTCGGCGGTCAGTTCCTTCAGGTAGCGCATTGGGTGAAAACGATACGCAAAGTGATCGGTAATTTCCCACCTCCAGGCGCCCCGGGACACCCGAGTGTCCTGCTGTAATGGCGATCGACTTGACGTCTGATTGCTGTCACCATTAGAACACGTTCTAGTGAGAAGCGTGTTCTTCTCGCCCAAACGCTAGGAGCGCATGGTGTCCATCACTTCCACAACTATCGACTCGGAACGGGCCGAGGTCCGCGAAATGGTCCGTAGCTGGGCTGTCGCGTCGGGTTCCATCTCCGCGGTCCGGGCTGCCGAAGGGAATGGCGCCGATGCGTGGCGGGGCCCGTATGAGGGTCTGGTCGAACTAGGGACCTTCGGCGTCGCGGTGCCCGAGGACCTCGGTGGCGCCGGCGGCTCCATCGCCGATCTGTGCGTGATGGTCGACGAAGCCGCCGCCGCGCTGGTGCCCGGCCCCGTCGCCACCACCGCTCTGGCAACTCTCGTGATCACGGACCCCGCTCTGCTGGAGGCATTGGCCTCGGGGCAGCGCACGGCCGGTCTCGCGCTGAAGTCCGACATCGCCTTCGACGGGCAGACCGCGACCGGCACCGCCAAGTTCGTGCTGGGCGCCCTGCCTGACGGCCTGCTGATCCTGCCCGCGGGTGATACGTGGCTCCTGGTCGACGCCACTGCGGCCGGCGTCACCGTCACGCCGCTCGAGGCCACCGACTTCTCGCGGCCGCTGGCCCGGGTCGAGCTCAGTGGCGCCGCGGCGACCGTCCTCGATGCGCCGGTGGCCGACCTGGCCGTGACCGTGCTGGCCGCCGAGGCCGCGGGCCTGGCCCGCTGGCAGCTCGAGACGGCCGCCGAATACGCCAAGGTGCGTGAGCAGTTCGGCAAGCCGATCGGCAGCTTCCAGGCCGTCAAGCACATGTGTGCCGAGATGCTGCTGCGTTCGCAGCAGGTCGCCGTCGCCGCGAGCGACGTCGCCGAGGCCGCCGTCGAGGGCGACGCCACACAACTCTCCATCGCGGCTGCGGTGGCCGCCGCGGCCGCCATCGACGCCGCGAAACACAATGGGCGCGACTGCATTCAGGTCCTGGGTGGCATCGGCTTCACCTGGGAGCACGACGCCCATCTGTACCTGCGGCGCGCGTACGCCACCGCGCAGATCCTGGGTGGCCACGGCACGTGGCTGCGCCGCGTGGCCGCGCTGACCCGCGCGGGGCTGCGCCGTCAGCTGCACGTCGACACCGGTGCGGCCGAGACGATCCGTCCCGAGATCGCCGCCACCGTCGCCCAGATCGCCGCGCTGCCCGTCGAGAAGCATCAGGCCGCGCTGGCCGAGGCCGGGTTGATGGCGCCGCACTGGCCCGCGCCCTACGGCCGCGCCGCGTCGCCGGGCGAGCAGCTCGTGATCGACGACGAGCTCAGCGCCGCAGGCGTTGTGCGCCCAGACATTTCGATCGGCTGGTGGGCCGCGCCGACCATCCTCGGGCACGGCACCCCCGAGCAGATCGACCGCTTCATCCCCGGCACGCTCACCGGGGACGTGTACTGGTGCCAGCTGTTCAGCGAGCCGGGCGCCGGCTCGGACCTGGCGGCACTGCGCACCAAGGCCGTCAAGGTCGACGGTGGCTGGAAGCTGACGGGCCAGAAGGTGTGGACCTCCAACGCGCACCGCGCCAACTGGGGAATCTGCTTGGCGCGCACCAACCCTGACGCACCGAAGCACAAGGGCATCACCTACTTCGTCGTCGACATGAGCTCGCCCGGCATCGACATCCGGCCGCTGCGCGAGATCACCGGCGAGGCGCTGTTCAACGAGGTCTTCCTGGACGACCTGTTCGTGCCGGACGACTGCGTCATCGGCCCGGTCGACGGCGGCTGGGCCCTGGCCCGCACGACGCTCGCCAACGAGCGCGTCGCCATGGCCGCTGGCGGCGCGCTGGACAAGGGCATGGAGCACCTGCTGGACGTGCTCGGTGACCGCGAACTGGACGCCGCCGAGGCGGAACGCCTTGGCGCACTGATCGTTGCGGCCCAGGTGGGTTCGCTGCTGGATCAGCTGACGGCCCAGATGGCCGTCGGTGGCCACGATCCGGGTGCGCCGTCGAGTGTGCGCAAGCTGATCGGCGTGCGCTACCGCCAGACGCTGGCCGAGACCATCATGGACGCCCACGACGGTTCCGGTATCGAGGATTCGCCGGACGTCCGGTACTTCCTCAACACCCGCTGCCTGTCGATCGCCGGTGGTACGGAACAGATTCTGCTCACCGTGGCCGGCGAGCGTCTGTTGGGCCTGCCGCGCTAGCGGCCCCTGCGGAAGTCCCGCGGGGTCAGGCCGACGCGCTGCCGGAATGTCGTGGCGAAGTGGTTGGGTGTCGAAAACCCAACTGCCGCGCTGATTTCGGTGATCGACAACCGGGTCGAGGACAGCAGTGTCTTGGCGCGGTCGATACGGCGGTCGAGCAGGAACTGGTACGGCGTGGTGTGGAACGCGCCCCGGAATGCCTTGATGAACGTCGCCACGGACATCTGGGCAAGGTGCGCAAGCGATTCCAGGTTGATGTCGGATTCGAGGCTGGTCTCCAGGAATTCGATGATCGACGCGCGTGCCGACGGCGGCAGGGTGTCACGCTCGGATTCCGTGGCCGGTGGCCTCGTGGTGTAGGTGTCCCGGATCAGTAATCGCAGTGTCTCGCCTGCGGAATCGAGCAGCAGCCGGGCGAGCGCGTCTTCGCGGCCTGCGACGCTGCGAATCTTGGTCACCAGCTGGAGGATCAGCGGATCGTGATGCTTGCGCCGTGGGATGTGCACGACCTCGCCCAGCGCATTCTCGGGTATCGAGATTTCACAGAAGCTCGAGATGTCGCCCGTGACGACCGACGTGCAGCGCACGCCCGCCGGCACCACCCAGGTATCACCGATGCGTGGCAATGTGCGATCGGTCGGCCCCCAGTCCAGGTTGGTCTCCATGGACCGCAGCGCGCCCATGCGGTGCACATAGATCAGATGGCGGCTCGAGTCATGGCAGCACCAATCGGTGGTGCGCTCGATGCGCTCGGTGGCGAATCGCAGCGACATACCGCGACTGTCGACGGACCTCTCGCCGACGACGATGCGGGGCGTCATGGGGCGGTCGTCATTCCATGGCTTGAGTGCCATGCCGAACCTCCGAATGTCCAGCTTGGCCATGATCATGCGCCCTCGGGCACGTGCTCGTGGCGGCTTTCTCCGAACATCCTGTGAGGAATCTGCGAGCCAGTCAATAAAAATTAGAACTTGTTGCATATTTCGAATGTTTGCTTTCGGCCTGGTCACTACCGTCTGCGCGGCCACAAGTGCTGACACCTCAGAGTCCAAGGAGAACGTATGGCATTCGAGCTGCGCCGATATTCGACTGCGGGAATCGCGATGGCATCCGCCGGCGTCATCGCCCTCAGCCCGCTGACGATTCCGTCGCCGGACCTCCATCTACCGGCGCCGACCACTGCGGTCGCCACCCGCACCGTGGACCTCACGGCATTCGTGAACCCGATCGCGGTGTGGGGTGACGTGCTGACGACGACGCTCACCGACATCGGGAAGCTGGGGCAGGAGTACGCCGCCGACCCGTTCCCGATCCTGCGACAGCTGATCATCAACCAGATGAGCTATGTGGGCGAGACCGTTTCGATTGTTCAGGGGATGGCCAATGGCTTCAGGTACTGGGCCAACACGGTTCCTGGCCAATTGCAGACGATCGGTCAACAGCTGGCCACGGGCCATATCTCAGACGCTGTGATGACGGGGAACTCGTTGTTTGTCAACGCCGTTGCAGCCACCTTCTTTCCGCTCCTGAGATTCGATATCCCCCAGAAGATGGCCCAGAACTTCGCAAACGTGGTCAAGGCGATCACCCCCGTTGCTACCGGGGTGGGCTTTGCGCTCTTGTCCACGGTGTACGAGGGGAACAAGGCGCTCGCCGACACGGCGCAGAAGTTCTACGACGCGGTCAAAAGCGGTGATCTGGTCACGTCTTTGAGTGAGTTGATCAATGCGCCGGCCAACGTGATCGGCGGTGTACTCAATGGGTATGGGACGGACAAGGGCATCTTCGGCATCTTCGGGTCGTACGGGGTCGTGAATGCGGTCTTGAACGGGCTCAAGACGATCGCAAACGCGATCAAGCCGCCGGCTCCGGAGGCTCCGGTCGCGTCGACCGCGGGCAGCGCAGCCGTAGCGACGGCCGTAACTGACACGGCTACAAAGGCTCTGGCGCCGGCCACCAAGCCGTCGGCGACCGCAGCAATCAAGACTGGTGACATCGACAAGTCTTCGACCGCCCCGGCGAAGTCGAAAGAATCTGTGGCCAAGGAGGATTCGAAGGCGGAGGCGCCGTCCCCGACCGAGGCCGAGGCGCCGGCGACGCAGCCGGTGAAGGTCACCGAACCGACGAAGGCCGACACGTCCACACCCGCGGCCGACCCCGTATCGGCCGAACCGGCCAAGGTCGAGACCACCAAGCCGGTTCAGAAAGACACCACCAAGTCCGAGCCGGGGACCAAGGCGACGGGGGCAACCTCGTCTGACGCCGATTCGGCGGGCAAGCCGGACAAGTCGGGCAAGCTGACCGAGAAGGCGGCGAAGGCCGAGAAGGCGCAGAAGACCTCGAAGGCGCCGAAGGTCGCCAAGCAGCCAAAGAAGGCGTCGGCGACGCAGCAGTCAGCCAACGCGGGTTGATGGGGGGACGAGATCGGCGAAATGGTTGCGAAAGCCATTCGGCAGGAAACCATTTCGCCGATCTCGGCTCGCGTCCGAAGTAGCCCGGGTTCAGGGGACCACGAAGTCGGTGGTGACGCGGTCGAGCGGATGGTGATTGGCATCCGCGAGGATGATCTCGACCTTGTGCGGTCCGTGCGGCAGGCCGACCAGGATCACCGGTTCACCGCTGGCGTCCGCCCAGTGCCACGGGGCCCCGTCGACGACGACGTGGATATGGCCGATGCGCGGAGTCACCTTGAGTGCCTCGGGGCCGAAAACCGGTTCGATGCGCAGGTTTTCGGCGCGATATTGGATGAACACCTGTCCCTTGGCGAGGGCCTCGGGAACTGGTGGATCGACGATCAGTTTGGCCGGCGGCTGCGGCGCGGTCAGCGGCACCACGCCCGGAGGGCCGAGCACGTCCGCGGCGCTGGGTGCTCCGGCGGCGTGCGAAGTCGTAGCGGGAGCGGAACTCTCGTGACTCGAGTGGTCCGAGGTCTCGACGGTCGTGCCACATGATGCGATGAGCCCCGCAGTGGCCGCGATGACCGCACAGCCCATGAGGCGCGGCAGCTTCGTCATTCGTTTCCCTTCTGAAAGCGGCTCTGACAGTAGTCGGAAAGCGCTGCGCCGGTGGCTCCGACGGCTCCCGCCGTTCCGAGCGCAATCACCGTTGCGACCGTGGGCGCGTGCCCTGCGTAGAAGAAACTGGTGATGCCGAGAAAATATGCCGGCGGATAGTTGAACACGGGCAGCGCTCGCAGACACATGACAATGGCGACGAGGGCAAATATCACAATGCCGGTGGCGGCCAGACCGAGTGATGGCTGCAGTCGATTGATCACCAGCGTCGTCACGGCGCCGAAGGCCAGGCCGGCCACGTACGACGCGAGATTGGCATAGCGGTGACGCACGGTGTCGCCGGTGACGCCGTAGGCGACCCAGCCGAGAAACATCGCAGGCGCAGAGAGCATCGCCCAACCCGTACCGAACGTGACGACGGCCGCGACGCCGGCGACGATCAGCGTGATGGTGTGAAACGGGATCGCGGGCGTTCTGGCCGCGCCGGTCGAGGTGATGCTCACGTGCGTCTCCTGGTGGTTGATCGGTGCGGCTTCCGTTGGCGAAGTGGACATTTCGCTGTACTGCCGAGTCCGCTCAGGCCACGCTGAGCACGACGTCGATGTTGCCCCGGGTGGCCTTGGAATACGGGCAGGTCTGATGTGCGGCGTCCACGATGGACACGGCGGTGTCCCGCTCGATGCCCGGCAGGCTGACGTTCAGGCGCGCCTGTAGGAAGTAGGCGCCGTCGATGCTGCAGAGGTCGACCTCGGCGTCGACGGCGGTATCGGCCGGCAGTTTGACGTTCGCCTTAACGGCCGCGATCTGCATGGCTCCGATGAAGCATGCGGACCAGCCTGCAGCGAAGAGCTGCTCGGGATTGGTGCCGGGCCGGTTGCTGCCGGGGGAATCGAGGCGGATGTCGAGCCGGCCGTCGGAGCTTTGCGCGTGTCCGTCACGGCCGCCGGTGGTGCGGGTCTTGCCGGTGTAGAGGACGGCGTCCTGGGTGCTGGTGCTCATGTGTGACTCCTGGGAAGGGCGTGCGATAATCAATCGCATCCGATTGACTCGGATGCGATGAGACTAGCGCACGACGTCGAGATGTCAACCCATCCGATTGAATCGCATCCGATAGAATCGCTTCGGGATGTCACTGAAGCGTCAGGAGTTGTCGATGGCTGTCGAGCGTCCAACCGAGGCTGCCGGTCCCCGGCTTGCCGACTTCATGTGTTTCGCGATCTACTCGGCGAATCTCGCCTACGGCAAGGCGTACAAGCCGATCCTCGACGAGCTCGGTGTCACATATACCCAGTACATCGCGATCGTCGCGCTCTGGGAGAACGATCATCAAACCGTCCGCAGCCTGGGCGAAAGCCTCTTCCTGGAGTCGAACACGCTGACCCCGATCCTCAAGAAGCTCGAAGCCCAGGGGTACGTGCGCCGCCGGCGCGATCCGTCCGACGAGCGTCAGGTCATCGTCAGCCTCACGGATGCGGGCCGGGCGCTGCGTGAGAAGGCCCTCCCGATGAACCTGGTGGCAGCGACCGGCTTGCCGTCCGATGAGTTCGACAAGCTGCAAAAGGCGGTGGTTACCCTGCGCGACAACCTTCGCGAGCACGCGCAGACGCACGCCCGGTGAACTGTCAGTGCCGCATGCGGTGTGCACCGGCGACGATGGCGTCGTGCAGCGCGATCTCGGCTTCGGATGGCGTGCTCCGGCGGTGCAACAGGACGAACTCCAGATGACCCAGGTTCGGTAGCCGGCTGCCGGCAATCGGTTGAAGCCCTTGCGGCAGAACCGATTCGGAATGCGCGATGATCCCGAGCCCGGCGAGTGCCGCAGCCTGCAGGCCGAGCAGACTGTCGCTGACGCACGCGATGCGCCAACTGCGGCGCTCACGTTCCAGTTCGCGTAGCGCGATATGGCGGGTCAGGCTCGGTGGTGGGTACGTCACGATCGGCACCGGGTCCGTGATGTCGGTCAGCCCGGGGCGGCCGGCCCACACGAGGCGATCGCGCCACAGCAGCTCGCCGTGTTGTTCGCCGGGTAGTCGTTTGGCCACCATGAGGTCCAATTCGCCTGCGGCCATGCGCGTTTTCAGGTTCTCGCTCAGGCCCACAACCAGTTCCAGGTCGACACCGGGGTAGGACCGCCGAAACTCGACCAGCACGTCCGAGAGCATGCGGCCGACCAGATCGTCGGAGGCGCCCAGCCGGATGAGACCCGTGGGTTGGGATTCGGAGAAGTAGCGGTCGGCCTTGGCCTGCGCGTCCAGGATGTCGTGCGCAAAGCCCACCATCGCGGCGCCGTCAGCGGTGAGGGCCAGGTTGCGGGTGTCGCGCCGGAACAACTCGCGGCCGACGGCCTGCTCCAGTCGGGCGATGTGGCCGCTCACCGTCGACTGGCGCAGGCCCAGCAGACGTCCGGCCGCAGTGAATCCGCCGGCGCGCTCCACGGCCAGAAAGGTGCGCAGCAAGTCGGGATCGAACACATTCATCACAATATTCGGTTAGAGATATCGAATCTATCGCCTGGAAACATTAGTCGAGGCAGCAGTACGTTTGTTCGGTGAATCTGCTCGCCAAGCTCCGCATCGATGGCTTTCTGCTCGGGCTGTTCGCCGCGATGGTCATCGGTGTGCTGCTTCCGGCCCGCGGCGACGCGGGTCAGGCCGTCGAAACCGCCACCAAAGTCGCGATCGCCGTGTTGTTCCTGCTGTACGGCACGCGCCTGGAGCCGCGCGAGGCGCTCGAGGGGCTGAAGCACTGGCGGCTGCACACCACGGTGCTGGCCGCGACCTTTGTGCTGTTCCCACTGCTCGGGCTGGCGATGAAGGTGCTGGTGCCGTCGGTCCTGACCGACGAGCTCTACGTCGGCATGCTGTACCTGTGCCTGCTGCCGTCGACGGTGCAGTCGTCCATCGCCTTCACTTCGATCGCCCGCGGCAACGTCGCGGCGGCCGTCGTCAGCGCCTCGGCGTCGAACCTGTTGGGCATCTTCCTCACCCCGTTGTTGGTGACCCTGCTGATGCAGACCACCGGCGCGGCCACGGTGTCGGCGAATTCGGTCCTGGAGATCGTCGTGCAGCTCTTGCTGCCGTTCCTCGCCGGCCAGTTGTTGCGGTCCAAGCTGCACCGCGTGCTGGCGCACACCACGCTCACCAAGGTTGTCGACCGCGGTTCGGTCTACCTCGTCGTCTATGCGGCGTTCAGTGCCGGCATGGCCGAACACATCTGGGTGGGCATGAAGGTCACCAACGTGCTCGCGGTGATCGCCGTCAGTGTGGTGCTGCTCGCCGTGGTGCTGGGCATCACCGCCGGGGTGGCGCGGCTGCTGAAGTTCGATCGCGCCGACCGCATCGTGATCATCTTCTGTGGATCTAAGAAGAGCCTCGCCACCGGTCTGCCGATGGCCACCGTGCTGTTCGCCGGACATCCGGTCGGCCTGATCGTGTTGCCGCTCATGATCTTCCATCAGATTCAGCTCTTCACCTGCGCGGTCCTGGCCGGCCGCTGGGGACGGCAGGCTGACGCCGAGGCGGAGCGGCAAGAACTCGCGGTCGCGCCGAGCTGATACCTGGACCTGCGCGCGGGTGCACCCGCGCCCGTTGGCATCGAACAATCTCGGCATCTTGGCCGCGGACGCGTTGGTGGGCGCCGTCAGGTCGCTCGACTCGAAGTCCTGACACGCGGCAATTGATCTGCGGCAGCGAGTGATTCGGTGCCGCAGATCAACTCGCGGCACAGTACTGGCTGTCAGACCCGGAAAACCCGGGCCGCATTCCCGCCGAGGTAGAGGTCGCGCGCCTCGGTATCGAGGTCCAGGCTGTCAAGCTGTTCCAGGCACCGCTCGGCGGACAGCATGGGCCAGTTGGTGCCGAAAAGCACTCGGGTGCGGCCGGATCCGCGCATGTAGTCCACGAGCGCCGCGGGTAGGCGGTGCACGGCGTAGGCCGAGGTGTCGATGTAGAAGTTCGGAAACTTCTTGGCCAGGAACAGGACTTCGTCGATCCACGGTGCGCCGACATGGCCACCGATGACCACGAGTTCCGGGAACTCGAGCAGAACCGTCTCCAGGTAGGGGATCGGCCGGCCGGGTTCGGACGGGCACAGCGGGCCGGTGTGCCCGATCTGCGTGCAGAACGGGATGCCGAGTTCGACGCAGGCCTGCAGCAGCGGATAGTAGCGGCGGTCATCGGGTGGCAGGTTCCACAGCCACGGGACGACCCGCAGTGCCACCATGCCCAGTTCGGTTACCGCCCTGCGTAATTCGCGGACAGCGTCGACCGGCCGGGTGAGGTCCACGGCGGCGACACCGGCGAACCGGTCGGGATGTGCGCGCACGTGCGCCGCCGTCTCGTCGTTGTCGATCAGTGCGCCGTGCGGCCCGACCCATGCGCACAACAACGACTTCTCGACGCCGGCGTCATCCATCGCTTTCAGGGTGACGTCGATGGGCAGGGCCGGCAGGTCTTCCTGGCGGGTCCAGCGCAGCAGCGGCCGAAGCCAGGGCTGCCGCATGAACAACTCGTTCGGCTGCTGGGACCACGCGTCGATCACTCGTGTCATACCCCAATTACTTCACTAGTGAAGTAATAATGCAAGAGTGTATCCGAAACACAGGTCACCGGCAGGCAGGCGGCGCGCGTACTTCCAGCTGCAGACCGTCGCGCAGCGGCTGCGCACCACCGCCGACCGGCTGTTCACCGAGGAGGCCGGCATCACGACGGCGCAGGCTGCCGCACTGATGCTCATCGCGAACCACGCCGGGTGTCGCCAGTCGCTCATCGCGGCACAGCTCGGCCAGCGGGAATCGGCGGTCACGGCGATGGTTGGCCGGCTGGAGGCCGCGGGGTTCGTCGAGCGCAGGCCCAGCCAGAGCGACGGCCGCGCCTGGGAGCTGTGGCCGACCGAATCCGGCGCGGACGCGCTCCGGCGACTGGACGCCGCGCTGGCCACCGTCAACGGTTACATCGACGAGGCCTTCGGGGTCGACGAGGTCGACGGCGTCGTCGACGCACTGCTGCGG
Organism: Mycobacterium sp. SMC-13; assembly: GCF_045311035.1. Taxonomy (NCBI): domain Bacteria; kingdom Bacillati; phylum Actinomycetota; class Actinomycetes; order Mycobacteriales; family Mycobacteriaceae; genus Mycobacterium; species Mycobacterium sp. SMC-13. Next base: position 288,508 of record NZ_JBJIAI010000005.1, read on the forward strand.
TTGAGCGATCTCCTCGACGGCACCGACAGCCGAACGTGAACTTGATCGCGAAAAATCAGCGAAAGTTCGCGATCTACTTCACGTTCGGCGATGCGATGCTCAGTTGTAGTGCGTCGTCGCGCACGCGGTCGGCGTCGTGAGGTTCACGCCGGGGTAGGTGACCTGAATGTCGGCGCAGGCAATGAAATTAGCCTCGGTGTTGGGCCTGCCGGTCCGCACATCGAGCGTCAGCGACGTGCCGTCGACCGCGAACTCCTCGAACGTACCGCCACCGTTGAACGTGACCGAGACCAGAGCGCTGTTCTGCGACTTGAGCTGCCGTGAGTTCACCGGGCCGTTCCACGAGCCGCGGTTGATCGGCGGGGCTCCGGTCGGTGCACTGTACGAGACGTCTTGGTACACATTGCGGTTGGAGCTGCGCAGCGTGATGTTCTCGCGCGCCCAGGTGTTCGGCGGCAGCGGAACCGGATTGCCCCCGACGACCAGGTTGGCGGCGGTGTTGAAGGTGCACGCACCTCCCGAGCACTGTGCCGTCACGTGAATCTGAATCTTCGTGGCGTCGTCGACGGGCACGAAGGCGTCGGCCGAATTGACTGCGGCAGCAGCCGTCGCGGGGGACATCAGAGCCGTCGCGGTCAGCACAGCGGCCGCGGTTGCTGCGGTAAGCCGGTTCACAGTCAAGAAAGTAATCCGTTCGCTACTCGTCGTAGGTGACTTCGACGGAATCCGTCTTGGGCACCGCCTGGCAACCGAGGATGAGGCCCTCTTCGAGGTCGGACGGCTCCAACACGTCGTTGATCGCCATGTCGACGTCGCCCTTCTTCATCAGCACCGCACATGCCCCGCAGTGCCCCTCGCGGCAGGAGAACGGTGCGTCCAGTCCCTTGTCGAGCAGCACGTCGAGCAGCACGGCCTTGCGCGGCCACTGCAACTCGTGCGTCTCACCGTCGAGCGTGACGATTGCGGTGGCCGGGCCCTCATCGCTGTCATCCTCGGCGAGTACGACAGCGGCGAACGGGTCGGAGTCCAGTGACTGGAACACCTCGAGGTGCACATTGCTCTTGTCGGCGCCCGACTTGAGGAGCGCCTCCTCGGCGGCGGCCATGAACGGGGCCGGGCCGCAGATGAACGTCTCGCGTGTGGTGTAGGGCGCCAGCTGCGTGGCCAGGATGGTCGGGTTGGGCAGGCCCTGCACCGATTCCAGCCAGTGCACGACGGACAGCCGGTCGGGGTACAGCGACGTCAGTTCGCGCAGCGCCTTGCCGAAGATCACCGACTTCTCGTCGCGGTTGGCGTAGAACAGCGTCACCTTGCCGGTGCCCTCGGACAGCGCGGACTTGAGGATCGACAGCATCGGCGTGATGCCGCTACCGCCGGCCAGCAGCAGGAAGTCGGTGTCGAGGTTCTTGGGGACGAACGTGCCGGACGGCGCCAGCACGTGCATCCGCATGCCGACATGTGCGTTGTCGCACAGCCAGTTCGACGCGTAGCCGTCCGCGGTGCGCTTGACCGCGACGGTCAGCGCCTCGTCGGCATGCGGCGAACTGCACAGGGAGTAGCAGCGGGCGACCGACCCGGTGCGGGTGCTCGGGACGCGCAGGGTCAGGAACTGACCGGGGGAGTACTTCAGTCGCTCTGGCGGGATGTCGCTGCCGTCGGGCGTCTTGAACACCAAGACGCGCGCGTCGTTCGTCTCGGCGACGACATCGGCCACCACAAGTTCCAGTACGTGGCTGCCCAGCGGCTCGTCCACAACGATCACCCTTCGTTCGAACCGGCCTGACGGCCAGTAACTAGAACAGGTTACAAAAGTGCAGTTATGCGGGTCTACCTGCTGCAGTACCGCCATGCTCGACACAAATCGTAACGTGTTCTAATCTTCTGTCTAGACGACCACTCCCCGGGAGGCAATCCGTGACGTCAATTGAACAACTCGACGTGCAGGCCGTGCTGGCTGGCATCGACGACCTGCTGCCGGTGCTGCGCGAACGCGCACAGCTGACCGAGGACCTGCGCCAGGTGCCGCAGGAGTCTATCGACAGTCTGAACGAGATCGGCTTCTTCAAACTGCTGCAGCCCGCCCAGTGGGACGGCCTCGAGGCCGATCCCACCGTGTTCTACGAGGCGGTCCGCCGCATCGCCAGTGCCTGCGGTTCCACCGGCTGGGTCGCGTCGATCATCGGCGTGCACAACTGGCACCTGGCGCTGTTCGACCAGCAGGCCCAGGAAGACGTCTGGGGCGACGACTCGACCGTCCGCATCTCCTCGTCCTACGCCCCGATGGGCGCCGGCGTGGTGACCGAGACCGGTGACGGCTACATCGTCAACGGCGCGTGGAACTGGTCCTCCGGTTCGGAGCACGCCACCTGGGCGTTCCTCGGCGGCCCGGTCATCAAGGACGGCCGCCCGGTCGACTTCGGCAGCTTCCTGATCCCGCGCACCGAATACACCATCGACGACGTGTGGAACGTGGTCGGCCTGCGCGGCACCGGCAGCAACACCATCGTCGTCAAGGACGTGTTCGTGCCGCGGCACCGCTTCCTGTCCTACAAGGCGATGAACGACGGCACCGCCGGCGGCTACCAGACCAACACCGCCCCGGTCTACAAGATGCCGTGGGGCACCGTGCACCCCACCACCATCTCCGCCCCGATCGTCGGCATGGCCTACGGCGCCTACGCCGCGCACGTCGAGCACCAGGGCAAGCGCGTCCGTGCCGCGTTCGCCGGTGAGAAGTCCAAGGACGACCCGTTCGCCAAGGTCCGCATCGCCGAGGCCGCCAGCGACATCGACGCCGCCTGGCGCCAGCTGATCGGCAACGTCGCCGACGAGTACGCCCTGCTCGTCGCCGGCAAGGAGATTCCGTTCGAGCTGCGGGCCCGTGCCCGTCGTGACCAGGTGCGCGCCACCGGCCGCGCCATCGCGTCCGTCGACCGCCTCTTCGAGGCGGCCGGCGCCACGGCGCTGGCCAACGGCACCCCGCTGCAGCGCTTCTGGCGCGACGCCCATGCCGGCCGGGTGCACGCGGCCAACGAGCCCGAGCGCGCCTACCTGATCTTCGGTAACAACGAGTTCGGTCTGCCCCCGGCCGACACCATGGTCTGATGACCGCCGCGGTATCCGAGGTCACTTTCGAGTCCACTTCGCGGTATGCGCAGGTGAGCGATGATTTGCGCCTGCACTACCACGAGGCCGGCGACCCGGCCGCCGAGACGATCGTGCTGCTGCACGGCGGCGGCCCGGGTGCGTCGAGCTGGTCGAACTTCTCGAAGAACATCGCGGTGTTGGCCGAGCGGTTCCACGTGCTGGCCGTCGACCAGCCGGGCTACGGATATTCGGACAAGCCCACCGACCACGTGCAGTACCACCGCCACAGCGCGGCGGCGCTGCTGGCGCTGTTCGACCACCTCGGTATCGAACGGGCGGCGCTGGTGGGCAATTCGCTCGGCGGTGGCACGGCGGTCCGGTTCGCGCTGGATCATCCGGAGCGGGCCGGCCGGCTGGTGCTGATGGGCCCCGGCGGGCTGAGCGTCAACCTGTTCGCGCCCGATCCCACCGAGGGCGTGAAGCTGCTCGGCAAGTTCGCCTACGCACCGACGCGCGAGACCCTCGAGGCGTTCGTGCGGATCATGGTCTTCGACCAGAGCCTGGTCACCCCGGAGCTGATCGACGAGCGGTTCGCCATCGCCAGCACACCCGAGTCGCTCGCCGCACTGCGCGCGATGGTCAAGTCCTTCGCGGGGCCGGACTACGAGCTCGGCATGATGTGGCGCGAAGTGCACAAGCTGCGGCAGCGGGTACTGCTGATCTGGGGCCGTGAGGATCGGGTCAACCCGCTCGACGGCGCGTTGGTGGCGCTCAAGCAGATTCCTCGGGTCCAGCTGCACGTGTTCGGTCAGTGCGGCCACTGGGCACAACTAGAGAAGTTCGACGAGTTCAACAAGCTGACCCTCGATTTTCTGGGCGGCTAGAGGAGACATGGCATGACGACGATCAAGGCCCTTGGTTACATGCGCATCGAGGCCACCGATGTGGCGGCCTGGCGCGAGTTCGGGCTCAAGGTGCTCGGCATGATGGAGGGCGAGGGCACCAATCCCGATGCCCTCTACCTGCGGATGGACGACGTCGCGGCGCGTCTGGTGATCGTGCCCGGCGAGAAGGACCGGCTGCTCGCCTCGGGCTGGGAGGTCGCCGACGCGCCTGCCCTCGAGCAGCTGAAGGAAACCCTCAGCGCCCACGGCGTCCCGTTCAAGGAAGGGACCAAGGAAGAACTGCTCGACCGCAAGGTCGAGGGCATGATCAGCTTCCAGGACCCGGCCGAGAACACCCTCGAGGTGTACTACGGCATCCAGTACCTGGGCCGTCGCTTCGTCAGCCCCTACGGCCACAAGTTCGTCACCGCCGAGCAGGGCCTCGGCCACGTCGTGCTCACCTGCAATGACGACGCCGCGGCGCAGGCGTTCTACCAGGACGTGCTGGGCTTCCGGCTGCGTGACTCGATGCGGCTGCCCCCGCAGATCGCGGGCCGCCCGGCCGACGGCGACCCGGTGTGGCTGCGCTTCTACGGCTGCAACCCGCGCCACCACGCGCTGGCGTTCATGCCCATGCCCAACCCGACGGGCATCGTGCACCTGATGGTCGAGGTGGAGAACTCCGACGACGTCGGCCTGTGCCTGGACCGCGCCAACCGTAAGAAGGTCAAGATGTCGGCCACGCTGGGCCGGCACATCAACGACAAGATGCTGTCCTTCTACATGAAGACGCCGGGTGGCTTCGACATGGAATTCGGTTGCGAGGGACTCGAAGTCGAGGACGAGAGCTGGATCGCGCGCGAGAGCGTCGGCATCAGCCTCTGGGGTCACGACTTCAGCGTCGGGTTCAAGTAGGCTCGCGCGGCATGACTTCGACCCCGCAGATCGACCCCCGCACATTCCGTAATGTGCTCGGGCAGTTCTGTACCGGCATCACCGTCATCACCACCGTGAATGACGGTGTGCCGGTCGGTTTCGCCTGCCAGTCGTTCGCTGCCCTGTCACTGGACCCGCCGCTGGTCCTGTTCTGCCCGACAAAGCAGTCCCGGGCCTGGAAGGCCATCGAGGCCAGCGGCAAGTTCTGCGTCAACATGCTGCACGAGAACCAGCAGCACGTCTCGGCGCAGTTCGGCTCCAGGGCCGAGGACAAGTTCGCCGGGATCGATTGGAGCCCTTCGGGATTGGGCTCCCCGGTGCTCGACGGCACGCTCGCCCACATCGACTGCACGGTGCACTCGGTGCACGACGGCGGTGACCACTTCGTGGTGTTCGGCGCGGTGCAGTCGATGTCCGAGCCACAGGCCATCAAGCCGCGTCCGCTGCTGTTCTACCGCGGCGAGTACACCGGCATCGAGCCGGACAAGAACACCCCGGCGCAATGGCGCGACGATCTGGATGCGTTTCTCACCACGACGACCGAGGACACCTGGCTATAGTCGCGCAATGAGCGCGCCGATCCGGTCCGGATTGCGTCGGGTCGTCCTGGCTTCCATGGCCGGCACCGTCGTCGAGTGGTACGAGTTCTTCCTGTACGGCACCGCTGCCACGCTGGTGTTCAGCAAGGTGTTCTTCGGGCAGAGCGGCAGTGATCTCGACGCGATCTTCGCCGCCTTCGTCACGTACGCGGTGGGCTTCGTCGCCCGGCCGCTGGGTGGCGTGGTGTTCGGTCACTTCGGCGACAAGTTCGGCCGCAAGACCCTGCTGCAGTTCTCGCTGCTGCTGGTCGGTTCGGCCACGTTCCTCATGGGCTGTCTACCGACCTATGGACAGATCGGCTACTGGGCGCCGGCGCTGCTGGTGGTGCTGCGGTTCATCCAGGGCTTCGCGGTCGGCGGCGAGTGGGGCGGCGCGGTGCTGCTGGTGGCCGAGCACAGTCCCGCGCAGAGCCGGGGTTTCTGGTCCAGTTGGCCACAGGCCGGCGTGCCGGTCGGCAACATCCTGGCCACCGTCGTCCTGCTGACGTTGACGAAGACGTTGTCCGAGCCGGAGTTCCTGTCGTGGGGCTGGCGGGTCGCGTTCTGGCTGTCGGCGGTCGTGGTGCTGGTCGGCTACTACATCCGCACCAAGGTCACCGATGCGCCGATTTTCGTTGCGGCACAAGAAGAAGCCGAACGCGTCAAGGCGTCGTCGATGAGCGTCGTCGAGGTACTCCGGTACTACCCGGGCAAGGTGCTGACCGCCATGGGGCTGCGGTTCGCCGAGAACATCATGTACTACCTGGTGGTCACGTTCTCGATCACGTATCTGAAAGTGCATGCGGGCGTGGGCACTTCGCTGATCCTCTGGTACCTGCTGGTGGCCCACGCGGTACACCTGGTGGCAATCCCGTTGGTGGGCAGGCTCTCCGATCGGATCGGCCGTCGCCCCGTCTACCTCATCGGGACGCTGCTGACCGCCGCCTGGGGCTTCGTCGCGTTCCCGATGATGGACAGCAAGCACTACTTCGTCATCATGACGGCGATCACCGCGGGCCTGGTCGCGCATGCGTTCATGTACGCGCCGCAACCGGCGCTGATGTCGGAGATGTTCCCGACCCGGATGCGCTATTCCGGTGTGTCCCTTGGCTATCAGGTGACGGCGATCTTCGCCGGGTCACTCGCGCCGATCATCGCGGTGCGGTTGCTGAAGGACTACCACTCGTCGGTGCCGATCGCGATCTACCTCGCCGGGGCCTGCGTGGTGACGCTCGTGGCGCTGGCGTTCGCGCGCGAGACCAAGGGCATCGACCTGGCGGATGTCGATCGGGCCGACAATGAGCGCGTGGTTGCCGCCGGCGTGCCCCGTCCGTGACAGTTCGCGCGCCGAGTGTGCCCACAGATCGTCAGATCCGCGGTTGCGCCGCTCTGGCTGCACATTCGTGTGCGTGAATGTGCTGGGCACTTGACAAGCAAATGCCTTGTGGGCGTTGACCGTGCGCGGGCGCATGCAAAGTGCGAGAAGCAAAGACCCAGGGTGCACGATCAACGTGTGGCCGACCGGGAAAAAGTGACCTACGACTCGTCCTGCATCGCGGCTTCCCACAGCCCGCGGCCCAGCTCCGACAGCCGCAGCGCAAGCTTCTCGACGCGCGCGGGGAAGGGGCCCCGCGAGGCGTCCTTGATGGCCTTCAACACCATCGACTCCGCGCTGAGAATCTCGTAGTCGGCCTTCAGCTCGGGGTCCTCGGGAACGGTCTCGACCAGCCCGAGCGCCAGCAGGTGGCTGACGTATTGCGGCACCATCTGCGGCAGCGCGACGTTGGCGGTGCGGCCGATCAGGCACGCGTTCTCCAGCGTCGCGACGCTGCGGTTCCGCGGGTAGATGTTCACCAGCGGCGACGACTCGTTGTCGGACAGCGCGCCGATGATGCGGGCCTCGTCGGCAACCAGCTGATCGAGCAGCCGGTGGTAGAGCTCGGTCTTCCCGTCGGCAGTGCTCTGGTCGAGGGCGCGGTCCAGCAGGCCGCCGAGCTTGCCGTGCAGGGACTCCTTGGCCGGCTGTTTCTGCGGGGCGGGAGCCGGTGTGCGTTCGGGGGCCATCTCGATGGCCTCGACGGTGGTCTTGGTCGCGATCGCAATCTGCTCGCCACCCCAAGCAGCAAGCTTGAAACCGAACTTAGCGACGCCGAGGGCGCGGTTGGCCAGGCCGAGCGGGTCGAATCGCTTCGGGATCGCCAAACCACCGCGCGGCGTCGAGATCGCGATGGCGATCTCACCGATGGGCGTGGACAGCTTGATGCCGTGCCGTTCGAGGCCCTCGCGGTTCACCGGTAAGTCGTCGGTAACTTCCGGTTCTGGGTTGTCGGTTTCCTGGGACATTGCGGACCGATGGTACCGGCCTGCCGATTGTTCTCGCCCCTTGTGTGGCAAACGCGACAGCTACCCCTGCCGGTATGCGGCGAGCCAGGGACCCAGGCGACGCAGCGCTTCTTCGATGTCGGACTTCGGTCCGGCGAACGACAACCGAACGAACGATCCGCCGTGCCGGGTGTCGAAATCCACGCCCGGCGCGATCGCCAGGCCGGTGTCGGCCAGCAGCTTCTCGCAGAAGGTCAGGGAGTCCGTCGAGTACGCCGAAATATCGGCGTAGACGTAGAACGCGCCGTCGGCGGGTGCCAACTTGTCGAGCCCCACGTCGGCCAGCCCGGCGAGTAGCAGCGCGCGGTTCTCGGCGTAGTGGTGGACGAGGGAATCGGCTTCGGCGATCGCCTCCGGCGTGAACGCCGCGACGGCCGCGTACTGGGGGAGTGTGGGAGGGCAGATGGAGAAGTTGCCGGTCAGGCAGTCGACGGCCCGGCGCAGCGGCTCGGGCACCAGCAGCCAGCCCAGCCGCCAGCCGGTCATGGCGAAGTACTTCGAAAAGCTGTTCACCACAATGGCGTTGCGCGAGGTCTCCCAGGCGCAGCTGGTCGCGGGCGCGTCGTCGTAGATGAGCCCGTGGTACAGCTCGTCGCTGATGAGCTGCACCGAGTTGTCGTCGCACCAGGTGGCGATGGCGGCCAGATCCTCGGCCGGCAGCACCGTCCCCGTCGGGTTGTTGGGGCTGGCGATGATCAGACCCTTCACTGGCGGGTCCAGCTGCTCCAACATGGAAATGGTTGGGTGGAAACGGGTTTCGGGACCACACGGTATTTCGACGACCTCGCAACCGAGCGCCGACAGGATGTTCCGATAGCAGGGATAGCCGGGGCTGGCGACCGCGACGCGGTCGCCGATGTCGAAGCACGACAGGAACGCGAGCAGGAATCCGCCGGTGGACCCGGTGGTGATGACGACGGCGTCCGGCTCCACCTCGACGCCGTACCGGTCGAGATACGACTTGGCGATGGCCTCCCGCAGCTCGGGAATGCCCAGCGCGACGGTGTATCCGAGGTTGTCATTGGCCAGCGCCTCGGCGGCGGCGGCCCGGATGGGCGCCGGTGCCTGTGCGGCGGGTTGTCCCGCCGACAGGTTCACCAGGTCGCCGTGGCTGCGCTGGCGCTCGGCCGCGGCCAGCCACACGTCCATCACATAGAACGGTGGGATGCCTGCGCGCAGCGCTACCGGATTGGTCATACCTCGACGTTAGGCCAGAACTTCGGCTTCGAGGCGACGCAGGTGCTCCCGCGACGACCCGAGCAGCTGCGCACTGCCGTGCGCGCGCTTGAAGTAGAACTGGATGTCGCTCTCCCAGGTGATCGCGATGCCGCCGTGCATCTGGATCGCTTCGCCGGCAACGGCATTGAATGCCTCGGTGGCCATGTAGCGGGCCAGCGACGCATTCGTCGGGGTCGGGTCGGCGAGGGCGTCGTTGACGATCGAGCGGGCGGCCGAAACCTTGACGTACAGGTCCGACATGCGGTGCTTGAGCGCCTGGAAGCTGCCGATCGGCCGGCCGAACTGCACGCGGTCCTTCGAGTACGCGACGGTCAGGTCCAGGCAGCGGCTCGCGGCGGCGACCTGCTCGACGGCCATCAGGATGGCCGCGGTGTCCGCCAGGCCGGGGTCGGCGCCGAGGGCGGTGGTGCTGCCCGGGCTGACGGCCGCGAGGCGACGCGTCGGGTCCATGGTGGTGGCCGGGGCGACGGTGTTGTCGGTCCAGCGGGTCAGCTGACCGTCCTGCGCGGCGATCACCACATCGGCGACGTCGCCGTTGATGACATAGCCGGCATCGAAAACGACGGTGCCGATGGACGTGCCCTCGGCCAGGCCCTCCAGCGGCTCTTCCGCACCGACGGCGAGCAGCGCCAGTTCGGCCAGCGTGGTGCCGAGCAGCGGTGTCGGGACCAGGCCCTTGGCCAGTTCCTCGAGAACGACTGCGGCGTCACCCAATTCGCCGCCGGCACCGCCAAGCTCCTCGGGCACGACCAGCGCCGCGGCGCCGACCTGCTCGCACAGCATCTGCCAGAGCTTCTCGTCGTAGCCCTTTTCGGACTCGATGGCGGCGCGCACGGCCTCAGGGCCTGCGTGCTTCTCGACCAGCGCTGCGACGGTGGCGCGCAGCATCTCCCGTTCTTCGCTCATGCTCACAGCCCTTCCAGTACGCGGGTCCGGTGCCACGTCGAGTCGCCCCACGCCGAGCGCAGCGCCTGCGTGCGCAGCAGCAACAGGGACAGATCATGTTCTTGCGTGAAACCGATGGCGCCGTGCGTCTGCAGCGACGACCGGGCGGCCAGCAGCGCGGCTTCGTTGGCGGCCACCTTGGCGGCGCTGACGTCGCGGGCCAGCGTGGGCGACCCGTCGGCCAGGGCCAGGGCCGCGCCGTAGAGCAGCGGACGGGCCAACTCGACGGCGATGTGCACGTCGGCCAGCTTGTGCTTGATGGCCTGGTACGAGCCGATCACGGTGCCGAACTGCGTGCGCTGCTTGGCGTACGCGACGGCCATGTCGAGCATCGCCTGGCCGGCGCCGACCAGCTGCGCTGCGGTGGCCAGCGCGCCGAACTCGAAAGCCTTTGCCGTGTCGGCCGATTGGGCCTCGCCGGTGGCGGTTACGTCGAACAGGTGACGGGCCGGGTCGACGGACTGGTGCTCGGTACCCGCGGTCGCGTCCTGCACCTGGCCGCCTTCTGCATCCGAGGCCAGCAGGATCAGGCCGGCGGTGTCGGCGTCGACGGCCCGCGGGGCCAGCGGCGGCAGGGCGACGGTGGCGATGAGCTCGCCCGAGGCCAGGCCTTCCGATCGCTTATCCGAGGCGAGCAGCACCGGGGCCACCGCGATGGATTCGGTGACCGGACCCGGCACGGCCCAGTAGCCCAGACGCTCAAGGGCGACAACCAGATCCACCGGATGCGCGCCGATGCCGTCGAACTCTTCCGGCACGTTCAGTGCGGTGACGCCCAGGTCGGCCAGGGTCGACCACACCTTGCGGCCGGGTGCGGCGTCGGCCGCCTTCTCTACCCCGCCCCACGCCCGAACGGCGGCGGGCACGTCTGCCGCACCCAGCGCGGCGTCGATGCTCGCAGCGAAATCGCGCTGCGATTCGTCCAATTCAAAGAACACGTGAACAATCCCTCTTATTTGCGGGGCAGGCCCAGCAGGCGCTCGGCGATGATGTTGCGCTGAATTTCGTTGGTACCGGCGTAGATTGGGCCGCCCAGGGCGAACAGCAATCCTTCGGTCCAGTGGTCGTACAGCTCGGCGTCGGGGCCGCGCAGGTCCAGTGCGGTCTGGTGCAGGGCGACGTCGAGGTCGGACCAGAACACCTTGGTCACCGAGGACTCGGCGCCCAGCTCGCCGCCGTTGGACAACCGGGTGACGGTGCCGAAGGTGTGCAGGCGGTAGGCCTGGGCCTTGATCCAGGCGTCGGCGACGCGCTCGGCGTAGGCCGGGTTCTTGTCGGTCTTCCATTGCGCGACAAGGCGTTCGGCCGGGGCGACGAAGCGGGCCGGGCTGCGCAGCGACATGCCGCGCTCGTTGCTCGACGTGCTCATGGCGGCGGTCCAGCCGCCATGCACCTGACCGATGACGTCCTCGTCGGGGACGAACACGTCGTCGAGGAAGATCTCGCCGAAGCCGGTCTCGCCACCCAGCTGGGCGATGGGCCGGACGGTGATGCCCTCGGCCTTGAGGTCGAACATGAAGTAGGTGAGGCCCTTGTGGCGCTGCGCTTCCGGGTCGGAGCGGAACAGGCCGAAACCGCGCTCGCCGAACGGGGCGCGCGAGCTCCAGATTTTCTGCCCGTTGAGCTTCCAGCCGCCGTCGACCTTGGTCGCGGTCGAGCGCAGGGACGCCAGGTCGCTACCCGACTCGGGCTCGGACCAGGCCTGGGCCCAGATCTCTTCGCCGGAGGCCATTTTCGGCAGTACGCGCTGCAGCTGCTCCTTGGTGCCGTGCGCGAACAGCGTCGGCGCCAGCATCGCGGTGCCGTTGGCCGAAGCCCGGCCGGGGGCGCCGGACTTGAAGTACTCCTCCTCGTACACCACCCACTGCAGCATGGTGGCGTCGCGGCCGCCGTACTCCTTGGGCCACGCGATGACCGACAGCCCGGCGTCGAAAAGCACCTTGTCCCAGACGCGGTGCTGCTCGAAGCCCTCGAGGGTGTCGTAGGACTTGGTGGGGAACTTGTCCTTGTTGGCCGCCAGGAAGTCGCGGACCTCGGCCCGGAACTCCTCGGTTTCGTCGTCGAATGTCAGATCCATTTACCGATTCATCTCTCGCAGTTGTGGTTTGACCACTTTGCCCCCAGGGTTGCGTGGCAGCGTCTCGAGGAACGCCACCGAACGCGGCGTCTTGAAGTTAGCCAAATGTTCTTTGGTGTAGGTCTGCGGTGGGGTCTGCCGACCGGGCTGCTGGGTGCCGTCGGACCCACTCATTGGAACTCCCTCTAACAAAGCAAGTGCTTGGTAGGTTAGCCTATAAGGGTGATAGAGGTCCAGACGTTCCGGGCGGAGGTCCGGCAATGGCTCGCAGACAATCTCGTCGGTGAATTCGCAGCTCTCAAAGGTCTTGGTGGCCCCGGCCGTGAGCACGAGGCATACGAAGAACGACGCGCGTGGAACCAGCACCTGGCCGCGGCAGGCCTGACCTGCCTGGGCTGGCCGGAGGAGCACGGTGGCCGCGGGTTGTCGGTCGCGCACCGCGTCGCCTTCTACGAGGAGTACGCCAAGGCGGACGCCCCGGACAAGGTCAACCACCTCGGTGAGGAACTGCTCGGGCCGACGCTCATCGCGTACGGCACCGAAGAGCAGAAGAAGCGCTTCCTGCCGAACATCCTCAACGTCACCGAGCTGTGGGCTCAGGGCTACTCCGAGCCCGGCGCCGGCAGCGACCTGGCCAACGTCTCGACGTCGGCCGAACTCGTCGGCGACGAGTGGGTCATCAACGGTCAGAAGGTCTGGACCTCGCTGGCGCACTGGGCGCAGTGGTGCTTCGTGGTGGCCCGCACCGAGAAGGGCTCCAAGCGTCACCACGGGCTCTCCTATCTGTTGGTGCCGCTGGACCAGCCGGGCGTAGAGATCCGCCCGATCGTCCAGCTGACCGGCGACTCCGAATTCAACGAGGTGTTCTTCGACGACGCCCGCACCGAGGCGTCGCTCGTCGTCGGTGAGCCCGGGCAGGGCTGGGGCGTCGCGATGGCGACGCTCACGTTCGAGCGCGGCGTTTCCACACTGGGCCAGCAGATCCGTTACAAGCGCGAGCTCGAAGGCCTGATCGGTGTCGCCAAGACCACCGGCGCCATCGACGATCCGCTGATCCGGCACAAGCTGACCGAGTCGTGGACCGGCCTGCAAGCCATGCGGTCCTACGCCATGGCGACCATGGACGTCGAGCAGCCCGGCCAGGACAACGTGTCAAAGCTGTTGTGGGCCAACTGGCATCGCGAGCTCGGTGAGATCGCCATGGACGTGCAGGGCATGGCGGGGCTGACGCTGCCCGGCGGCGAGTTCGACGAGTGGCAGCGCCTCTACCTGTTCTCGCGTTCGGACACCATCTACGGCGGGTCCAACGAAATTCAGCGCAACATCATCGCCGAGCGCGTGCTCGGCCTACCCCGAGAGGCCAAGGGCTGATGGATCTTTCAGTTGCTCCTACCGAGGTTGAAGGCCACGGCCTGCTGAAGGGCAAGGTCGTCCTCGTGACGGCAGCCGCCGGCACCGGCATCGGCTCGTCCACCGCCCGTCGGGCGCTGCTGGAAGGCGCCGACGTCGTGGTGTCCGACTACCACGAGCGTCGACTCAACGAAACGCGTGACCAGCTGGCCGCTCTCGGCCTGGGCAAGGTCGAGGCCGTCGTCTGCGACGTCACCTCGACCGAGGCCGTGGACGCCCTGATCACCGCGGCCGTCGAGAAGATGGGCCGGCTGGACGTGCTGGTCAACAACGCCGGCCTGGGCGGCGAGACCCCGCTGGTCGACATGACCGACGACGAGTGGGACCGCGTCCTCAACGTCACTCTGAACTCGGTGATGCGCGCGACCCGCGCCGCCCTGCGGTACTTCCGCGGCGTCGAGCACGGCGGTGTGATCGTCAACAACGCCAGCGTTCTGGGCTGGCGCGCGCAGCACTCGCAGTCGCACTACGCCGCCGCCAAGGCCGGCGTCATGGCGCTGACCCGTTGCAGCGCAATCGAAGCCGTCGAGTACGGCGTCCGCATCAACGCGGTGTCGCCGAGCATCGCGCGGCACAAGTTCTTGGAGAAGTCGGCGTCCGCGGATCTGCTGGACCGGCTGTCCTCGGACGAGGCCTTCGGCCGCGCCGCCGAGCCGTGGGAGATCGCGTCGACCATCGCCTTCCTGGCCAGCGACTACTCCAGCTACCTGACCGGCGAGATCATTTCGGTGTCGAGCCAGCGGGCGTAGTTTTCATCCGGCCGCGAGGTTCGGATATGTGCACCTGCCCGCCTGATTGCGACAACGTTGTCGCAATCAGGCGGGCATTTTCATGTGTGGCTGGCTCGCGATCTCGTAAGCCTGACCTGGTGGCGGACCCTCTCGATCAGATGATCGCCTGCTCCTGCAATTCCGCGATCTGCGCCGCGTCGTAGCCCAGTTCTTCGAGTATCTCCGCGTTGTGCTCGCCGATCACTGGCGGGGCGAGGCGGATCGTCGCTGGCGTGGCACCCATACCCGCCAGCGGGCTGCCGATCAGATCGACCGATCCGGCCGCGGCCCATGCATGCGGCGTCGTCGCGCGCAGGCCCCGGTGCTGCACCTGCGGATCTTCCCAGACCTCCGCCAGATCGTTATAGCGCGCGGCCGGGATGCCCACGCTGTCGAACTTTGCCTGGAGCTCCTCCGTCGTGAACTGCCGGCTCCACTCGTTGATGATGTCGATCAACTCCGCGCGATTGATCTTGGCCCGCTTGGCGTTGGTGTCGAAGCGCGGGTCGTCGTAGAGCTCGGGCTGGCCCATCAACTCCGACATGCGCCGCCAGTGAGCGTCGCTGCCGGCCGTGATGTACGTCATGCCGTCGCGCGCATGGATGAGGTCTGCGGGGCCGCCGCCGTTGCCACCATTGCCCAGACGCTCCGCCTGGACGCCGCTGATCAGATAGTCCTGCATGATGTGGCAGACCATCGCCACGGAACTGTCGAGCAGCGCCATGTCGATGTATTGGCCCTCGCCGGTGTTGTTGCGATGGTTCAGCGCGGCGAGGATCGCGATGGCGCTGTTGTGGCCGGTCACGAAATCGACCAGGCTGGGACCGGCTTTCACTGGCCCCGCGCCGGGCTGGCCTTCGGGGATGCCGGTCACGGCCATCATGCCGCCGCTCGCCTGGAACAACCCGTCGTAGCCCGCGCGCGCCGCCATTGGCCCGGTCTGGCCAAAGCCGGTGATCGAGCAGTAGATGAGGCGGGGATTGATCGCCTTCAGGCTCTCGTAGTCCAGCCCGAACCGCTTGAGGTCGCCGACCTTGTAATTCTCGACCAGGATGTCCGCGGTCTTGACCAGGGCACGCAGGATGTCTTGCCCCTCCGGCTTGGAGTGGTTGACCGTGATCGACCGCTTGTTGCGGTTCGACGCGGTGAAGAAGCCGGACTGGCGAAGGTCCTTGCCGTCCTTGCCCTCGACCGAGGCAAGACCGTAACCGCGCCCTTCGTCACCGCTGCCCGGTCGCTCCACCTTGATGACGTCAGCGCCGAGGTCGCCCAGTATCTGCGCGCTGATCGGGCCGGCGAAGACGCGGGTCATGTCGATGACCCGGATACCCTCCAGGGCACGCTGTGTCGTGCTCATGATCTCCTGCTACTCATCCATTTCAAGTCGTGCTGCGCGCAAGCATAGGGCTCGAAATCGAAGCGCCCGACGCTTTACGCACCCCATCTATCGGTCGCGGTCGAGGACCGCGCTTGTGACCTCGCCCGCTCTCAGAGCCGCGATCGCCTCAACGCGCGCGACCCCTGTGAGCACTCGTTCTTTGTGTACGTAGTGGCCAAGTCAACACCGGCCCGACCTACCCTAGCAAGCGCTTGGTTTCCATGCTGTTGCGATGGCGTCTGAATCGCCCAGTCAACCCGCGAGCAGGCGCGACGAGCTTCTTGAGCTCGCCGCGGCGATGTTCGCTGAGCGTGGGCTGAAGGCAACCACTGTCCGGGACATCACAGACTCGGCCGGCACCCTGTCAGGCAGTCGCTACCAGCACTTCAAATCGAAGGAACAGATGGTCGAGGAGGTCACGCGGGACTTCCTTGATTGGTTGTTCAGCCGGTACGAAGAAATCATCGCCACCGAGCCGTGGGAGATCGCGTCGACCATCGCATTCCTGGCCAGCGACTACTCCAGCTACCTGACCGGCGAGATTATCTCGGTGTCCAGCCAGCGCGCTTAGTTTCAGCTTTCGGCAACTGGGGTCGGCGCGGTATGCGTCGGCCCCAGTTCGTTTTCGCCGAAAATGAGCCTGTGTGCGAAAAATCTGCGATTCTTCGCACACAGGCTCACATTCGACGGCGCGATTGTCGTTCGTACGCTGCAGTTTTCGTGATCCAGTGCCGGCAGCCGAAGTACATCGCCAAGTAACCCGCGGGGAATAGTCCGAGCGTCAAGATCGAGACGAGCGCGAACTGGACGTATTGTCGTGCCGCGAATGAGTGGGCAAGTAGTAGGTCGGCGTAACCGAAGCGTGCGCCGACCAACAGCATGAACGCGACATAGATGCTCAGCGTGAAAACGGGGTAGCGCTGGTTGGCAAAGTCGTACACCGGGTACGCGAACAGTATCGCCGCGAGAACAAGCAGCCACCACGTCTTCGGCGTGCTGAGGCCCCACCCGTACGCCTCGGGGCCGTCGCTGAACAATCGACGTGTTTTTCCCCGAAAACGGAGAAATGGCGTTCGGGCGTATGCGGCGAGAATGCACATGCTAGCCATTCCGGCCCCCGCGCTGAGTGCGGACATCCGTCCTTGAGGTAATACCGCGAAGGACGTGGCCGTCGCCATGGTCACTGCCCCGCCCCAGTACAGTCTGCGCGCATACTCAGCTTCTTGATTGAAGCCGGCGATGGCTATCACCGCCAGCCCGAGTAGACCTACGGCAAGCGCCATGTCGCCCGCGGTCACCCAAAGACTTTCTTGTAGAGAGCCTCCGCGCCAGACTCTCCGATGAATGAGCCCACGGTGCCGCCGATGAACCCGCCTATTACTACTCCTGGGGGTCCCGCCACAGCGCCGACTTCCGCACCGACTGAACCCATCACCCATGCGCCTGCCATGCCGCCGCCCATCTTGGACAGCGATTGGCCGGCCGGCATTCCGTGCGTGATCTCGTACATGGCGACACCAAGATCCAGCACATTGCCGACATAGCCAACTCGGGAGCCGATCTTCTCGAGGGCTTTGATATCAGCCGCGTCAAATATCTGGCCTGACGTGTTCCAAGGATGACCAGGTTGCATTGATTTGACCGTCTGGTTCACAGACGCTTCTGAACCGGATATGCCTTTCCCCGCAAGCGACGCGCTGTCGACCAGTTCTTTTGGAATCTGGCCGTGCGACATGCCCGCAGCAACTTGGGCTGCCCCTTGCGCTGACATGCCAGCTTGTTGCAACTGTTCCTGTACTCGGGCAATTACCATGGTTCGGGCCTGTGCCTCGGACTGGTCCAGTGTGGCTGTGGCTTTATCGGGAGTCACCCCAGCCTTGCCGAGCAAGCCTTGCTCCAGCCTTTGCTGCATCTCCAACCGAGCGCGAGCACGCGTGCGAGCATCGCCGCCCAGTACTGGATCGGTAGGCAATGGGCCCACGGTTTGGGCCATCGTGAAATCGTCGAGTCGTTCGCTTGCGTAGCGCTTCGCTTCCGGTGAGGCGTTTGGATTGTTGGCGGTTGCAAAGTCGCGCAGTCGGTTTGACGCGGCCTGTTTTTCAGGGGTCCACGGCCCGGGTGCATTTACGAGAGCGTCGTCGGCAGCACGTTGGCTGGAGCCGTACTTGTCGGGCGCCGACGGCGCCGGCCCAGCGCCGATGCCGTCGGCACCCTTGGTGGGGTCGGCTGCGTAGCCTTCGGCGACCATTGCGTTCCGGGCCTTGCTGAGTTCGTCCGTGTAGGCCGTACGGATTGCCTTGGCTTCGTCGACCGCGGTGCGAGTGCGACTTTCGGCAGCACGTTTGAGATCGTCCCAGTCCGCGTTCTCGCCTGCCCTCGACGCTTCCGCGATCCGCGCATCGATCTGAAGGTCGTAGGACTTCAGCGCGCCTTCCAAGAGAGAAATCGATGTGGCGGAGCTGCGCTGGGACTGTGCTAGTGCGGCAGCAATGCTCTCGAGGCTGACCGCGAGCTTAGAGATCTGCAATTTGCTGAGGTGGAGACTATCCGTGACACGAACGACTTCGGCGGCGTCGTTGATCGGGTGACCGCCACCGTCCTGGCGGTCCCACGCTGATCCGAAGCGCTGTTTGGCGATGGTGAAATCGTGTTCGGTTTCGGTGATACATCCACTCGCATTTCGGAATGCTGTTGCCAACTCGTCGATTTCACCGGGTGCGCCGCTTTGGATGGCACTGTTCATTTGCCATGGGTCACCGCCGGCGGCACTGACCAATTCTTGGATGCTGAGATGTTTTAGTTCAATCGACATGCGGGCTAGATCGAATCGGCGGCCGCATTGATCGAGCCTGCCCCCGCTGCATCCTGGGCCTCAAAAATCGTTGCGGCTGAGTTGGTGCGTTCCGCCAGCGAATCCAGATGCGTACGGAAGCCACTCAGAGTGGTCGCATGGGTTTCGTGGCAGTCGACGAGTGATCGGTGGAAGTCGTGGGCGTCATCGAAATCCCCGAAGATGCCCGCTGATATCGAGGCGTCAGCAAAACGGCTCGCCCCTTCATGTGCGATAGCGCCAGCGCTCTGGGCGAAGGCTGCGCCCATGCGGAGCAGCGCAGGATCGACAAACATAAGGCCCCCCTTTTTTTGTCCTACAGCCAGCCTACCGTGTATTCACAGACGCAAACGACACAAGTTTGCGGGGTCAGTGGACGACAAAGCCGTGCCGTTCGAGTGGCCGCAGTGATGCCGGGTCGGTGCTTTCGACGAGAAATATCCACGTCAACTCTCCATCGGTATGCGTGGCGAACCGATATTTGCCAGCGGTCAGCTGCGATGTGTCGTGCGTGAGACTAGACGGTGCTGTGTATACCCCGACCAAAGTCGGCTGAAGGCCCGGACCGCCCATACAGATGGCCCAATCAGTTGCGCTGGGCAGCAGCGTGTTCTTGCCGTCACTCGGAATGGTCGCGGGACTACCGCACGCGGCGGTGATCCACACGAAGCCGTTCTCCGATTGGAACGGAGACGATGCCGGCGCGACCGACGATGACGGGGCTGCTGACGATGTGGTTGATGTCGACGACACCGACGTGGATGAGGCTGAAGTTGATGCTGCCGGAACCGCCTTCCCGCCCGTCTGCCCGCAGCCCGCAAGGCATGTGGTGACGGCCAAACCCAGCACAGCCAGCGACAATCTGACAGCGGAACGCGGTACGCGACTTTCCTTCACGACCACAATCCTAATTGGCGCCGATCTCGGCAAGTCTCCACAGTTTCTTCACAATCGCTGCCGGAAAGCCCCACAAACCGCGCTTACAGTCGGAAAGCGTGAAGCGAATCCTGGTGGTCGACGACGAGCCGACCATCCTGTCCTCGGTCGCGACCCGGCTGCGGGCTGAGTCGTTCCATGTGGAGACGGCCGTCGACGGGCCTTCGGCAGTGGCCGCGGCGGCAGCGACACAGCCCGACCTGGTGGTGCTGGACGTCATGCTGCCCGGCTTCGACGGGTTGGAAGTCTGCCGGCGCATCCAGGCCGAGCGTCCAGTGCCGGTGCTGATGTTGACCGCCCGCACCGACGAGACCGACATGCTGATCGGTCTGGGGATCGGCGCCGACGACTATCTCACCAAACCGTTCAGCATGCGCGAGCTGGTTGCGCGGGTGCGGGTGTTGCTGCGTCGCGTCGAACGTGCGACCGCGGACCAGCCAGTGTCGGTGGGGGAGTACCGCGTCGATTTCGCCGAGCGCCGCGTGCACCAGGGTGATATCGAAATCCATCTCACCCGAACCGAATTCGACCTGCTGGCCTTTCTCGCCGGACGGCCCCGCGCCGCGGTGACCCGCGAGACGCTGCTGGAACACGTCTGGGGCTGGGGCTCTGGAGCCGAGACCCGTACGGTCGACAGCCACGTCAAGGCGTTGCGCCGCAAGCTCGGTGCGGAACTGATCCGGACCGTGCACGGGGTCGGCTATGCCCTCGAGGTGCCGCGGTGAGCGCGCTTGGCGAACTGTGGGATCGGCTGCCCAGGCCCCTCGACCCGTTCGCGTCCTTCAAGATCAAGATGGGACTCCTGGTGGGCGGGGCAATCCTGTTGGCCTCGTTCACCTTCTGGATCGGCGCGAGTTGGCAGTTCCGGTACGCACTGTTGTCCGCTCTGCTGACCTCACTGCTCTTCACCCAGTTCATGGCCCACGGCATGACGTCGCCGCTGCGGCAGATGACCGCCGCGGCCCGCGCGATGGCCAAGGGCGACTACAGCATTCGTGTCCGTGCCACCTCGCGTGACGAAATCGGTCAGCTGGCAACGGCGTTCAATCAGATGGCAGCCGACCTCGGTGCTGCGGACGAATATCGGCGCGGACTGATCGGCAACGTATCCCACGAACTGCGCACGCCCATCACCGCGTTGCAGGCGGTCCTGGAGAACGTGGTCGACGGTGTGGTCGAGCCGGACGCGCAGACGATGCGGTTGGCACTGTCGCAGACCGAACGGCTCGGTGAGTTGGTTACCGATCTGCTGGACCTGTCGCGCCTCGAAGGCGGGGCAATTCCCTTGCGGATCAACCGGTTCGACGTCGAGGCCTTCCTACGTGCCGCCGTCGAGCACGTCTCGGTTTCCGCCGATGACGTGTCGGTCACGGTCGAGGTGTCACCGCGCGGGCTGACGGCGCTGGCTGATCCAGCGCGGCTGCGGCAGGTGGTTGTCAACCTGGTGGACAACGCGATTCGGCACAGCCCGCCCGGCGGCAGCGTGACGGTGCGGGCGACGCGCGACGCGACGGGCTTGCGGCTCGAGGTGGCCGATCAGGGTCCGGGTATCGCGCCGGCTGAACGCGAGCGGGTATTCGAACGGTTCACCCGCGGCGCCACGTCTGATGGCGGCACCGGTCTGGGACTGGCGATCGCCCGCTGGGCCGTCGAGTTGCACGGCGGGGTCATCGATGTGGTGGAGACGACGGTGGGATGCCGCTTCAGGGTGAGCATTCCGGAATCAGAGGAGCGGTCCGCATGACGATGTTGATGGGATATCCAGGGCCGCCGGTGGTCCCGCCGCTGATCGGGCCGGCACTGCCGCGCCGCGGTGAGCCCGGCTGGACGATGTTGCCGCGACGGGTGTGGCCGATCAGTCCGCTGGCGACTGCGCCGCACCGTGTGGTTGTGCTCGCCGTGGTGGCCGGTCTGCTCGGTACTGCGCTGTGGCGGCCGTCGTCTTTGAGCGTCGGCTACGTGGTCGTCGGGGTGGTGGTCTTCGCCGTCGTCTACGGCACCGCCGAGCGCCGACCGACGCGCACCGAATGGGCCGGTATCGCACTGACGTTGGCGCTGCTGGCAGTTCCCGCCTTACTCGCCGCCGACTGGCTGGGCGTGCTGTGCATCATGGCGGCCTGGATCGTCGGGTGGTGCACGCTGTTCGGCGGACGTACCTGGACGGCGGTCCTGACCGCGCCGTTCCTGGCGTGGGCGCTGCCGGCCCGCGTGCTCGGTTGGACGCGGCGTGGGCTGTCGGGTCGGGTGGGTATCGCCAATCCGATTCGCGTCGCGGCCGTGGTCGGTCTCACGGTGCTGCTGACTCTGGTGTTCGGCGCGTTGTTCGCCTCGGCGGACGCGGCTTTCGCGCATCTGGTGGGCAAGCTGGTGCCGCGCTTTGACGGTGTCGATGTCGTCGCCCGTGTCGTCGTCTTCGGCATGGTCGCCGCGTTCGTCCTCGGTGGTGCTTACCTGACCCGGTTCGCGCCGCGGTTGGATGTCCTCGCGCCCAAGCCGATGAAGCCGGTGCCGCGCTGGGAGTGGGCCGTCCCGCTGGGCGTACTGGATGCGCTGTTCATCGCGTTCGTCGCGGTGCAGGCAGCGGTGTTGTTCGGTGGTCACACCCACGTGCTGGAAACCGAGGGGCTGACCTACGCTGAGTACGCGCGGCAGGGCTTCTGGCAGTTGCTATGGGTGTCGGCGCTGACGCTGTTGGTGCTGAGCGGCGTGATCCGGGTGGCGGGGCGTGTCTCTGCGGGTGACCGCCGTGTACTTCGAGTGCTCGCCGGAATCCTCTGTGCCACTTCAGTTGTCGTCGTCATCTCCGCGATCCACCGCATGTGGCTCTATCAGCAGGCGTACGGCTTCAGCACCGACCGGCTGATGGTGATCACCATCGAACTCTGGTTGGGTGCGGTGTTCCTCCTCGTCGCGGTGGCGGGTGTGCGGATGTCGGGGCGTTGGCTGCCGCACGCCGTGCTGGCGGCCGGGGTAGTGGCGCTCTTGGGGCTGGCGGCACTCAATCCCGAGCGCCTCGTCGCCGATCGCAACATCGACCGCTTCGAGCAGACCGGCCAACTCGATGCGGAGTACCTGTCCCGGCTGTCGTCGGACATCGACCCGGCGCTGCATCGGCTACCTGAGCGTGTCCGCGCGTGCGTCCGCGCGAACTACCCGCATGACGACCCGTGGTACCTGTTCAACCTGTCCCGCTCGAACGCGGACCGGCCGGTAGGCACCGACCTGCCCGACTACTGCTCGCAGTACGGGACGTTGAACCGCCCCGAGTTTGATGCACACCGGTTTATTGGTGCGCAGCCTCTGATTGGGCTGTGCTCGTAGCGTAGTAGA